>DXIO01000074.1 GCA_019112875.1 Candidatus Aquabacterium excrementipullorum
GAAAAAGCGTACTACTTCAAATAGTGCTGCAGATTGGGTTTGACGTCTTCGTGGGGTGTCACGCAGCCATCTTGGGCAAGAACGACAAATCCACCAGATACCGCTTCGGATTTTCAGGCTCGATGAACACCCGCACCTGCGGTCGCTTCAGGTAGTCACTCGGATCGAACCACAAGTTCTCGCTGCGAAACACGTGCACTTCTTGCGTGGTCGGGTTCTGCCACTGGCACAGCACCACGAAAGGATGGCGGCCATTGACAGACACGGCCTCGTTGGGCTCGACACCCTGGATACGCGCCTCAATGGCCTGGCCTTGGGCGCGCAGGCGCATGGCAACACGGCGTTGCCGTTGACGGTACAGCGCCATGCCACCGCCAATGGCCAGGAACACGGTGCCCAGCACCCCGGCGATGGTGGTGCCCAGCCACAGGTGTGTGAAGCTCTGGATGCGTGGTGACGCATCCTGCCCCGCGCCATAGAGCACGGTGACGTGCTCGCCCACGTTGTGCGAAGGAGGGTTGCTGCTCACGGACGACTGGAAGGTGCGCGTGGTGCCGCGCCCGTCGATGTAGGCCACTTCCGTGCGGTAGGTTGTCGAGCCATCGTTGGACGGGTTGGGGACCAGGTCGATCACCGTGCCGTCGGTGGAGATGGCCTTGTCGATGAAGCGCTGTGTGTCCAGGCCCAGGTACAGGGCCAGTGTCAGCAGCACGGCCCCAGCCAGCGAAAAGATGATCTGTATGAGTCGGATGGTCTTGTGCATGGTGTGCTCCCTGTTGTGTGTTGAATCCTTCTGGATCGTCGATGCCATGCGTAGTGGCATCGAAGCTGTTGATCGCGGCCGATGGATCTTTCGCTGAGATCCCAAACGCTGCGTCAACGGTGTTACTGCTGTGCGCGTGCCTGCGCACTCGGCGCAAAGCGCTTGAGCAGCCAGTGCGTCGGCCACCAGATCAAGGCAGGCAGTGCCGCCAGCATGCACGCGAAGAACATGGGCGCGGGCATCCAGGTCTGCGGCGCCTTGTCGTTCAGGCCGAACACGTAGTTCACGTTCACCGGCAGGCCGGGGTTGGCGGCCGGCGCGGGCGGCTTGGGCAGGTACAGGTAGGACACCCACATCGCTGCCCAGGCCACGCCCCACCACACCCACAGGCCGCGCCGGTCGTAGCCCAGACGCGCCACCAGCCACACCAGCAGCAATGGCAGCCAGAAATGGAAGAAGGACAGGAAGCGTGCGAACAGCGGGATGCTGTCATTGAACATGTAGGCCGTCATGCCCGTGATGGGCAGGCCCACCACGCTGCCCAGAAAGTCGATCATCCAGAAGACCTGCGGCAGCAGGATGCCCACGGCGCAGGCAGAGGCCAGCACGGCGGATTCGGTCCACAGTGCGGCCACGGTGAGCAGCAGTGCGATGTCGCAGAAGTACAGGAAGTTGGTGGGGCCGTAGGCCTGCCAGTAGTGCGGCACAAGCACGGCCACGAAGGCGGTGTAGGCCAGCTTGAGCCACAGGGGCAGGCGCGAACTGCGGGGCGGCATGACGACGGTGGACGCGATGGACGTGGTGTTCATGAGCAGGCTGGCGGGCTCAACAGGGAGGCGCGCGGCACCGCAGTGCCATCATCGCTGATGGCGCACGTTCCAGGCCCGTCGGCAGCATGGCTGGCCGCGGGCGCCCCTGTGAAGTCCTTGTTGTTTGTTGTGCGCACCATAGCAGGCTTTGGGGCGCGTCCGCACCACCGCAAATACCCCAAGAGGAGGGGAGTCGCACAATCGGGTCGCATGCCAGAATCCTCGGCTTGACCGCCGCTCCATGCGCCAGCCGCCCTATCGATGCTGACCATGTCTGCCATGAACCTCGACGCACTGCTCCAGCCCATTTCACCTGATGCGCCCAGCGGCGATGACCTGTCCTTCTCGGACGAGTTCGATGCCATCGCGCAAGATCGTCGTGCCGACGATCCCACGCTTGACCAGGGCGAGTGGAAGACAGAGATCAAGCTGGCCGACTGGCCTGCCGTGGAGCAGCGCTGCACCACCTTGCTCAGCACCCGCACCAAGGATTTGCGCCTGCTGGGCTGGCTGACCGAGGCCCTGGCCCAGCGCCAGGGCTTTGGTGGTCTGGCCGATGGCTTGCAGCTATGCGCCCGTGCGGCACAGGCCTTCTGGCCCAATGTGCACCCTTTGCCAGATGGTGGTGACCAGGAGCAGCGCATCGGCAACCTGGGCTGGTTGCTGACCCAGATCGTGAGCCTGGCCCATGGCCGTGCCCTGGTCGATGCCGGCCCCGGTCGCCGTTATGCCCTGCGCGAGATCGAGGCGGCGCGTCTGCGGCAGGCCGATCCCGATGGCGACGCGCCTGAAGGCCTGACGGCGCAGTCTCTGTCCAAGGCCCTGCAGGCCACGCCTGCGCCCTATGTGGAGGACAACCTCGCGCAGGCACGCCGTGCACGTGAGGCCTTGACCGAACTGCAATCGGTGGTGGATGGCCTGCTGGGCGATGAAGGCCCCGGCTTTGTCGCGGCCCGCACGGCGCTCGACGATGTCATCCATGCGGCCGAACGCCTGGCGCGTGAGCGCGGCGTGCGGGTCGATGGCGGCGCGCCCATGGCTGGTGCTTTGGCTGGGGCCGCGAACAACCTCTCGTTTGACGGACAGGCCGTGCCGCAGGCGCATGCCCTGCCGCAGCACACAGTGACTGCGCACCTGCAGACCCGCGCGCAGGCGCTGCGCCAACTGCAGCAGGTGGCCGAGTTCTTCCGTCAGACCGAGCCGCACAGCCCGGTGGCCTACCTGGCCGACAAGGCCGTGCATTGGGCCCACATGCCGCTGCACGAATGGCTGCGTGCCGTGCTCAAGGATGGCGGCAGCCTCGCCCATGTCGAGGAACTGCTGGGCGTCCCCCCGTCGCCAAGCGTCTGAACGGTTGCTGCGCACGAGGCCCCCGCCATGGCGGCCTCGGCTTCATCAGGGTAATGGCTTGAACTCGATGCGCCGGTTGCGCGCACGGCCTTCTTCGGTGCTGTTGTCGGCCACGGGGTGATCCGGGCCTGCGCCGCTCGTCAGCAATGAGGCGTACGGGATGCCCTTGGCGGCCAGGTACTGACGCACCGTGTTGGCGCGGTTGGCTGAGAGCACGATGTTGGCATCGCGCGCGCCTTCCGAATCGGTGTGGCCGACCACCTCGAAACGCTTGCCCGGCATCTTGGCCAGGATGGGCACGAGTTCGTCCAGCAGGTGCTGGCCATTGGGCGTGAGCAGGGCGTTGCCGGGCTGGAACTCGATGGTGCGGTTGGCCAGGGTCGAATCCAGCGTGGGGGCAGGTGGCGCGGCGGCCACGCGCAGGCTGCTGCGCACCGTGTAGGTCGGGTTCAACTGCGTGGAGATGTCCGACAGCACCTGCTGCTTGGTGGCTTCGTTCTCGACCTCGCCCGAGACCTCGATGACGTTGCCGCGCACCTTGAGCGCGCCACGGCTGACACGCTTGAGCGAGGGGGTTCCGAGGATCTTCTGCAGGCTGTCAGACCACTTTGGTGGCGCGACCAGGTTGCCCACGCCCAGTTGGTCCACCACGCGGTCGTTGCCGTACTGGGTGCGCAGTTGGGCGAGCACGGCTTGGCGGGTGCTTTCATCGGGCACGACACCGGAGGCGATCACCTTGCCATTGGATTGCGGCTGGGTGCTGACCTGTGCTGTGTCGGATGCGGCGGCGGCTGCAGGTGGCGCGGTCTGCGCTCGCACCTGTGTTGAGGCCAGGCTGGCGCAGGCCAGGGCCAGCAGGCCGGTGATGGCGTGAGAGCGGAACATCACGGTGTCATTCCCCTAGGAAGGCTTCATGGAAGGTGCGGGCGGCCTGTTGCAGCGAGAGTTGCGGCTGCTGCAGGTAGCTCGACAGCTTCTTGGTGTTGTAGCTCTGGCCGGCGTGGGCTTCTGCCCAGCGCGCACGGCGCATGTCGACGAAGGTGTCGTGCACGGTGCGCGGATCCAGCATGGCGCTGAGGTGCTGCGCGGAGCCGCCAGAGAAGCTCAGGTAGAGCAGCGGGGCCTCGGCTTGCGGCGGCTGAGGCAGGTACAGCGCGATCTCCAGATCTGTGCGGGCCTTGAGGAAGCGCGCGATCAGGTCCAGCCAGAAGGTGGCCACGTAGGGCTGGTGCAGCTTCACGGCGGGCAACGGCAGGCACAGGCCCTTGTCGATGGGCTGGCGTCCGCGTGTGGGCACGGCTTCCATCAACAGGCCCAGGGCCAGCACACTCAGGCGCAGGTCCAGTTCGTGGCCGCTTTGCTGCAGCAGGCCTTGCAAGGTGCCGACCGTCTGCAGTTCGAGAAAGTCGCGGTAGCTGGCTTCGTGGGCGCCCGGGTCGGCGTCGATGTCGATCTGCTGTTGCAGGTAATCGCCCAGCGCGTCGGTGGCGTCGCCGGCTGCACGGATCTGCTGGTTGGCATGCCCCAACTTGATCCACAGCTTGTTGAGCGCCATGGGCGCACGTGCGGTGAAGCCCGCCGGCGCGCCGGTATCGAAGCTGCCGGCGGTGATCAGCGGAAAGCGCCGGCCCGATTGGTCGGTGCTGGGGGCCAGGTGCCCGGCCAGCACGGCGTGGCTGCCGGTGCCCAGGAAGGCGAAGTGGATGGGCCAGGCCTGGTCGTACAGCGTTTTCCAGTGCGCGTCCTGCGACATGGTTTCCAGGCCCTGGCTGAGCCACTGGTCCATGGTCTTGATCAGGGCGGCGGGGCCGGGGCTGCGGATGAAATCGCCGCGCGTGGGGATCTTGCCGAAGTAGACCAGGCGGGCCGGGGTGAGCGTGCTGATCATTGGGCGGCCTCTGCGCTGGCGACTTGGGATGGGACGGCCGTGGGCGTACCGACCGGTTGATCGTTGCCGACCACCAGTGTGGGCAGGCGCAGGTTACGCAGGCTCGAGGTGCCGCCGGCGGGCGCGTTGCCGCCTCCATCGGCTTGGTTGGGCGGTGGCGCTGACGCGCCGGGCTGGCTGATCAGGCGCAGCTGCACCGTCACCGTCTGGCCGTTGCGCGACCAGCTGAGTTCGTTGACGTTGTCGTTCAGTTTGCGGCGTTGTGCCAGCTCGAACATGCGCGTGAGGCCGAAGCGGCCAGGCTCGTTGAGCAGTTCGACGCTGCGGCCATCGACGGTGATGCCGGTGATGCGCACGCCTGGGTTGCCCGAGGGGTTGGGCCACACGAAGTTGACCCAGGCCGGTGCGGTGTTGCGGTAGCGCGTGGCCTGGCCGTCGATCTCGACGGTGTACTCGACCAGGCCCGGGGCGCCTTGCGGCAGGATCTGGAACACGGTCTGCGAGCTGGCTTGTTCGGCCCCGGCGCTGGCATTGCCGTTGCTGCCACCACCGGCTGCTGCGCCTTCCAGCGGGGCCACCCATTGCGCGAAGTGGTCGGCGAAGTCGGGCCGCAGGCGCAGGCCCATGTCGGCCCAGGTGCGCGCGGTGATGCTGTCGCCACGGCGCACCACCAGCGTGGCCAGGGCCTCGGTGGTGAACTTGGAGATGCTGCCCGAGGGCCCGAAGACCTTGGCGATCTCGGCGGGCGATGCCTCGATCTTGGCGTTGCCATCGAAGGGGTACTTGCCGGCCAGCGTGCGTGCGTAAGGCTCATAGACCTGCGCGGCCCAGATGCGGTTGATCTCGGTTTCAGACGGGCCGACGATCACGGCGAAGGACTGCATCAGCGGGCGCACCAGCAGCGGCCGCAGGCTGGCCTTGGCGGCATCGCTCATGCCCACCAGCATCTGCTCGTCGACGAACTTGAGCGCGTCGGCCAGCTCGGATTGGCCAGCATCGAGCGTGGCGCCCATCATCTGGCGCGAGGCGGGGCCGGGGTCGCCCTGCGTCTTGATCTGGTTGAAGCGCGTGCGCACCTTGGCCAGCTGTTGCAGGTAGCCCTGCATCAGCGTGGGCGAATCGTCGCGGCTCATCATCAGGCGGCTGAGCGCGGCGAACTCCTTGCCGATGGGGCCCATGGGCACTTCCATGGCATTGGCGCTGAGATTCAGGTTGATGTTGGCCTGCGAGGGGGGCTGGCGCAGGATGGTCTGCTTGAACCAGTCCAGGAAGCCGCGCTGGACCTTGCCGATGCGTTCGTTGATCAGCGACGGGTTGTCCCAGGAGGTCTGGTCGAACAGCGTGGTCATCAGCTTGCGCACGGGCGAGTTGTTGACGTCACCCAGCGCGTTCATGTGTTTGATGGCGACATCGAAGTTCCCGAACTCGGCGACGCTGATGCCCTGCATGAAGCGCTGCCATTCCTTGACGTACTCGGCCTTGTAGAGGTCGGTCAGCGTCTTGCGGATCTGCTCGGGGCTGCCTTCGAGCGAGAGGTCGTCACGCGCCGAGGTCTTGAGCACCCAGTCCACGCTCTGCAGCTCGCCGTTGGCAGCCGTCTTGAAGGCCTCTTCGATGTAGCCGTCCCAGGCCTCGCGGGTGAAAGTGCCGGAGATGGCGTAGCTGCCAGCGACGGCGTCCTTGCCCTGGTCGCCGACAATGCGGGCGACGGTGAAGGTGGGGAAGCGCGTGGCCGCGCGGGCCTTGACTTCGGCGTAGACGCGCTCCTTGGCGGGCATGCCACGCACGACGCGGCGCAGGTTTTCACGCGTCTGGTCGACCAGGCCCAGGTTGGTGGGCTGGGCGGTGAGCGCGTCGTCCTGCAGGTTGGCCGTGACGAAGGAGATCATGCGCTCGGCGCTGCGCACCATCTGCTCGCGTGGCATGGTGCCGCGGTTGTCGTCCAGCCAGACGCGCCAGAAGCGGGTCAGCTGGTCGGTCAGGTGGCCCGACTCCATGTGCGACTTGTCGCCCAGCATCAGGTAGGTCTTGAGCGCGTTGTAGGCGTCTTCCACGCGCTCGGGCGAGGCCTGCGCGAAGCGATCGGGGCCGGGCTTCTGCGCGCCGCCCTCGTCCAGCGGGCGGGCGGCCGAAGCCGGTGTTCGCGTCATGGGCTGGAGCTTGCCGGCGTTGGCGTTGACCTCGGCCAGGAAGGCTTCGAGCGTCTGCGATACAGGCTGCAGCATCACCTGGCGCACGCCGTTGAAGTACTCCTGGCTGAGCTTGCGCTCGATGGCGTTGCCCTGGTAGAGGCCCAGACCGACGCTGACGGGGTGCTGCGTACGCCAGGCGCGCAGCTGCTCGATGCGGTCCTGCAGCACTTCGAGGGCTTCCAGGCGCGAGGCCAGGTCCACCCGGTCGGCCTGCAGCTTGGCGACCTTGGTGAGGTCGGCCTGCACGTTGCTCATCAGCTGGCGGTTGCCCATGTAGGACCAGGTCCAGCCGCCCAGGGCCAGGGCCAGCGCGGCCACGGCCATGGCGAAGGTGGCGATGCGGGCGCGCGTCTTCTGGCGGCTGGCGTACTGGCGCACCAGGTTGCGGTCGGCGAAGATGACCTTGGCGAACAGGTCCTTCAGGAAGAAACCGTGCTCGGCCACGACGCGCGCGGTGGTGATCTCGCCGCGGGCGCTGAGCTCGAACTGGCGGGCCACCTCGTTGGTGGCGCGGCTGGTGGCCGAGCCCTGCTGCACCGCGCTGGTGAAGTAGAAGCCGCGGAAGATGGGCTGGTACTGGAAGGGGTTCTCTTCGAACAGCGTGGCCACGAAGGTGCTGAGCGCGGGCTTGAGGCCGGCGAACTCCAGCGGGAAGGTCAGCACGCCCGGGGGCAGGGCCTCGCCACGGTGCAATGCCATGCGGGCGATGCCCAGCTCGCGCAGGCCGTCGCTGAGCTCGTCGAAGCGGGCCTCGAACTGCGGCACGGCCTGGATGGTGGAGGCGGTGTCGTAGGGCAGCGTGGCGCCCCAGACCTTCTCGCGCTCGGTGCGGTCCTGGTCTTCGAAGAACTCGGCGAAGCCCGCGATCAGGTCGGCCTTGGTGAAGAGCAGGTAGATGGGCGCGAAGACTTCGAGCTTCTCGGTGAGCTCCTGCACACGCTGGCGCAGGCTCTTGGCCAGCTCGATCGTGACCTCGGGTTTGCCGGCCGACAGTTCGGCCATGCTCACGGCGATCACGATGCCGTTGATGGGGGCCTTGGGGCGGTGCTTCTTGAGCAGGTTCAGGAAGCCGAGCCACTCGCTGCGGTCTTCTTCATGCACGGCGTAGCGGCCGGCGGTGTCCAGCAGGATGCCGTCGCTGGTGAAGAACCAGTCGCAGTTGCGGGTGCCGCCGATGCCCTGGATGATGTTGTCGGTGCTTTTGGCGAAGGGGAACTTCAGGCTGGACTTGACGATGGCCGTGCTCTTGCCGGCCGCCGGGTTGCCGATGACGATGTACCAGGGCAGCTCGTACAGCGCGGCTGAGCCGCTGAGCTGGCCGAGCTTGGAGGTCTTGATCGTCTTGACGGCGTCCTGTAGGCGGGTGCGCAGGGCGGCGACTTCGTCCTTGTCCTGCGCCGTAGCTTTGGCGTTCGGGCTGGCCTTGCGGGTGTCGTCGTCGAGCGCCTGTTCCAGGCGCTTGGCGGCGCGGCGCGCGAGGATGCGCTTGGTCAGCCACACGCCGAACCAGATCACCAGGACGGCGCCCAGCAGCACGGCGGCGTAGATCAGTGCGACCTGCAAGGCCTGCGCGCCGACGAAGAGGAAGGCAGCCAGGGCCGCCACGCCTATCAGGCTGAGCACGCGCACGTCGGTCAGCAGGTTCCTCAAGGTGTTCATCTGTTCACTGCGTTTTATCTGGGAAGGGCTCAGGCCTGGGCAGGTGTCGTTGCACCAGCGGCCCTGGCGGCGTCTTCCTCGGGTTGGTCGGGGCGGGCCACCAGGGCCAGCCGCGCGAAGGGATCGCCCAGGCACAGGGCCATCACGGGCTTGTTGAGTGCGCGTGTGTGGGCGCAGGCCGCGGCAATCACGGCCAGGGGTGTCGCGGCGCCAGGGCCGGCACACACGGTGGCGGTGAGGCGCATGTCGTCAACGGCATCGAGGTCGGGCAGCAGGGCCAGCGTGGCGCCGAACAGTTCGGTGCTGCGCGCGGTGTGCTGGTCGCCGTCGCAAACCAGCGAGGCGATGTCGGCGGTGGGCAGGCGGCTGGCGGCCTGGGCTTGCTCGATCACCTGGCTGAGCGTGGTGGACAGCACCTTGCCGCCGGCATCGACCGATTTGTCACGGCGGGCGAGGGCGGGGCGGTGCACCCAGGCCAGCGGGGCCAGCTCCGGATCGTCGGCGTCGGGCGGCAGGCCGGGCCAGTCGGCGCTGGCCAGCAGCAGCGCGCAGGCAGCTTCGCCGGGCATGTGGCCCTTGGGGTTGGCGCCGGCCTGGAACAGGGCCTGCCGCGCGGCCAGGCGTTGCACTGCCACCTCGCTGATGTCGGAATGCAGGCCCAGCAGCAGCACAAGGGCGCGCCGTTGCTCGCGTCGGCATTGCATCAGCAGTTGGTCGGCCTGCAGCCACAAGGCCTCGCTGCCATCGTGATGGCGCAGCCAGGCGAAGCGTGACGCCGGCACCGCGCTGCGCTCGGGATCGGTGAGCGACAGTCGGATCCAGTCTTCGGTGACCTGCTGCTCCAGGGGTGTCCACGCGGCGGGCAGGCCGATGAGCACGTGGACCTCGCCAAGTTCATGCGCGGCCTGCGAATCGGATGCCTGGAAGAGCGTGGACCAGGGCTGCAGGGCCTGACGGGCTTCGTCCAGCGGTGTCTGCAGCGCCGTGAGGGCACGGACCACGGCGTCGTCGGGTTCGTCATAGAGGCTGGCGTGATCAGCCGCCGACAGGCGCTGGCGCACCTGGGCGATGACGGGGGCAAGTTCGGCGGCCAATGCATCGGTGGGCAGATCGGGCACGCGGGCGCACATCAGCGGCTGGCCATCGGGATCGGTCAGGTCTTTGTCGAGATCGGGGCGGGGCTCGTTGGCCTGTGCGGCGGCCAGCAGTTCATCGGCGCTGGCGCCGGCCGGGCAGTTCACGGCGGCCAGCCACACCGCATGCACGGCGTGGCGCTGGGCCGCATCGCTCGTCGATGGCTGCTGCGCTGCAGAGTCTCCAGTGGCGGTGTTCGCTGCATGGGCTTGTGCGCCTGCGGCCAGCGCTGCCCGCTGCGCCACCTGGCCGCGCCACGCCCACCGTGCCATCAGGATCAGCACGATCGCGAACACGGGCAGCAGGCCCATGTAGAGCGCGATGTCTTCCACGGACATGTCGCGCCGTGTGCTTTGCCAACGCCACAGCACGGCCACCCACACGAGGCAGGTGACCGCGACCATCAGGGCCAGGCCATTGACGAAACGCTTCAAGGCGGCACTCAGTCGAAGGTGACGGACTGGCTGGCGATCAGCGTCGCGCCGCAGGCGGTCTTGTCGCCGTGGCGGGCCACGGGGGCGCCGTCGATCACGCAGGTCGGATCGCCGCTGACAATGGTGGTGGTGTGGCCGTGGCCCTTCTTGGGACAGGTGACCTGGTCGCCCACGCGGGCGATCTGGCGGCCGTCCACGTCGGACGTGGGCGCGCCGGAGATCACGGTGCCACCGTGGTCGGTCTGATCACCGACCAGGATGACGGGTCTGCTCATGGAGCCTCCTGATGTGCTTGTGCATGACGGTGCTGCTCCGCTCAGTGGTCGGCATTGAAGTCGCCACTGAAGTCCGGCAGCACCGGTGTTTCGTTGGGTTGTGTCTCGGTGCGGCCCAGGACGCCCGGTCGCCGCAATTCGGTGTGGCCGTAGTCCTTGAGGGTGCGCCATGTACCTCCCCAGGTCAGGCCCACCGAGCGCGCGACCTGGCCGTAGAGCTCGTAGCCCTTCATCGCCCACGGGTCGCGTTCCGAGATCACGATTTTGCCATTGCGCAGGAAGGCGCAATCCGATGCCAGGCCGTACTGGTGGTAGCTGCGGAAGGCGTCGGCCTGCGTGACCTGGCCGCCGAGCGCGGCCAACCGGGCCTGACGCTCGGGGCTGCGGTAGCCCTCCAGCAGCACCATGTCGTAGCCGTGCGTCTCCTTCATGATCTTGAAGACGACCAGCAGGCGCTGGCGGAAGTCTTCGTCCAGCAGCACCCACTCGCGGCTGGCGTAGCGGATCATGGGGCGCAGCATCTCCACCTCCTGGGTGGTGAACATCTCCGGCGGCAAGGCGGCCGGTGGCACAAGCTGCTCGCCTTCGAGCAGGGCGGCGATCTGTTCGTTGGTGGCGTGGGCCTGGCGGTGGTCGAAGCCGCCGATGTCCTGCCAGCCACGCAGGGAAAGGGCCAGCAGAGGCAGGCCCACAAGCAGAGCAACACCGCTGCCCACCCAGCGCCAATGCTGACGAGTCCAACGCGACGCACCGCCTGTGTGAAAACCAAGGGTGTCCTGCAGGCTGCGCGCTTGTCGGTGCCCGCGCTGGCGGGTGGCATCGGCCCACTGACCTGAACTGCTGCGCCAGTGACGCCACAAGAGGCGTGTGCGTTGCCGAACGGGTGGCAGAAAGCAGACGGCCAGCGTCGAGACGACCAGCAGGAAATAAACGATGATCCAGGCCACCATGATTTTGTAATTGGATGTGACGAACATCCAGGTTCGTCTGCATCAATGAGCCGCGATTCTCGTTGCGAACCATGAACACGGCTATCCCCTTGATTGGGGTAAGGCCGGTGCCCTGGATGGAGGCAGAATCCGGGCCCATCCCGCGCGTGACGCGGACAAATAAATTGAACACGGAGGTGCAGCGTGGCACAGCCATCCCATGGCGATGCTGATGATCGTCCCAGTCTGATCGCTGATTGGCAGCACGATCAGGTGCCGCAGGGCGGCTTGCGCATGTTGTCTGGCCTTGAGTCTGTGAAGGTGAGGCCATTAAGATCTCGGCCAGGGCGGACAAGGCGCGTTGGAGGCTCGGGCACCGTCGCCGCATTACCTGCACAGGAAAAACCCACAAGATGGTGGATCACCGGTGTGTTGATGTGTGCTTGCTTGCTGGTGGGCGGGGGATATACCTGGTTCGTGACCCAACAGGCCACCATGGCGCACGCGCCCCTGGCTCGGCCCACTGTCGCAGTGCCTGGAGTTGACGGATCGGCTGCGGTGATCGAATCGGTGGTGGCGCACGGCAGGGGGGCGGATGCGACCCCATTCGATCGCCTGGACGCTCCATCGCTTCCGGAGGGCGTTGCCCCCGTTGCATCGCAGCCATTCGGCCGCGTGAATGACCTGACGTTGCGAACTGGCCACCATGGGCAAGCCAGTCTGGATGTGCCTTCGGAAGGCACAGTGCCTTTGGATCAGCCAGCAGATGCTGCGTCGGGTGGCATCAGTGGGGCGGCGGTTCAAGGTGCGCAGGGGCTGCAAGATGCAGAGGCAAAGCCTCGGGGAGGGGAGGCTGCGCTTGCTTCCAATCCCTCTGCGCAAAAAGCTTCGCTCAAACCAAAACAGCAAAGTGCACGTCAACGACGCCAGGCGGCGCGTGAAGCTGATGCTGCATCGTTGGCCGCTTTGGTAGCCCATGTGTCTGCCAACTCGCGAAGGGAAGTGAATGGCACCATGCCACCATTGCGGTTGGGAGGCAGCAAGGCGCCGCCCATGTACACGATTGCACAGATCGTAGGCTATTGCCGCTCACTCACCGGAGAGGAAGCAAAGCAGTGTCGCGTTCAGATCTGCGAGAACTATTGGGGCAAGGACGATGCATGCAGTACGCGGCCTTCGTTCCACCGGGCTGATGGGCATTGACGAGGGGCGTTCCACCAGCGGTTTGCCGACCGCTCTCCTTCGCTACTTCAACGCCGAGATCTGCTTGCTCTTGATCAACCGGGAGCGCAGCACATTGCGGCTGATGCCCAGCAGCTTGGCCGCCTGCACCTGGTTGCGATGGCAGAAGTGAAACGCCTCGCGCATGATCGCATCCTCGATGTCTTCGAACAGCGTGTCGCTCGGCTCGTTGAAAAGGTTGCGCAGCACCTCGCCCAGGGCCTCCTGCGGTGTCTCTGCTCGTCGTACGACGCGACGATGTTGAGCGGCCCGTTGGTGTAGTTCACGCTGCCTGTCGTGTAGCGGCCGATGCCCGAACCCTGCTCCGACGGCGCGTAGAACAGGCGCGCCGAGAAGCCCGACCACACGGGCGTCTCGTACGCGATCACGTTGTCGACCCAGAAGTTGTTGTACTGGCTCAGGTTCCAATAGTTGCCGCTGTTGCCCAGGCCGAAGGCATCGAAAGCATAGGTGGTGAGAAAGAGCGGCGTTTCCTGGTGGCTCAGCGTGAGCGTGCCCCAATCCTTGCTGCTCAGGCCCACGAAGGCCTGACGGCTCCAGAAGGCGCTACCGGTGCTGCCCGTGTCGTAGGCGAAACCTGATTCCAGCGTGAAGATGGCCTTGAGCCCACCGCCCGGATTCTCCTGGACGCGGCGGCGGTCGGCGCCGCGATGGCCGGCGGTCAGGAGACGCGTGTGCGGAAGGCGAAGACGCGCTCGATCACCCAGCCCGCCAACCCCACCGCCAGGCCGTACAGGTGGGCCTGCACGATGATGCGCCCGCCCAGCAGCGCCTCTTCGTGCGGATTGGCGCCGGCATGAGCCTGCCAGGCCGCCCAGGCGACGAGCGCCGCCAGTGCGAGCACCGACAAGGCATCACGCCGGTGGACCTGGGCCAGCAGCGTCCACAGCAGCAGGCCGTACAGCACGCCGGACAGCCCGACGTAATCACTCACCTGCGGCGACAGGCCGTACAGCAGCGCGGACACGCCCAGGGCGAGCGTGAACAGCCGCGCCAGCAGCGTGAGGCTCGACATGCGCGGGCCAGCCAGCGCGCAGCACAGCCACAGGCCGACCAGGTTGAGCGCCATGTGGCGCCAGCCCAGGTGCAGGAAGTGGCCGGTGAATGCACGCCAGAGTTCGCCCTGTGCCAGGGCGCCATGGTCGAAGCGCAGCGCCTCGCGGTAGGCCGCTGGCAGCGCCTGCAGCAGGATGACCAGGGCGGACAGGCCGATGGCCACCGGGCTCAATGGGCGTCGGCCAGCGCAGACTGCGTGGCCAGTCCGAACTGGTCTTCGAGCAGTTGACCGAAGCGGCCGTAGGCGGCGCGCGCGCCATCGATCACGCGGTCATGCGTGGCTGAGAGCGCGGGCGCATCCAGGGCGGCCACGAACCGCTTCCAGGCGCGTGCGCGTCCTTCGGGGTAGGCGGCGAGGTTGCGTGCACCGAACCCGGCGTGCAGGCCCAGCTTGTCGCCCACCTCCTTGAGCAGGAAGGCTGCCCCGAGGGTCGAGCCCTCGGAGACGTACAGCCAGCCCAGGGCCTCGGGCGCTGTCACGCCTTCCGTGGCGATGCCCTCCTGGGGCACCGGCGCCTGCAGGTCGAGCAGGTCGGCGCGCGAGTCGGTGGCGCGTCCGCGTTCGGCCAGGTCGCGGACCAGGGTCTGCACCGCGGGATCCTCGAAGAGGTGTTCCACGTCCTGCTGGAACAGGTACTGCGCGGCGACGAACCTGGCGTAGCGCTCGCGCGAGGCGAAGGGCTCGGCACGTGCCATCAACTGGTGCATGCGCTCGTGCAGGTCTGCGGTCTCGGTCTTCAGGCGCTGCGACAAGGCGGTCGCAGGCGTACTCACTTCAGTCATGATGATCGGTCCTCTCGGGTCGATGTGAGGGGGCAGACAGGGACGGGCAGGGGCGCGGGTGCGCAGGCGGTGGCTCTCAGGTGATGCCATTCTCGCCGCTGCGCCGGTTCCCCAGCCCTCGACAGCCTCTTGAAACTCCCGCGCCGATCCCTATAATGCCTTTAGCACTCGACTGACTTGAGTGCTAACAACACGCCCCGAGCGGCTCGACACCCCGGGGCGTCCGCTTTATCCAGATGTCCGCATGTGAGTGATCACTCTCGCGCGGATCCACAACCAACCCCGTTGTCTCACCAGACAGGAGAAGTCATGAAACTGCGTCCTCTGCACGATCGCGTGATCGTCAAGCGCCTGGAACAAGAAACCAAGACCGCTTCGGGCATCTACATTCCTGACAATGCCGCCGAGAAGCCTGACCAGGGCGAAGTGCTCGCCGTCGGTCCTGGCAAGCGCAATGACAAGGGTGATTTCGTTGCCCTGAACGTCGCCGTCGGCGACCGCGTCCTGTTCGGCAAGTACTCCGGCCAGTCCGTCAAGGTCGATGGCGAAGAACTGCTGGTGATGCGCGAGGAAGACCTCTTCGCCGTCGTCGCCAAGTAAGCACAGCCTTTCAGGCACTACCCCACATCTACTGATTTCGGAGAATCCAAATGGCAGCAAAAGACGTCGTCTTCGGCGGTGAAGCCCGTGCCCGCATGGTCGAGGGTGTCAACATCCTGGCCAATGCCGTCAAGGTGACCCTGGGCCCCAAGGGCCGCAACGTGGTGCTCGAGCGCTCCTTCGGCGCCCCCACCGTGACCAAGGACGGTGTGTCCGTGGCCAAGGAAATCGAGCTGAAGGACAAGCTCCAGAACATGGGCGCCCAGATGGTCAAGGAAGTCGCTTCCAAGACCTCTGACAACGCTGGCGACGGCACCACCACCGCCACCGTGCTGGCCCAGGCCATCGTGCGCGAAGGCATGAAGTACGTGGCCGCCGGCATGAACCCGATGGACCTCAAGCGCGGCATCGACAAGGCCGTGTCGGCCCTGGTCGCCGAGCTGAAGAAGCAATCGAAGGCCACCACCACCTCCAAGGAAATCGCCCAGGTCGGCACCATTTCCGCCAACTCCGACGCCGACGTCGGCCAGATCATCGCCGACGCGATGGACAAGGTGGGCAAGGAAGGCGTGATCACCGTTGAAGACGGCAAGAGCCTGAACAACGAGCTGGAAGTCGTCGAAGGCATGCAGTTCGACCGTGGCTACCTGTCGCCTTACTTCATCAACAACCCCGAGAAGCAGGCCGCCCTGCTGGACAACCCCTTCGTGCTGCTGTACGACAAGAAGGTGTCCAACATCCGTGACCTGCTGCCCACGCTGGAGCAAGTCGCCAAGGCTGGCCGTCCGCTGCTGATCATCGCCGAGGAAGTCGAAGGCGAAGCCCTGGCCACGCTGGTGGTCAACACCATCCGCGGCATCCTGAAGGTTGTGGCCGTGAAGGCCCCTGGCTTCGGCGACCGCCGCAAGGCCATGCTGGAAGACATCGCCATCCTGACGGGCGGCAAGGTCATCGCCGAAGAAGTCGGCCTGTCGCTGGAGAAGGTCACCCTGGCCGATCTGGGCCAGGCCAAGCGCGTCGAAGTGGGCAAGGAAAACACCATCATCATCGATGGCGCTGGTGAAGCCGCTGGCATCGAAGCCCGCGTCAAGCAGATCCGCATCCAGATCGAGGAAGCCACGTCCGACTACGACCGCGAGAAGCTGCAAGAGCGCGTGGCCAAGCTGGCTGGCGGCGTGGCCGTGATCAAGGTCGGCGCTGCCACCGAAGTCGAAATGAAGGAAAAGAAGGCCCGCGTGGAAGACGCGCTGCACGCCACCCGTGCCGCCGTCGAAGAAGGCGTGGTGCCTGGCGGTGGCGTGGCCCTGCTGCGCGCCAAGCAAGCCGCTGGCGAGATCAAGGGCGACAACCCCGATCAAGACGCCGGCATCAAGCTGATCCTGCGCGCCATCGAAGCCCCGCTGCGCGAAATCGTGGCCAACGCCGGTGACGAGCCCTCCGTGGTGGTCAACGCCGTGCTGGGCGGCAAGGGTACCTACGGCTACAACGCCGCCAACGGCACCTATGGCGACATGATCGAAATGGGCATCCTGGATCCCACGAAGGTCACCCGCACGGCCCTGCAGAACGCTGCTTCCGTGTCCTCCCTGATGCTGACGACCGAGTGCATGGTCGCCGAGTCCCCCAAGGACGACGCCCCCGCAGCCGGTGGCCACGACATGGGCGGCATGGGTGGCATGGGCGGCATGGGCATGTAATTGCCCGGGGCGGCTCAGCCGCCTCGAAGCCAAGCTCCCCGAGCTACAAAAGGGCCGCAGCGATGCGGCCCTTTTTTCATGGGCGCCCGAGGCGCCTTGTTGTTTACATCGCCGGCTTGTAGAACACGTAGTCGGCCTGGTAGCTCACCACCTGGCGCTGGCCCTTCTGCGCCGCGCCGCAGGGCAGGGCGGGGGCCACGCCACCACGGGTGTTCAGGCGCTGGATATAGCTCACGCCGACCAGGGCGCCCGCGCCTTCGGCCGGGTTGGCCTTGACCAGTTGCAGCGGGATCGCGCCCGGCATGGCGGGCGACACGGCCACCTGCTTGCCCGTCACCTTCGACCCGTCAGTGGCCTCCCAGGTGGGGCCCCCGTAATACTTGCCGACGACCTTGCCGCCCGCGTTCAGTGTGGCGACCGGGCCCACGAAGGCCCATTCGAACTGCTCGGGCATGTCCTTCTTGGCGCGGCATTCGTAGGTGATCTCGCCGCCAGAGGTGGTGGTGTGCCAGGCCTGGTGGTGGCCGGCGGGCACGCGCACGGCTTCCGGCAGGGCGGCGTTGTCGACCTTGGGCGACATGGCGCAGGCCGTCGCGAACAGCACGGGCAGGGCGGACAGGGGCAGGGCAAGTGGGCGCATGGCGGACTCCTTCGAGCGGGTTGTAGAGGATGTGAGGCACGCCACGGTGGCGTGCCTCGTTCATCTACGCGTCAGACTTGCGTTTGGATGCAGCCATGCGGTCGCGAGGGCGCGGGCCGCTCAGGTCTGCAGCATGCCCACCGACACCACCGGCCCGGTGGCCTTGCCGCCCGGGGCGCCACCCGGCGGCTCGATCGTGAGCGCGAAGCCCGTGGTGTCCTTGAGCAGGGTGCCCCGCAGCACGACGGTGGGCTTGTCGTTGGACACGATGCCCAGCGACCTGGGGGCACCTTGGGGCGCCAGCGCCCACAGCTCCAGCGCCTTCTGGCTGGGCACCATGGTGCCGGCCAGCGGCTTGATCACCAGGCTGCGCCCGTCGCCGCTCACGCTGGCCACGAACTGCGGCGCGGCCGCCGCCACCTTGGCCGCGTCGGGCGCGCTCATCACCACCACGATGGGTGGCGTGGGCGGTGCCGGCGGCGTGGGCTGGCTCAGCAGCACGCCCAGGGCCAGCGCGGCCACGGTCGCCGTGGCGGCCCAGCCCTGCCACACGCCCAGACGCTGCCACCAGCGGGCCGGCGCCTTGGCCAGATCGCTGAACAGACGCTGTTGGATGCGCGCCCACACGTCCGCGGAGGGCTCCACGGGGGTGATGTCGGCCGACAGCACACCCAGCCGGCGTTGCCAGCCATCGACGGCGTTGCGCAATGCGGGGTGGGCGGGGATGAGCGCCTCGAAGCGCCGGCGGGCGGGCCCGCGCAGGGTGCCCACCACGTAGTCGGCGGCCAGTCGGTCGGCCAGATTGGATCGGCTGTAGTCCATGGCTTATCTCAGGGCCAGCGAGGCCCGCTCCAGGCAGCCCTTGAGGGCCTGCAATCCGCGTCGCACCCAGCTCTTGACGGTGCCCAGGGGCTCGCCCAGCTGGTCGGCCACCTCGGCATGCGACAGGCCCTGGTAGTAGGCCAGCGCCAGGCTGTGCTGCTGGCTGGCCGAGAGCTGCGCCATGCACGCCTGCAGTTCACGTGCCTGGGCCGTGCGCTCGAGCAGTTCGTCGGGGCCGGGGCCGTCGTCGGCGATGTGGTCCAGCAGGTCATGGTCGGTGTCCTCGTCCGGGCCCGCCGCCGAGGTGCTCACGGTCTGCACCTGCGTCTGGCGCCGCCTCAGGCTGTCGATGGCGCGGTGCCGCGCGATGCTCACCAGCCAGGTGGAAGCCTGGCTGAGCGCCGGGTTGAAGCTCTGGGCGGCGCGCCAGACGTTGACATACACCTCTTGGAGCACGTCCTCGGCCTGGGCCCTGTTGCCCTGTATACGCAGGATCACGCCGAGCAGATGCGCACTGCTCTGGCGGTAAAGCGTGTCGAATGCCACGCGGTCGCCCAGGGCGACACGCCCGAGCAGTTCGGCCAACACGGCGGAATCCTTCATCCGGCCTCCCATGGTTCGGTGTCGGGCCATTCTAGGGGCACCTACAATGACGGCACCATGAGCAACCCCCGCGAATTCGTTCTCACCCTGTCGTGCGCCGACACGAAGGGCATCGTCCACGCCGTCTCGGGCCTGCTGTACCAGGCCGGCTGCAACATCATCGACTCGCAGCAGTTCGGCGACGTGCAGTGCGACGACAGCACGGGGCTGTTCTTCATGCGCGTGCACTTCGAAGCGCCCGAGCACCTGGCCGACGTGGCCACGCTCGACAAGCTCTTCAGCCACGTGCGCGCCCAGTTCAAGATGGAGGCGCAGATCCGCGGCCTGGGCGCCAAGCCCCGCGTGCTGGTCATGGTCAGCAAGCACGGCCACTGCCTGAACGACCTGCTGTTCCGCGTGCGCTCCGGCTGGCTGCCCATCGACGTGCCGGCCATCGTGTCCAACCACCCCGATTACGCCGAGCTGGCCGCCAGCTACGGCATCCCCTTCCACCACCTGCCGCTGCCCACGGGCTCCAGCGCCGAGGCCAAGCGCGAGCAGGAAAAGCAGGTCGAGGCCCTGGTCGAGCAGACCGGCACCGACCTGGTCGTGCTGGCCCGCTACATGCAAATCCTCAGCCCCGAGTTCTGCAGCTTCCTCAAGGGCCGGGCGATCAACATCCACCACAGCTTCCTGCCCAGCTTCAAGGGCGCCAAGCCCTACTACCAGGCACATGACCGCGGCGTGAAGCTGATCGGCGCAACGGCCCACTACGTGACGGCCGACCTGGACGAAGGCCCCATCATCGAGCAGGACGTGCAGCGCGTGGACCACACGCTCAGCCCCGAGGATTTCACCGCCGTGGGCCGTGACGTGGAATGCATCGTGCTGGCGCGTGCCGTGAAGTGGCACACCGAGCACCGCGTGCTCATGAACGGACACAAGACCGTGGTCTTCCGCTGAGCGGCGGCCGCGCACAAACACCAGCAAAGGTGCAGGCAGATGGCTGATTCCCGATCGCAAAAGGTGGCCCAGGCCGCGCTGATGGCCACGGCCGACGACACCGAGGCCGCCTTCTACGAGGCCATGCAGCAGGGCGACCTGGAGCGCCTGATGAGCCTGTGGGCCGACGACGAGGACGTGGCCTGCGTGCACCCGGGCGGGCCGCGCCTGGTGGGCCACGTGGCCATCCGCGCGGCCTTCGAATCGGTGTTCTCCAATGGCGGCGTGAACGTCACGCCCGTGCAGGTGCGCAGCGTAGAAGGCACGGGCTGCGAGATCCACCACGTGCTCGAACGCGTGCAGGCCATGACGCCCGATGGCCTCAAGACCGCCTACGTGCTGGCCAGCAACGTCTACCTGCGCACCGCGCAGGGCTGGCGACTGGCGCTGCACCATGCCAGCCCCGGCCAGGAAGACGAGATGCAGGACCTGATCGAGTCCTCGTCCGTGCTGCACTGAGCCTTTTCTTCCATCCCGCCATGCAGTCCTGGCGCGCACCCCGCTGGCTTCGGGCCCCCGGCCCGATCGGCGGCAACGTGCAGACGCTGTGGCCGGCCGTGTTCTCGCGGCACTGGCCCGAGCCCGTGCAGCGCATCAAGGGGCGCCGCGAACGCTGGACGGCGCCCGATGGCGACTTCATCGACGTGGACTGGCTGGCCGAGCCGCCCACCCCGCAATCACCCCTGCTGATCCTGTTCCATGGGCTGGAGGGTTCTTCGCGCAGCCACTATGCGCAAGCTTTTGGCCACTGGGCGCGCGCGCAGGGCTGGGGCTGCGCGGTGCCGCACTTCCGGGGCTGCTCGGGCGAGCCCAACCTGGCGCCCCGGGCGTACCACAGCGGTGACTATGAAGAAGCCGGCTGGATCCTCGACCGCTTCATGCAGGATCACCCGCAGGCGCCGCGCGTGGCGGCGGGTGTGTCCCTGGGCGGCAACGTGCTGCTGCGCTGGGCCCAGGAGTCCGGACACGAAGGCCGCCAGCGTGTGCGCGCCGTGGCCGCCATCTCCGCCCCGCTGGACCTGACCGCCGCCGGCCACGCCATCCGCCAGGGCTTCAACCGGCTGGTCTACACGCGCATGTTCATCTCCAGCATGAAGCCCAAGGCCCTGGCCAAGCTGGCGCACTACCCGGGCCTGTACGACGCCCAGGCCCTGCGCCAGGCGCGGGATCTGTACGAGTACGACAATGCGGTGACGGCCCCGGTGTTCGGCTTCGCCAACGCCGAGGATTACTGGGTGCGTTGCTCGGCAGGGCCCCGGCTGGGCGGCCTGGTGGGCGTGCCGGCGCTGGTGCTCAACGCGCGCAACGACCCGTTCATCCCGGGGCACAGCCTGCCCACGCCTGACCAGGTCAGCCCGTGGGTGACGCTGTGGCAGCCGGAAGACGGTGGGCACGTGGGCTTTCCCGGCGGGGCCTGGCCCGGCCATGTGGGCGACCTGCCCCAGGCGGTCGGCACCTGGCTTGCCTCTCACCTGGCCTGAAGCCTGACCAGGCCCAACACCACGAGGAGACCGCGATGGACGAGATTGTCAAGGCCGCACTGAAGAAGTGGCCCAACGTGCCCCACTGCTACGACTGGCTGGCGCTGGACGCGCGCGGTGACTGGTACCTGCGCGACGGCCCCACGCAGCAGGCCGGACCTTTCCCGCAATCCAAGGGCAGCCGCATCGTGCATGACAAGCTCAAGGAGTTCATCCAGCGCAACTACGACGCGGACGAGCGCGGCGCCTGGTTCTTCCAGAACGGCCCGCAGCGCGTCTACGTGGCGCTGGAGGCCGCGCCCTGGGTGCTGGGCGTGCAGGCGAAGGAGGGCGGCGGGTTCCGCATCGACACGCACACCGGCCGCGAAGTGGCCCGTGTGGAAGACACCTGGCTGGACGAGCAGGGTCGCCTGTTTCTGGCGACCGACCTGGGCCTGGGCCTGGTGCGCTCGCTGGACATGGCGGTGGCGTCTGATGCCGTAGAGGCCCTGGGCTGGACGCCACAGGAGGTGACGTTCGAGACGCTGCCGGAGCGTTATGGCTATCAGCTCAACCCCGTGGCGCCGGTGAAGGCGCCGACGCAGGCCGTGCCGGCGGCCTGATCGGATTTCTTGGGCTTGACTCGACGAGGTGTCGAACGTCGTCAGGGCGCGGATGCACCCCCGGATGCGGCATCCGCACCACTGGCTGCAGCCTTAGGCGCTGGAGGCGTGAACTTGGCACCGCCAGCATTGGCCATGTAGGCCACGGCGCGGGTGATCTCGTCGTCGTTGAAATCACCGCCACCTTGAGGCGGCATGGCGTTCTTGCCCTTGATGGCCGCATGCGCCAGCGCCTCCAGGCCCTGCCCGATGCGAGGCCCCCAGGCGGCGGCATCACCGAACTTGGGCGCGCCCAGCGTGCCGGCCGCGTGGCAGGCGGCGCACTGGCCCTTGAAGACTTCCTCGCCCGTGGCGGCGCCCGCGTTGGCGGCGGCCACCTTGATCTGTACCGCGGCCACCGGCATGATGCGCTGCGCCGTGGCCTCGGGACCCAGGGCACTGCTGCCGGGCGAGGCCTTGCTGGCCGAACTCACGTAGTTGACCAACAGCACGATGATCAGGATCGGCACCACGAATGCCAGCAGCACGGCCACGGCCAGCTGCTTGGGGGTTTTGATCGGACCTTCGTGGTGGGAATGGGGCTCTTGGCTCATGGAGTCCTCGGTGAAAGGGCATGGAAGAGGGGACGGTCTTTTTCATTATAGGAGTCGGCCTTGCCCCGGAATACGGTGTTCAGCCAAGGGTTCTCCCATACAGACGCGCTCTTTAATACAGCGCAAGAAAGCTGCGTTTTCTGAGGGCGACACAGGGGCACTGCTAGAATCCGGCCCTACGCGCCCGTAGCTCAATGGATAGAGTACTGCCCTCCGAAGGCAGGGGTTGCTGGTTCGATCCCAGCCGGGCGCGCCATATGGATCAATGACTTACGCCACCCTTGAGGTGGCGTTTGCATGTCTGGTGCCTCAAAGTTACTCGCCTCTGCACTGTTGAACTCTCAAGGCCAGCCGATGTAGCGAAGTTCAGCGACTTCATTGACTGCTTGGGACGCCGCCTCGGCGGTCTGGGGCTCGGTTGATTGAGCCCAGATGCACTGGGCCCATTCGACGATGCCTGAGTGGCTTAGGTCGCCTGCCACCGTGGGAAGCCGCCAGGTGATGGGAGAGATGCGGGGGCCAGCCTGTCGGATTTACCGTCCAACTCCATCTGGCAGGAATGAGCTCGGTCATGGCGATCTCAATGGCGTGCCCATCAACTTCCAGCGTCGTCATCTTGCGGATGCCCATGGCCGCTCCTCCATGCTTTGCGATCAACTCTACCGCTTCTAAAAGCGCTGTGGCGGCGCGGCATCCCTGTTGATCGGCTTGTCGCAGCTCAGACGGGCCCAGTCATGAGGCCAGGGTGAACGATGCCACCGAATCCTGAAGCTTCTGAGCCTGCAGGCGCAGACTGCCGGCGGCGGCGGTGGACTCCTCAACCAAGGCCGCGTTGGCCTGCGTGGCCTGATCCAGTTGGGATACCGCCTGGTTGACTTGGGAGATGCCTTGGCTTTGCTCCTGGCTTGACGCGGCGATTTCCGTCATCAGGCCGTTGACTTTCTGCACCTGGTCTACCAGGCGCTCGATGGCGTCGCCCATGACCCCGGCCAGAGCGCTGCCTTCTTCCACCGTTTCAACGCTGGCGGCGATCAGCGTCTTGATCTCCTTCGCGGCCTGTGCACTGCGCTGCGCCAGAGTGCGCACCTCGCCGGCCACCACCGCGAAACCGCGGCCCTGCTCGCCTGCGCGGGCGGCTTCTACAGCCGCATTCAGCGCCAGGATGTTGGTCTGGAACGCGATGCCATCGATCACCGCGTTGATGTCGGCGATCTTCTTGCTGGACTCCTTGATGGCATCCATCTTGGCCACGACCTTGCCGAACACCTCGCTGCTCTGCGTGGCGATGGCCGATGCCTCTGCGGCCAGTTCGCTGCCTTGGGAGGCGGTGGTGGCGTTGCTGCGCACGGAGGCCGCCATTTCTTCCATCGAGGAAGCCGTCTGCTGCAGAGAAGACGCCTGAGCCTCTGTGCGTGCGCTCAGATCATGGTTGCCTTGTTCGATCTGGGCCGACGCGGTGGCCACGGATTCACTGGCATCGCGGATGCTGTGAAGGGTGCCCTCCAAGTGCCCCATGGATTGGCTCAGCGCGCTCACCATTTGCCCGACCTCGTCCTTGCTCACGGCTTTCGAGCGGTGCGTGAGATTGCCTTCGGCCAGCGCTTGCGCCATCTTCATGGCATCCGACACCGTGCGGGAGGTGGTGCGCGAGATCGACAGCATGACCCAGGCCGCACTTACCATCGCCACCAAGACCGTCAAGGTGGTGAAGATGAGATCGCGTTCATCTGATCTGATGCGCTCCGCCAGCAAGGTCTCAAGTCTGTTCCATGCCAGATCGGTGAGTTCGTAGTGGGCATTGATGGCCTGAGTCATGGCCTGGAAGTAGTCACCCGTGGTGATCTGCCCGGGGGTAGAGGCCTCGCCCACCCGCTTGATCCATTCAGCGGCCGAGCCCAGCGCCTTGGACGCCGTATCGATGGAAGCCGACAGCTTGGCATCCATGGCGGCCTCGTGGCCTTGCGCGCGGCTGAAGCCGCGCCGCACGTCTTGCTCATACAGGCCGATGTCTTCCAGCGACTTGATCAGCTCATGCCGCTGCGCGGGCTTGTCCTCCTGACTGGCCAGGATGGCCACGCCTCGTGCACGCGCCCGTCCCAATTGTTCGGTCAGCCGGGGCAGGTCGCGCGTGGAGGCGATGATCAGGTGGTAGCTGCCCGCATCCGGGTCCAGCTCCAGACCGGTCACATAGGTGAGATCCTCCAGCAGCGACAGCTGCGCAGCGACCAACTGGGTATGGCGTGCAAGGCTGGCGGGCGCTGCCAAGGTGCCCGACCCCACATCGCTGACCAGGGCTCGCCACTTCTGCCGCATCTCTTCGACCTGGGACGTCAACTGGGGCGACGCCAGCGCATTCAGCGCAGCGCTCATTTTGTCAAAGGCGGTATCAACAGCAGCTTGACGCTCCTGGCGTAAGCCTGCTTTGCTGCTGTCGCCATTGAGAACGGCAGAGGACAAGCCCCGGTGCTCTTGCGTCAGGCGTACAAGGTTCAAGATGGTACGAGCGGGTGCCACGCCCTTTTGCTCCGCCTGCGCCGCTTGCATGTTGCCCACCGAGGACTTGAGCACCAAAACCATTGGCGCCGTCACCATCGCCAGGGCAATCAAGCCGATGAGCCCAAATTTCTGGCGGAATGACAAATTATCGAGAAACTGGGACATTGTCGACTGGCGTTGGACGTGACGGAAACCGTTGTTTTCGGCACTTCTGAGCGCGGCCTAAGTATTGACCCTGAAGTCAGTCATGGAATTAAGGTGCTCGCACTCCATGTCTTTCGACCAGCTGATGTGCCGCATCATGTTCAAGGGCATGCGCTACGAGGGCCTGTACACGGCACCGAGCACCGACGTGTCGCTGAGCTTCTCGGGCTCGCTGGGCGGCATGAACTGGGGCGGCCTGTCGATCGACCCGACCGCCGGCGCGCTCTTCGTCAACCGGGGCGACGACGTGATCGCCTACACCTTGCCGCATTGAACGTCATGAGGTGTCGAGCCCACCTGGGCGCGCCGCTATTCGACGAAGTAGGTTCGCCCCGTCTGTGCGCCCTCCACGCTGCGCTGGTAGGCCAGTGCCACCCGCTCGGCCGGCACGCTTTCCATGCCGGGCATGTAGGGGCCGTAGGCCGCCAGCGATTCCGTCAGCACTGCCGGGCTGACCACATTGATGCGCATCCCGCGTGGCAGCTCGATGGCCGCGCCCCGCGCGAAGCCCTCGATCGCGGCGTTCACGGCCGTGGCGTTGGCACCCAGCCGGATCGGCTCGCGCGAGACGATGCCGGCCGTGAGCGTGATGGAGCCACCGTTGCGCAGCACATGCTGGCCCAGCAAGGCCAGGCGCACCTGCCCCAGCAATTTGCCCTGCAGGCCCACATTGAACTGCTCGTCCGTCATCTCTGCCAGCGGGCCGAAGTGCACATCGCCCGTGGTGCTGACCAGCGCGTCGATGGGGCCGACCTCTGCCAGCAGGCGGCGCACGCTGGCTTGATCGGTGATGTCCACACGGAACTGACCGCTGTGCCGGCCGGCGGTGAGCACCTCGTGCTGCTGGCCAAGGCGCTGGTGCACGGCGCGGCCGATGGCGCCACTGGCGCCGATGAGCAGGACTTTCATGTCGGACTCTCCTTTTGAGAATGCTGCGGTAGCAATGAACAGGGAGCCTCAGTATTTATGCCATCACTGGTTGAATAAATGGCCGCGATGTTCGATCATTAAATACTTTTCATATCGAATCACCCAGCATGTTCGACAAATTGCGCAGCATGGAGGTGCTGGTGGCCGTGGCCGATGCCGGCAGCTTCGCGGCGGCGGCCCGCGCGCTCGATCTCACGCCCGCCATGGTGGGCCGGCACGTGCAGGCACTTGAGACGCACCTGGGCGCGCGCCTGATCCAGCGCACCACGCGCCAGCACCGCTTCACCGAGGTGGGCCTCAGCTTCACGCAGGACAGCCGCCGCGTGCTGGAGCAGGTGCGCTGGGCCGAGACGGCTGTGGAGCGCAACCGGCGCGAGCCGCAGGGCCAGTTGCGCATCACCGTGCCGGTCACCCTGGGCCAGTGCGTGATCGGCCCCTTGCTGACGGGCTTTCTCAAGCGCCACCCGCAAGTCACGGCTGATCTGCACCTCAGCGACAGCGTGGCCGATCTGTTGGGCGATGGCTATGACGCCGCTGTGCGCATCGGGCCCGTGCATGCGGAAGGGCTGGTGGCACGCCCGCTGCAACCCTACCGCATGGTGATCGCGGGGGCGCCGGCCTACTTCAAGCGCCACGGTGTACCCCGCCAGGCCGCCGACCTGGCCCGGCACACCTGCCTCAGCCATTCGGTCTGGCAGCGTCGCAGCGAGTGGACCTTGTCCGACGGCGCGCAGAGCGTGCAATGGCCTGAGGATGCGCGCCTGTCCGCCAACCAGGGCGATGTGCTGCGCCGCGCGGCCTTGCAGGGGCTGGGCCTGATCATGCAGCCTGAGGTGCTGCTGGCCGATGACCTGGCCACGGGCCGCCTGCGCGTGGTGCTGCCCGATTGCGCGCCGCCCGAGCGCCCCGTGCACCTGGTCTACCCACCGGACCGCCAGCGCCTGCCCAAGCTCAGCGCCTTCATCGACGCGGTGCTCAAAGGCTGGGGCGCCTAGCGCGCACGCTTCGTGCTTGCAGGGGTGCTTCAGTTTCACCACCCCGACGGAGTTCCCTCCATGCAACGCAGAAGTCTTCTCAAATCCACCGCCGTCCTGGGCCTGGCAGGCGGCCTCGGCTGGCCCGCCTTCGCTGCCGGCAAGATCAAGCCCGGCGCCAAGGCCGCGCTGATCGTGGTCGATGTGCAGAACTGCTTTCTCGATGGCGGCACGCTGGCGGTGAAGGGCGGCAACGAGGTGATTCCGGTCATCAACACGCTGGCCCCGGCTTTCGAGAACATCGTGGTCACGCAGGATTGGCACACCGCCGGCCATGCATCGTTTGCCAGTGCGCATGATGGCAAGAAGCCCTTCGAGACCGCCAAGCTCAGCTATGGCCAGCAGGTGCTGTGGCCCGACCACTGCGTGCAGGGCACGGAGGATGCGGCCGTGAGCAAGGAGCTCAAGGTGCCGACCGCGCAGCTCATCATCCGCAAGGGCTTCCACAAGGACATGGACAGCTACTCGGCCTTCGAGGAGGCCGATCACAAGACGGCCACCGGCCTGGCCGGCTACCTGAAGGCGCGTGGCATCAAGACCGTGTTCGTCACCGGCATCGCCACCGACTTCTGCGTGGCCTGGACGGCGATGGACGCGCGCAAGGCGGGCTTCCAGACCTACGTGATCGAGGATGCGACGCGTGGCATCGACCTCAACGGCTCGCTGGCCGCGGCCTGGAAGCAGATGACTGCCAAGGGCGTCAAACGCATCCAGTCGGCGGACATCGCGACGGCCTGAGGCACGCCCCTACAGCAGGGCGGCCGCGGCGGCCGGCGCGCCTTCGGGCGCTGCGGCCACGCGCTGCCTGGGCAGCGTGATGTGGAAGGTCGTGCCCAGGCCCGGCTGGGATTCGGCACTGATGCCGCCACCCAGCCGCTCGATGGCGCGCCGCGCGATGGTCAGGCCCAGGCCGGTGCCGGGGAATTCGCTCTCTTCATGCAGGCGCACGAAGGGCTGGAACAGCCGGCTGGCCAGGCGCGGATCGAAGCCGACGCCGTTGTCCTGGATGAAGAGCTTCAAGGGCTCGTCGGGGGCCTCGGGTTGCGCACCCACGACCACCTTGGGGCTGCGCTGCTTCGACGAATACTTCAGCGCGTTGGACAGCAGGTTGTCCAGCGCCAGGCGCAGCAGGCCGGTGTCGCCATAGGCTTTCAGGCCAGGTTCGATGAATACCTCGGCCATGTCGGGCAGGGTGTCCGCCTTGCGCAGGTCGATCACGGCCTGGCGTGCCATCGCACTCACGTCGATCAGCTCAGGCACGAAATCCTGCCGGGCGGTGCGGGCCAGGGTCATCAGATCCGAGATGGTGTGCTTCATCTGCGAGGCGCAGTCGCGGATGGTGTGGATGTAGTCCTGTTGGTTCGTTTGCAACTGTGGGCTCACCTGTGTTTCCAGCAGCGAGCTGAAGCCCAGGATGGCGTTGAGCCGGTTGCGCAGGTCGTGCGACACGGATGACGAGAATGCCTCCAGCTCCTGGTTGGTGCGGGCCAGGTCCTCGGTGCGCTCGATCACGCGGCGCTCCAGGTCCTTCTGGAAGCCCACGTTCTCGATGGTCAGCGAGGTGGCGTTGGCCAGGGCCTGCATCAACTCGATGTCTTCCGGCGTGGCATGGCGCTTGGTGGCCCAGTAGGTGCCGATGGCCCCGATGGGCGATTCCGCGCGGATGGGCACCATCAGCAGGCTGCGCACGAAGGTGACGGCGTAGGCCGCATGCGGCACGCGGGGGTCTTCGTAGATGTCTTCGATGATCACGGGCGCGCGCGTCAGCATGGCGACACCGCTGATGCATTCGCGGATCGAGAAGCGCTGGCCCTTCCACAGCGGCGAGATGGCGTCCTCGTCGGCGTAGTAGCACTGCTCTCGGTCGCGCAGCACGAAGGTGGCGCCGTCGGCCCCGCTCAACTCGCGCGCGGCGCGTCGCACGATGGCCATCACCTCGGTCAGGCTGCGTGTCATCGACAGCTGCTGCACCACATCGACCAGGCGGGCGCGCCGCGCCAGCAGGGCATCGGCACGCGCCTTCTCGATCACGGTGCTCAGGTGGTGCAGGGCCACGCGCAGGCGGGCTTCATCCACCGTGCCGACCACATCGAGCGCGCCACCATCCAGCCATTGGTGAATCTTGGCTGCGGGCGGCTTGTCGGCCGTGAGCACGAAGCCCGCCACGCCGGGCAGGCCGCCCAGCAGTGTGGCCGCATCGTGTCCCCACAAGGTGGCCGGGCTGAACACGCCGACCGGCTGGTGGTGCTGAAGCAGGCCATGGAAGGCGGCCATGTCATGGGCCTTGAGAACGGCAACCGAAGGCGGCAGGCGCAGCGCGGTCGCTGGCGTGGGCGGGCCTTCGGGATCCTCCAGTTGAATGATGTACAGCGTCTGCATGGTCGGCGCAGGTGGCGACGGGATACCCACTCTACGCGCGAGCTTTCTCGCATGCCAGAAGCCCTGCCCAGCATGGGTGAATGAAGCGGTATTTTTCAGGTTTTCAGGACGCGAAGAACGAGCGGGCGCTCAGACATCTCATCACTTCATGAAATGTCCGCGCGGCTGGCCGGGCGCGGTGCGGGCGAGGCCGCGCCATCCGGATCGTCCGACAGGAAGCCGCCCGCCTGACGGCTCCACAGCCGCCAGTAGGCGCCGCGCGCCGCGAGCAAGGCCTCGTGCGGGCCGTCCTCGATGACGCGGCCGTGGTCGAACACGAGGATGCGGTCCAGATGCGCGATGGTGGACAGGCGGTGCGCCACCACGATCACGGTCTTGCCTTTCATCACGTGGTCCAGCGTTTCCTGGATGGCCTGTTCGGTGATCGAATCCAGCGCGGAGGTGGCCTCGTCCAGGATCAGGATGGGCGCGTTCTTGAGCACCACGCGCGCGATGGCCACGCGCTGGCGCTGCCCGCCGGAGAGCTTCACGCCGCGCTCGCCAACCATCGAGCCGTAGCCATCCTTGATCTGGCTGATGAACTCGTGCGCATGGGCCTGGCGCGCGGCCTCGATCACCTCGTCGTCGCTGGCCTCGATGCGGCCGTAGCGGATGTTGTCCATCAGCGTGCGGTGGAACAGGCTCGGGTCCTGTGGGATCAGGCTGAGCTGGCTGTGCAGCGAATCCTGCGTCAGCGCGCGGATGTCCTGGCCGTCGATCACGATGCGGCCGCCCTGCGGGTCGTACAGGCGCAGCAGCAGGCTCACGAAGGTGGATTTGCCCGAGCCCGACAGGCCGACCAGGCCCACACGCTGGCCGGCGGGGATGTCGACGCTCAGGCCCTTGAACACGGGCGATTCGGGCGTGTAGCCAAAGTCCACCGCCTCGAAGCGGATGTGGCCACGTGTGATGGCGGCCTCATGCGCTTGCGGCTGATCGACCAGCTCGTGCGGGCGCACGATGGTCTGCACGCCATTGGCCACGTTGCCGATGTACTCGAAGAACTCCAGGAAGCGGCGGCTGAGGTTGCGCGCCTCGTTGATCACCATCAGCGAGAGGCTCACCGTCATCACGAAATCGCCCACGCCGATGCGGCCGTCGGCCCACAGCCGCAGCGCGAAGCACAGCAGCCCGATCTTGAACACCGCCGCGGCCGAGAACTGGAACCAGCGCACGCGCTCGGCGTAGCCGTTGGAGATGCGGATGGCGCCGAGCTCGCGGCCCAGGTGGTCCTCCAGGTGCTGGCGCTCGTGGCCCATGCGCGCGAACAGGCGGGCGCTGGTCAGGTTGGTCACCGAATCGACCACGGCGCCGGTGGTGTCGCTGCGCGCGGCGGCGGCGCGGATCACGTACGGCCGGGCGCGCCGTGCCATCAGGTAGGACAGGCCCACGAACAGCACCGTCCAGACCAGGGCGAACCAGCCGAGCGTGGCCTGAGCCTGGAACAGCAGTGCCACCGACACGACCAGCACGATGATGGTGGGCCAGAACTCGGTGAGCAGCGACCACAGCGTCTGTGTCACGCCCAGCGAGGTCTCGCTGATGCGGTGCGCCAGGGCCCCCGCGAAGTGGTTGCTGAAATAGCGCTGCGAGTGATGCTGCAGGTAGTGGTAGATCTCGCGCACGACCTGTTGGCGCTGCCGTGGCCCCAGTCGGATCTGGATGGCGCCGGCCAGCCGGCCGAACACCACCTCGCCCACGCACAGCACGATGAACAGCACCACGGGGCCATGCAGTACCTCCAGCGTGGCGGCCGGGGCCTGGCCCTGGCTGCCCGCCACGGCCTTGAGGATGTGGCTCAGCGCATAGGGCAGCAGGATGCCGCTGCCGGCGTTGAGCGTCTCCATCGCCAGGATCAAGGCGTACCAGACCCGGTAGCGCCGTACGAAGTACAGGATGAAGCGCAGCGGTGTGCCGGGCAGGGCGGGCGCGCCAGGGGCGCGGCTGCCTTCATGCGAAGGCGCGTCGGGCAAAGGTGCGGCGTCGTGCGCCATGGGCATCCCCAGAAATCGTGTTTTTTATGGTCAGCCCATGACATTAACGCGGTTGAGTCGGCTTGGCTGGTGTCAGGGTATCCCCTCAATCAGGGGGCCTGGAAAACCCAGCTGCATCGGCGTTCATGCCTTGACACATTCCGTTCAATATTGAGAATGAATCTCATTCTCAAAAAGAGAATCCGGCCAGCTGGTCCTGCGTGTCGGAGCGGCGGCCGGTCCATCCCTGCCCGCACCCTGCGGGTTGTTGTTGCAATGAAAGGACTGTTGTTCCATGACTCAGATGTTCGCCAAAACCCTGGTCGGCCTCGCCGTGCTGGCCGCCACGGGCCTCGCCCACGCCAATGCCACGTATGAGGGGCTGGTCGATGTGGCTGGCTCCGTGTCCTTCGATGGCTGGAACGAACTCAACCGCAACCGCGTCGGCGGTGCGTTGACCGAGGCCGACCTGGTGGCCGGCACCGGCTCCAATGTCGTCGGTTCCGGCGATGCGGTCTTCACCCGCCTGTCGGGCTCGCACTACCCGGCCGGCTTCGGCCTCTACGGCAGCAACTCGGTGTTCACCTTCACCGACACCACCGTCGCCAGCAACATCGGCTCGCTGGTGTTCCAGGGCGTCATCAACGACTTCGATGCGCAGTTCGGCGCCACGCCCTTCTCCCTGACGCTGAGCCTCAATGGCGGCAGTGAGGTGCTGGCCGCCACGTCTGTCAGCAGCGTGCTCAATGGCGGTGTCTCCGACCTGCACACCTACACCTGGGACCTGTCCGGCGTGAGCACGCCCATCACCTCGTACACCCTCACGCTCACGGCCGGCTTCTCGCAAGTGCTGGCCCTGCAGGTGGACCAGGTGGCCGCCGTGCCCGAGCCCAGCACCTACGCGATGGCCTTGGGTGGACTGGCCCTGGTCGGCGTGATGGCCCGCCGCCGCCGTTCAATGCAGTGATGCTGCATTGACCCGCTCACGCGCACCGCGTGAGACCGAGCATCTGCTTCCGCGGGGGATGAGATGCCGACCATGACGACATCCCGATCCGAAATGGCTTGTTCCGATCCCTGCCGACCCCATGTTGCCGGACACAGACCGCCCGGTTTGTGAGAGATCAAGGCGCCGCTCGAGCCGGCCGCCTAGCATGGCTCCCACTGTTTCGCGTGCCCATGCTGTTGTCTTCCCTGATGTCCCGCCTGCCCCTGAGGGCCACGCCCGTGGTGCGTGTCGGTGGCCCGCCTGGCAGGTGTCGCGCATGAACACCTCCAACTGGGTGCTGCCCACCGCCAAGGAAGAAGCGCGCGACGATAGCCTGGCGCAGGCCGATCCGCCCGTGCGCCTGGTGCGGCACGTGCTGCTGCCATCGGCCGTGTCGCTGGTGGCCGTGGTGCTGCTGTTCGTCTTCATCGCGGCGCATGGCCTGGGCCTGGCCGATGCCTCGCCTGCGGCAGGGCCGGGCTGGTACTCCGCGCCCTCCGATCAGGGCGCTCCGGTGGCCGCCACTCCAGGCCCATCCGACCACGCCGCCCGCCTGCTGATGAACGTGGCCGGCGCCGGTGCGGCCACCGTGGCCCTGATGCTGGTGGTGATGTACGTGCGGGTGCGCGACGCCGAGGTGCGCATGCGGCGCGCCGACACGGCCCTGCGCCTGGCGGCCACGGCCTTCGAATCGCAGGATGCCATCATGGTGCTCGACGGACAGGGCCTGATCCTGCAGGTCAACCAGGCCTTCTGCGACATCACCGGCTACACCCGGCACGAGGTGCGGCGCCAGACGGTGCAGTTGCTGCAGACCGAGGCCAACGAGCCCGGCCTGTACGAGGCCATCGGTGCGCAACTGGCCGAGCGCGGCCGCTGGGTGGGCGATCTGTGGAGCCGGCGCAAGAGCGGTGAAGTCTTTCCCAAGCGCCTGAGCCTGACGATGGTGCGCGCGGCCCATGGCGAGCCCGCCTATTGCGTCGGCAGCTTCATCGACATCACCGAGCACAGGCAGGCCGAGGCGCGCATCGAGCAACTGGCCTTCTTCGATCCACTGACGGGCTTGCCCAACCGGCGCCTGCTGCAGGACCGCCTGCAACAGGCCTTGCAGGAGTGCTCATTGAATGGCCAGGCCGGCGCATTGCTGCTGATCGACCTGGACGAGTTCAAGGCGCTCAACGACACGCTGGGCCATGACATGGGCGACCGGCTGCTGCAGCAACTGGCCGCGCGCATGCAGGCCTGCCTGCGCGAGCGCGACACCCTGGCCCGCCTGGGCGGCGACGAGTTCGTCGTGGTGCTGCACCCGCTGAGCGCGCAGCCGCAGGAATCGGCCGCGCAGGCTCGCGAAGTGGGTGAGCGCCTGCTCAACGTGCTGGCCCGGCCTTGCCAGCTCGATGGCCACGAGCACCATAGCACCTGCAGCATCGGCGTGACGCTGTTCGGCGCCAGCCAGCCCGCCGCCAGCCTGGAAGAGCTGATGAAGCAGGCCGACCTGGCCATGTACGAAGGCAAGTCGGCTGGCCGCAATGCGTTGCGCTTTTTCGATCCAGCCATGCAGGCCGCCATCAGCCAGCGCACCGCCTTGGAAGCCGACATGCGGCGCGGGCTGCAGCGCGGCGAGTTCCTGCTGCACTTCCAGCCCCAGGTGTCCGACGATGGGCGGTTGCGCGGGGCTGAGGCCTTGGTGCGCTGGCACCATCCACAACGGGGCCTGGTGTCACCGGGCGAGTTCATTCCGGTGGCCGAGCAATCCGGCCTGATCCTGCCCCTGGGTGATTGGGTTCTGTCGGCTGCCTGCCATCAATTGGCGGCCTGGGCGCGACAACCGGCCCTGGCGCATCTGAGCCTGTCCGTCAACGTGAGTGTGCGGCAGTTCCATCAACCCGATTTCGTCGATCAGGTGGTGATGGCCTTGCAGCGCAGTGGCGCCAATCCGCGCAGGCTCAAGCTGGAACTGACGGAGAGCGTGCTGATCGACGATGTGGACGCCGTGGTCTCGCGCATGGGCGCGCTCAAGGCCTGCGGCGTGCGCTTCTCTTTGGATGATTTCGGCACGGGCTATTCATCGCTGGGCTACCTCAAGCGCCTGCCGCTGAGCCAGCTCAAGATCGACCAGTCCTTCGTGCGGCATGTGCTCAGCGACGCCAGTGATGCCGCCATTGCACGCACCATCGTCGCGCTGGCCGAGGCCTTGGGGCTCAGTGTGATCGCCGAAGGGGTGGAAACCGAGGCGCAGCGCGAGTTCTTGCGCCATCTGGGGTGCAACACCTACCAGGGTTATTTGTTCGGTCGGCCCATGCCCCTGAGCGAGTTCGAAACCAGCGCCCCGGCCTTGCAGACCTGCGAAGCCTGAGCCGGGGGCTGGTGGTCACCTCAGCACGTCAATGCTTGGCGCTGGTGCGCTTCTTCGCCGATGAACTGCGTGCCGGTACCTTGGCACCGGCCTGGCGCGCCTCGGACAAGCCGATCGCGATCGCCTGCTTGCGGCTCTTCACCGTCTTGCCGGACTTGCCGCTCTTGAGGCTGCCTTCCTTGTACTCGTGCATCACCTTGCCGACCTTGCCTGCGGCCTTTTCGCTGTACCTGGCCATGATGGGCTCCTTTCAGTCGGGCCCTCCATGGGCCCTCGGAGCCATCACGGCAAGCTGCGTTCCTGGCCGCTCAATGCGCCGGCGGAATGAACCAGTCCTTGATGAAGTGCAGCGCAGGCGTGTCGTTGACCAGCAGCGGGCCGAAGGCCACGATGGACAGGCCCACCGTCATCACCGCCA
>DXIO01000075.1 GCA_019112875.1 Candidatus Aquabacterium excrementipullorum
AAGGCGCCAGCAAGTGCTCGGTGCCTCCGGGCACGCCGGTGGGTGTGATCCTGGCGCAGACCCAAGGCTGACAGACGACACGACCTGAGCGACCATCAGCGAAAGGCCCGACGTGTCTTCATCATCGACCCTCATCGAGGTGCGCAACCTCACCAAGACCTTCGGCACGCACACCGTGGTCGACCAGCTCGACATGACGATCGAGCCGGGGCAGCTCTACGCCTTCCTGGGCCCCAACGGCAGCGGCAAGACCACGGCCATCCGGATGATGTGCGGCCTGGTGCCGCTCACCTCGGGCGGCGGCACCTGCATGGGCTACGACATCGCCACGCAGTCGGACAAGATCAAGCCGCTGCTGGGCTACATGACGCAGCACTTCAGCCTCTACCCTGATCTGACCGTGCGCGAGAACCTGGAGTTCGTCTGCCGCCTGTATGGCGTGAAGGACATCCAGGGCCGGCTCAACGAGCTGGTCAAGCAGTTCGCCTTCGACGACCTGGGCCGTGACCGCCAGCAGGTCGGCACGCTGTCGGGCGGCTGGAAGCAGCGCCTGGCGCTGGCCTGCGCGATGTCGCACCGCCCCAAGCTGCTGCTGCTGGACGAGCCCACCGCCGGCGTGGACCCCAAGGCCCGCGAGGCCTTTTGGGACATCCTGCAGGAGATCTCGGCCACGGGCGTGTCCACGCTGGTCAGCACGCACTACATGGACGAGGCCATGCGCTCGCACCGCCTGGCCTACATGCTCTACGGCCGCCTGCTGGTGGACGACAAACCCGAAGAGGTCATCGCCAAGAGCCACCTGGTGGCCGTGCAGGTCGGGCTGAAGGGCCCGGTCGACCTGGTGGCCATCAGCCGCGACCCGCGCGTGGTGCGCCTCTCGCGCCAAGGCAACAGCGTGCGCCTGGTGGCCCGCTCGCAGGACGACGTGGCCAGCTGGCTGCAGACCCTGGGGGATTCGGCCGGCGACGTGCACGAGATCGACGTGGGCCTGGAAGACGTCTTCTTCCACCTGACCCTGCAGCAGCAGGGCACCAACACTTCTTTCTGAGGCAGCAGCAGTCATGTCTCCCCATCGCATCTACGCCATCGCCCAGAAAGAGTGGCTGCACATGGTGCGCGACCGGCTGACCTTCGTGTCGCTGATGATCGCCACCATCAGCTACGTGATCGTGTTCGGCTACGCCATCAACCCCGATCCGCGCCACATCGACACCATCATGGTGGACCACGACAAGAGCGAGTTCTCGCGCCTGTACCGTGCCGCCCTGATCCAGAGCGTCTACCTGAAGGTGGACCCGCGCGAGATGTCGGCCGAGCAGGCCAGCGACTACCTGCGCCAGGCGCACACCTCCGTCGTCATCGAGATCCCGCCCGATTTCACGCGCAACCTGATGGCCGGCAAGACGGCGCAGCTGCTGGTGGAGGCCGACGCGACCGACCCGGTGTCGCTCAACGGCGCGATCTCGTCGACCGGCGAGGTGGCGCGGCAGGTGGCGGCGCACATCCTGCGCAAGGACCAGCTCCACGTGCCCAGCGTGGGCCCCAGCGTGGACGTGCGCGTGCAGCGCCGCTTCAACCCCCAGGGCGAGCACACCTTCTACATCATCCCCGGCGTGATCGGCATGATCCTGAACATGTCGCTGATCATGATGACGGCGATGTCGATCACGCGCGAGAAGGAGCGCGGCTCGATGGAATTCATGATGGTGACGCCCACCGCGCCATCGGAGGTGATCGTCGGCAAGATGATCCCCTACTTCTTCATGGGGATCGTGCAGGTGCTCAGCATCCTGGTGATCGCGTTCTGGCTGTTCAAGATGCCGCTGACGGGCAGCGCCTGGGCCCTGGCCGCGCTGCTGTTCACCTACGGCGTGACCACGCTGATGGTGGGCATCCTGATCTCGACCGCCGCGCAGTCGCAGATCCAGGCCATGCAGCTGTCGTTCTACTACATGATGCCGACCATCATGCTCTCGGGCTTCATGTTCCCGTACAGCGGCATGCCGCAGTGGGCGCAGTGGATCTCGTCCACCCTGCCGATGACCTACTTCATCCGCGGCGCACGGGGCGTGTTCCTGAAGGAGTTCCAGATGGCCGACATGCTGACCAACCTGTGGCCCATCGGGCTGGCCTTCCTGGTGTTCCTGGTCACCTCGATCAAGAGCTACCGCAAGACGCTGAACTGACGCGATGCGGTCGGTGGCTCAGCCGCCGACCAGCGCCTGGCCTTCCTGCACGATGCGCGCGGCGGCTTCATCGACGCGGCGCAGGTAGTCGTCCACCTGCTCGACCGTGGCATCGCAGCGCTGCCACACCACCGGGATCTCGATGCGGCCGTCCAGTTCGGACACGGTATGCAGCATGGACAGGCTGGGCACCACCAGCACCAGCCGGGTCATGCGCAAGCTGGCCTCCGGTGCATTGAGCTTGGACACATTGCCCAGGCTGGTGGCATGGCAGCTGATGCGCGGCAGGCGGCCCTTGCGCTGCATGCCGTGCACCAGGTGCGACAGCAGGGTGCGCCCCAGCACCGGCATCAGCATGCCGGGCAACTGGTTCCACAGCATCTCGCGGCGCTCGAAGCGGGCCATGCCCTCGTCGACCTGGGCCTTGACCGACCCTGCCCGCTCGCGCAATGACTTGCGCCCCACCTCGGTGACCAGGAAAGCGCCCACATGGTTGCCCCACAGCAGCCGGGGCGGCTGCCCGGCAGGCTGGGGATAGAAACGCCGCAGATCGACCGACTGGCGCACGACGGCCGCCGCCAGCGAGTCGTTGGGGGCATAGGACAGGTAGGCCTCGCACAGGATCAGCGTGATCAGGCTGTTGAGGCTCAGCTCAAGGATGCGGGCGACGCGGCGCAGCGCCTGCGCGTCCACGCCCAGCGTGTGGTGGCGCAGCATGTGGATGCTGAGATAGGGATGCCCTTGTGGCGCGGCCTGCTGCACATGCAGGCCCTTGTGCAGTTTGGTCTCGCGCGCACGGTTCTGGAACGACGTCCACAGCTTGGCCGGCCATTGCATCAACGACGCTGGCGCCAGCGCGCCCAGGTGCGATGCGGCTTCCAGCGGCTGCACCGGTATGCGCGGCCCGCCATTGAGGCGCGCCAGCAGATCGGTCATGAACTGCAGCGCCGAGCGCCCGTCGAACAAAATGTGGTGCACTGACAGAAACAGCACCGGCGCCGTGGCGTGCGGCACGAAGCGGAAGCGGCACAGCAGGCCATGCTCCAGCGGCACCACGTCGTTGAGGATCTGGAGATGCAGGCGCTCCAGCGCAGCCGGGTCACCGGCATCGACGTGCGCATCCTCGCGCCAGGCGATCTCGAAGAGCTGGTCGGTGGTCTCGTTGTCCGGCAGGATGCGCAGGCGGTGCGAATGCAGCCCGGCCTCGACCACGCCCCGGAACCTCGGCCAGGCGCTGACCAGCTCGCGCAGCACCATGCGCAGCCGCGCCGGCTCGATCGCCTCGTTGAACTGCATCATGTAGGTGATCACCATCGAGCCCGCCAGCCCCTCGACGGCGATGTAGGCGTGCTCGGTGTGGTTCAGCGCCAGCGTGGGCGCGGCATGAGTGCTTGCGGGGTGGGGTGCGACGGCCATGCGCCGATGGTGCCAGAGCGCGGGGCCCTGCCGCCTCCTGATTTGCGCGCCCCCGTGATCGCGTGCCTACAATGTTCGGATGACCGCGCCCACCACCGCCCTGCCCCGCCTGGCCAACGACCGCTTCCTGCGCGCTTGCCTGCGCCTTCCCACCGACTGCACGCCGGTGTGGCTGATGCGCCAGGCCGGCCGCTACCTGCCCGAATACCGCGACACGCGCGCCAAGGCCGGCAGCTTCATGGGCCTGGCCACCAACCGTGACTACGCCTGCGAGGTGACCCTGCAGCCGCTGGCGCGCTACGACCTGGACGCGGCCATCCTGTTCAGCGACATCCTCACGGTGCCCGACGCCATGGGCCTGGGCCTGAGCTTCGCGCAGGGTGAAGGCCCGCGCTTCGCCAGCCCCGTGCGCGACGAGGCCGCCGTGGCCAAGCTGGCCGTGCCCGACATGGACAAGCTGCGCTACGTGTTCGACGCCGTCAGCACCATCCGCGGCGCCCTGACCAACGCCGATGGCGCCGGCCGCGTGCCGCTGATCGGTTTTTCGGGCAGCCCCTGGACGCTGGCCTGCTACATGGTCGAAGGCAGCGGCTCCGATGATTACCGCCTGGTCAAGACCATGATGTACCAGCGGCCCGACCTGATGCACCGCATCCTGCAGGTCAACGCCGATGCCGTGGCCCTGTACCTGAACACGCAGATCGAGGCTGGCGCGCAGGCCGTGATGGTCTTCGACTCGTGGGGCGGCGTGCTGGCCGATGGCGCTTTCCAAGAATTCAGCCTGGCCTACACGAAGCGCGTGCTGGCCCAACTCAAGCAGGTGCACGAGGGCGCGCGCATCCCGCACATCGTGTTCACCAAGGGCGGCGGCCTGTGGCTGGAGCAGATCGCGGGCACCGGCTGCGACGTCGTCGGCCTGGACTGGACGGTGAACCTGGGCCAGGCCCGCCAGCGCGTGCAGGACCGCGTCGCGCTGCAGGGCAACCTGGACCCGAATGTGCTGTTCGCGCAGCCTGAGCAGATCCGCGCCGAGGTGATCAAGGTGCTGGACAGCTTCGGCAACCCCGGCACAACCGGCGGCCACATCTTCAACCTGGGCCACGGCATCAGCCAGTTCACCCCGCCTGAGCACGTGAGCGCGCTGGTGGACACGGTGCACGCGCACTCGCGCACGCTGCGCGGCTGATCAGCCGAGGTGCCAACGCAGGGCTGTCTGCTTCAGCGGATCAACCCTCGTCGCGCGCGGCCAGCACGGCCGCCGCCAGGATCAATGCGCCACCGCCCAACACCGGCAGGCTGAGCGATTCACCGCCCCACCACACCGAGGTCACCGCGGCGAACACCACCTCGGTCAGCATGATCACCGAGGTGATGCGCACCGGCAGGCGCGCCGCCGCGTACTGCAGCGCCATGTTCGAGGCCACGAACAGCAGCCCCATGCCCAGCGCCAGCAGCACCCAATAAGGCTGTGGCGCCGGCGGCGGGGCGACCTGGCCCTGGCCCATGAGCACCAGGCCCAGCACGCTCGGCAGGATCAGCCCCCCGCTGAACATGGCCAGCGCACGCGCCGGTGCCTGCTCCGTGGCCAGCTGACGCAACAGCACATTGGTGAACGCGAAACCCAGCCCTCCCGCCAGGCCCAGCCAGTCGGCCAGGCCGTCGAAGGCAGGCCAGCCGCCATCGGCCGGACGCAGCACGATCACGGCCCCGGCCAGCGCCAGCCCCACGCGCAGCATCGCGCCGGGCGTGATGCGCTCGCCCAGCATCCACCAGGCCAGCAGCACGGCCCACACGGGCATCAGGTAGAACAGCAGCACCACACGCACCACCTCGCCCGTGGCCACGCCCCAGTTGAAGGCCGCGTTGGTGGCACCGGCGGCCAGCGCCAGCGCCCACAGGCGCGGCCGCGCGGCCACCACGCGCCAGGCCGAGGGCCGCGAGAGGCCGATCACCAGCACGCCGATGGCGAAGAACACCGCCGTGGCCCACACGGCGTGCAGGCCATGTTCCTGCAACCGCCGCAGCGGCCACCACGAGACACCCCACACCAGGGCGTTGAACACCAGGCCCAGCACAGGCCACATCCCACTTGTCAGCATCGTCTTGTCGTCAAATCGTCGGGGATGGCTCAGCGGCGCTCCACCACCATGGGCGCCAGGCGCAGTGCATCGCGCACGCGGCCGGCCACCGCCTGCGCGTCAGCCCGGGTGGCGTAAGGCCCGGCCTGCACGCGGTAGACCTTGCCCTCCTGGAACACGCCCAGCAGGGGCGAAAGGTTGAGCATTTCGTCGGCCACACGCTTCTGGAAGGCATCAACACCCGTGCGCTGGCTGAAGGCCGCCAGTTGCACCCAGAAGCCCTTGGAGGCCGGCGTGAAGGCCCGGGCCTGGGATACCGGCGAATTGCCGGCCGGCGGCGGGCTCTCGTCACCCGAGGCGCGGTTGACCGCGGGCGTCGGGGCGGCACCATCCAGCTGCGAGGCCAGTGCCAGGATGGGGTCGTCTTCGCCGGGGGGCACGGGCTCCAGAGCCGGCGCGGGCGTGCTGACGGTCAGCACCGGCGCAGCGTTCTGCACCGTCTGGGCCGCCGGGATGGGCATGGGCCCCAGCGGCGGCGGGGTCGGGTCCACCTTGGCCACGGCCAGGCCGGAGCGCCACTGCCCCGTGCGGATCTGGTCGAAGGTCAGTCGTTCGATCTCGACCTCGGTGCTGCCGCGGCCCAGCATGTCCAGCTTGGTCGCGGCGGTGTAGCTCAGGTCGATCACGCGGCTGCTGTGGAAGGGGCCGCGGTCGTTGATGCGCACGATCACTTCCTTGCCGGTGCGCACGTCGCGCACGCGTGCGTAGCTGGGGATGGGCAGGGTGCGGTGCGCGGCCGTCATGCCGTACATGCTGTAGACCTCGCCGCTGGCCGTGCGCCGGCCATGGAACTTGGTGCCGTACCACGAGGCCGTGCCGCGCTCCTTGAAGGCCACATCGCCCGACAGCGGCTCATAGCCCTGGCCCAGCACCACGTAGGGCTTGTTGGGCCCGCCCTGGCGGATGGGCTCGACGCGCGGCTCGGCATCGGGCACCTTCACCAGATCGGAGGGCGGGCTCATGGGCGCGCCATCGCGGTCGCTGGTGCCGGGGCGCGGGGCCTTGCCCGGTCCGGGCGTGGGGCCGCTGGCGCAACCGGCCAGCCACAAGGCCACGCCCGCGGTGGACAGCAGCAGCGCCAGCCGGAGAGGCCGGCGTGACGATGCAGTCATCGGCATCGGGGTCGGCATGGGGAAAAGGGACAGCGCACGCATCCCGTCACCATACACGAGGCCAGAGACGCGCCAGCCTGTGACACACCCTCTGGCACACCCTGTCACAAGCCTGAGCCGCTCCGCCTGCACGACGTCACGGCCGGGCTTGGCACAATGCGGTTCAACCCCGGGCCGATCGACAGCCACGGTGCCCATCCAACCCACCGCCCACGCCATGTCCAGCACACCCAAGCTCCCTTTCGACCACGCGTTCGAGCGTGGCATGCGCAACCGCCGCGCCGCCCTGGGCGATGCCTGGGTCGACAAATCCATCGCCAAGGCCAACACCTTCAACGCCGAGTTCCAGCACTTCATCACCGACTACGCCTGGCATGGCGTGTGGGGCCGCCCGGGTCTTGATTGGAAGACGCGCCGCGTGCTGGTGCTGGCCGTCACCAGCGCCCTGGGCCGCTGGGACGAGTTCGAGATCCACCTGCGCGGCTCGCTCACGCCCGGCAACGCCCACACGCTGACGCCTGACGAGGTGCGCGAGGCCCTGTTCCAGATCGCCATCTACGCCGGCGTGCCCGCGGCCAACACCGGCTTCTCCAAGGCCTTGGGCATCCTGCGCGAGCTGGGCATCGAGCCTCCGGCCCACTCGGCCGACGACGCCTGGCATTCGGGCGAAGGCCGCCCTGCCTTCACCACGACGCGGCCCAAGCTCTTCGCCACCATCCGCGAGCCGCGACATGCGGATCCCGAAGCCAGCGAGAACCGCCAGACCATCGTGCTCAGCCACGCCCTGGGCCAGGACCACAGCATGTGGGACTTTGTTGCCAACCAGCTGGCCCAGCACCACCGCGTGATCACGCCGGACACGCGCGGCCACGGCCGCTCCGAGATCCCCGACGGCCCCTTGACGCTGGCCGAACTGGCCGCCGACGCCGCCCGCGTGATCGACGAGCTGGCCGGTGGCGGCCCCGTGGTGTGGGTCGGCCTGTCGATGGGCGGCATGATCGGCCAGGAGCTGGCCCTGCACCACCCCGACAAGATCAAGGCCCTCGTGCTGGCCAACACCACCAGCGCCTACCCCGAGGCCGGCAAGCAGGCGATCGCCGAGCGCATCGCCACGGTCGAATCCCACGGCCTGGGCGCCATCGCCACGGCCACGATGAACCGCTTCTTCTCCGAGGGCTTCCGCCAAAGCAACGCCGCCGCCGTGGCCCGCCACCAGCGCCTGTTCGAGGCCACCGACCCCGAGGGCTACACCGCCTGCTCCGCCGCCATCCGCGAGATCGACCACACCGCGCGCCTGGGCCAGATCCGCGTGCCCACGCTGGTGATCGCCGGCAGCGAAGACCAGGGCACGCCCAAGCCCATGCTCGACACCATCGCGCAAGGCATCCCTGGCGCGCAGCTGATCACGCTGCAGGGCAGCGCGCACCTGAGCGCCGCCGAACAGCCCGAGGCCTTCTTCGAGGCCGTGGCGGAGTTCGTCGCCAGCCTGTGATCTGTTTTGGCGTCATGCTCTATGCTGACGCCTTCCCCCACCATTTCCGCGTATCCGCTTTCCGCGCGCCCTGCCGTTCCCCTGTCGATGTCTTCCCATTCCCCCCAGGCGGGCGCCGCCACGATGAACCCGGCCCAGATGGAGGCCGTGATGCACCTGCACAGCCCCTGCCTGGTGCTGGCCGGTGCCGGCTCCGGCAAGACGCGCGTGATCACCCAGAAGATCGCGCGCCTGCTGCAGCCGGGCGACGGCGCTGATTTGCGCCCCTCGCAGATCGCCGCCATCACCTTCACCAACAAGGCCGCCGCCGAAATGCGCGAGCGCGCCAAGGCGCTGATCGGCGCCAAGGCCGCCGGCAAGCTGCTGATCTGCACTTTCCACTCGCTGGGCGTGCGCCTGCTGCGCGAAGACGGCACCGCGCTGGGCCTGAAACCGCAGTTCTCGATCCTGGACAGCGACGACGTGACCAGCATCCTGCGCGATGCCGGCGGCACCACCGACGCCAAGCAGGCGCGCGGCTGGCAATGGACCATCAGCCTGTGGAAGAACATGGGCCTGAACAGCAGCCAGGTCACGCCTTACATCACCAACGACGACGAACTGGTCGCCGCCAAGGTGATGAAGCTGTACGAAGAGCGCCTGGCCGCCTACCAGGCCGTTGATTTCGACGACCTGATCAGCATGCCGCTCAAGCTGCTGGCCGAGCACGAGCACGTGCGCCAGAAATGGCAGAACCAGCTGCACCACGTGCTGGTCGACGAATACCAGGACACCAACGCCACCCAGTACGAGCTGCTCAAGCTGCTGGTGGGCCAGGACGGCATCTTCACCGCCGTGGGCGACGACGACCAGTCCATCTACGGCTGGCGAGGCGCCACCTTGGACAACCTCAAGAAGCTGCCGCAGGATTTCCCCACCCTCAAGGTGATCCCGCTGGAGCAGAACTACCGCTCCACCAGCGCCATCCTGCGCGCGGCCAACAACGTCATCCAGCTCAACCCCAAGCTCTTCCCCAAGACGCTGTGGTCGGACCTGGGCGAAGGCGAGCCCATCAAGCTGATGGAGTGCGACAACGAAGAGCACGAGGCCGAGCGCGCCGTGTCGCACTTCCAGGTGCTGCACGCGCAGTTGCTGGCGGCCAACCAGGCCGACCCGTCACGCGCCGACTGGAGCAACTTCGCCATCCTGTACCGCGCCAACCACCAGGCCCGCCCGATCGAACAGGCGCTGCGCAAGGCCAACATCCCCTACAAGGTGTCGGGCGGCCAGAGCTTCTTCGAGAAGGCCGAGATCAAGGACCTGTGCGCCTGGCTGCGCCTGCTGCTCAACAACGACGACGATCCGGCCTTCCTGCGCGCGGTGAACACGCCCAAGCGCGGCATCGGCCATCAGACGCTGGGCACGCTGGGCGAGTTCGCCGGCAAATGGAAGGTGAGCCTGTTCGAGGCACTGTTCTCCGAATCGCTGGCCGCCACCCTGAGCGCCCGCGCCCTGGGCAGCCTGCACGAGTTCGGCCGCTACGTGAACGACCTGGAGTACCGCGCCCGCCAGACCTACGGCAGCGAGGACGCCAAGGCGCTGCTGCTTGAATGGCTCAAGGAGATGGGCTACGAGCAGCACCTCTACGACAACGAAGAGAACGAGAAGATCGCCGCGGCCCGCTGGACCAACGTGCTCGACTTCATCGACTGGGTGGCCAAGCGCTGCGGCGGCGAGATCGAGAATGACGGCGGCATGTCGGTCGAGACCGAGAAGAAGAGCGTGATCGAGGTGGCCCAGCTGATCTCGCTGATCACCAGCCTGGCCGAGCGCAACACCGACCAGAACGTGGTGACGCTGTCCACGCTGCACGCCTCCAAGGGCCTGGAATGGCCGCACGTGGTGCTGGCCGGCGTGAACGAAGGCTCGCTGCCCTTCTCACGCGAGGAGGGCGACATCCTGCCCGCGCAGGTCGAGGAAGAGCGCCGCCTGATGTACGTGGGCATCACCCGCGCGCGCCTGACGCTGGCCGTGAGCGCGCTCAAGCGCCGCAAGAAGGGCCGCGAGTACGTGCAGGCCATCCCCAGCCGTTTCATCGCCGAGATGAAGCTGAGCGAGGCCGTCCCTGGCGCCGTGCCCGGCGAAAGCCCGCGCGATCGGCTGCGCCGTCAACGCGAGGAAATGGCCGCCAAGGCCAAGACCTCGGCGCAGGCGCTCAACAAGCAGCCTTGAGCAGCCCCCCTGGTTCAGGCCGGGCGCTTCTTGGCGCGGGCCACGGCGGCCACACCCAGCAGGCCCAGGCCCATCATGACCCAGGAGCCAGGCTCTGGCAGGTTGGTCGCGGGCGTGAGCGCGCTCAGGTAGGCGGCCTGGTCGCCATGGCCCACCACCAGGGCCCCGACCCGCAGCACCGACCATGCCGCGCTGCCCAGCGATTTGCCCGTGAGCTCCATCGTGTAGGTGCCGGCCGTGAGCGCCGCCGTGAAGGTGAGGCCATCGGCGAACTGCACATTGCACTTGCCGCCCGACAGGCAGGACGCGTTGTCGCCATGGAAGGCCGGATCCACCGCCGCGGTGCCGATCAGCTGGTTGCCGCTTCCCAGCAAGGTCAACTGGGTGCCGAACAGGCCGGCGGCGTAGTTGTCCAGCCAGTGCGAGTTGCCCGTCTGGCGCATGTCGATGCGGACGGTGGCGTCGCTGTCCAGCGTGAACGTGAACAGGCGGTCGTACGCCTGCATGTAGGTGCGGCTGTCCGTGTCGGTGAAGGTCGCGAAGGTGGACAGGGCGCCCAGGTTCACGGTGGGGGCCGTCGTGGCGGCATGCGTCCCTGTCACAGCCCACAGGGCGCCACAGACCGCCAAAGCACGCAAGAAGTGCATGTCATCTGCTCCTGAAGAATTCTCGGTCGTTAAACGGACCTGCTCAGGGCCGTGCGCGCAGAGTATGCACGGGGCTCACGCGGCATCACCCGGGAGCATTCCCTTGCGCGCCTGAACGCATGTTCAGGATTGAAAGCGGCCCATGCAAACCGCTCTCAAGGCGAAAAAAAGCCCGAGTCGACGGATCGGCCCGGGCTTGAATCCACCAAAGGAGGAGGGTGGAGGAGACAAACAAAACACTGACTGAGAAGCTCCTGAACGCAGGAAGTTCCACAGCCGTATCAAATTGTACGGAATGTGGCAGTTGTGCACAAGGGTTTCCACCAAAATGCCGACTGACTCTGTCCGGAATTAAACGCTTCCCGGGCCATTACGTCAATTGGCGGGCACACGGCACAATCACAACTTTCACACCTTTCAGATGAAATGAAGCGCGTTTGACACAAACGCCTCATGGAGAACCCCTGATGGAATGCACCATCCACTGGCAGCCCGCCTCGGGCATGGCCTTCATGGCCGAGACCGGCAGCGGCCACGTCATCAACATGGACGGCGCCCCGGACGGCGGCGGCCGCAACCTGGCGCCCCGCCCCATGGAGACCGTGCTGGCCGGCACCGGCGGCTGCACGGCCTATGACGTGGTGCTGATCCTCAAGCGCGGCCGCCACGATGTGCGCGGCTGCTCGGTCAAGCTCACGGCCGACCGTGCCGAGACGGATCCCAAGGTCTTCACCAAGATCAACATGCACTTCGTGGTGACGGGCGTGAACCTGACGGAGAACGCCGTGCAGCGCGCGGTGCAGATGTCGCACGAGAAGTACTGCTCGGCCAGCATCATGCTGGCCAAGACGGCCGAGATCACGACCAGCTTCGAGATCGTCGCGGCCTGACGGGCCTCGGCCCGCCGCGCGCATCGTTCAGATGCGGTGGGCCGTGATGGTCATCACCTTGGCGGCGGCGCGCATCAGGGCGCGCACGGGCAGCGGCAGCGGCACGCCGCCGGCCTTCTGGGCGGCGGCGGCATGCTCGGCCTCGTCGTCGCGCATCTGGGCCACGATGGCCCGCGAGGCCGTGTCGCCGGCCGGCAGCCGCGTCATGTGGCTGTGCAGGTGCTGCTCGACCTGGCGCTCGGTCTCGACCACGAAGCCCAGGCTGACTTTGTCGCCCACGCGCGCCGCCAGCAGGCCGATGGCGAAGGCCCCCCCGTACCACAGCGGGTTGAGCAGGCTGGTGCGCCCGCCCAGTTCGCGCAGGCGCTGTTCTGTCCAGGCCAGGTGATCGGTCTCTTCATCGGCCGCGGCCTTGAAGTGCGCCCGCAGCGCGGGATCGACCGTGCCCAGCGCCTGCGAGGCGTACAGCGCCTGGGCGCAGACCTCGCCGACATGGTTCACGCGCATCAGCGCGGCCGATTCGCGGCGATCGGCCTCAGGCAGCGGCTCGCCCTCCAGCGCAGGGCGCGGGCAAGGACGCCCCGCCACATGGCTGCCCCACACGGTGCGCAGGGCATCGTCCACAGCGATCAGGGCGCGGTCCAGCGGGCTGTGCCGCACGGCGGCGGCCGCGGAGGGAACGTGGGTCGGCGAAGTCATGCCGGCTATCGTACGCCAGGCAGGGCGTTGGCCAGGTGATCCACGTCATCGAACCCTCGCGCTTTCAAGGTAGATTGCAGCCAGCGGCATCCCGCCGCGCATGCATTCACACGTCACAACGTCATCGACTCAGGGGCCTTTCTCATGGACATCAGCAACCTGGACGCCGTCAAGATCTTCCTGACCACCACCGCTTCGGCGCTGGCCATCAAGATCATCTCGGCCATCGCTTTCTGGATCATCGGCCGCTGGCTGATCAGCAAGGTCGTGGCCGTGATGTCGGCCACCATGAACCGCAACCACGTCGACCCGACACTGACCAAGTACCTGGGCTCCATCGTGGCCGTGGCGCTCAACATCGCGCTGGTGCTGGGCATCCTGGGCTACTTCGGCATCCAGACCACCTCGTTCGCGGCGCTGGTGGCTGGCGCGGGCGTGGCCATCGGCGCGGCCTGGAGCGGGCTGCTGGGCAACTTCGCGGCGGGCGCCTTCATGCTGGTGCTGCGGCCCTTCAAGGTGGGTGATTTCGTGTCGGTGGGCGGCGTGGTCGGCACCGTGCACGAACTGGGCCTGTTCGGCACCACCATCGTCACGCCCGACAACGTGCTGACGCTCATCGGCAACGGCAAGATCTTCGGCGACACCATCCAGAACTTCCACGCCCTGCCCGTGCGCCGCGTCGAGCGCGTGGCCCAGCTGGCCAATGGCGTCGATCCGCTGGAGGCCATCGCCCGCCTGCGCCAGGCCGTGGCCGCCATCCCGAACGTGGCGAGCACGCCCGCGCCCGAGGTCAACCTGCTGGACATGAAGCTCGAAGGGCCGCAGATCGCCGTGCGCCCCTACACCCACACCGACCACTACTGGCAGGTGTACTTCGACACCAACGAGGCCATCGTGCGGGTGTGCCGCGAAGCCGGCTGGCCCACGCCTGCGCTCACGCAGATCCACCGGGTGCAGCCGGCCTGATTCCCGGGCGATGAGGGGCTGGTCGCGCCTCAGCGCTGCATCAGCCCGCGGCTCTTGGCAATGGACATCAGGATGCCCAGGCCCAGGCCCAACGTGACCATGGCCGTGCCACCATAGCTGATGAAGGGCAGAGGCACGCCCACCACGGGCAGGATGCCGCTGACCATGCCCATGTTCACGAACACGTAGGTGAAGAAGCCCAGCGAGATGGCGCTGCCCAGCAGCCGTGAGAACAGCGTGGGCGCCTGCGCCGAGATCATCAGCCCCCGGTAGATCAGGCACAGGAACAGGAACAGCAGCGTCAGGCAGCCGATCAGGCCGAACTCTTCGGCGAAGGCGGCGAAGACGAAATCGGTGGTGCGCTCGGGGATGAACTCCAGGTGGGTCTGCGTGCCCTTCATGAAGCCCTTGCCGCCGACGCCGCCCGAGCCGATGGCCACCATGCCCTGGATGATGTGAAAGCCCTTGCCCAGCGGGTCCTGCGTCGGGTCGAGCAGGGTGCAGACGCGGTGCTTCTGGTAATCGTGCAGCACCACCCAGTCCAGGTCGGGCTGGCAGATGCGCTGCTCGGACATCACCACGGCGGTGATGCCGGCCGCCGCGATCAGCAGCACCGGGATGATGAGCTTCCAGCTCAGGCCGGCGAAGAAGATCACGTACAGACCGCCCGACAGGATCAGCAGCGAGGTGCCCAGGTCGGGCTGCTTCATCACCAGGCCCACGGGCACGGCCAGCAGCAGACCGGCCATGACGAAATCCAGCCCGCGCAACTGCCCTTCGCGCCGCTGGAACCACCAGGCCAGCATCAGCGGCATCGCGATCTTGAGGATCTCGGAGGGCTGCACATCCATGCCCACGTTGAGCCAGCGCGTGGCGCCCTTCTTGGTGATGCCGAACAGGGCCACGGCCACCAGCAGCAGCACGCCGATGGTGTAGAGCGGCACGGCCAGCGCCATCAGGCGCTGCGGCGGGATCTGGGCCACCGAGAACAGCACGATGGCGGCCAGCGCCATGTTGCGGGACTGGTCGACGAAGCGCGTGCCGTGGTCGTAGCCGGCCGAGTACATGGCCGCCAGGCCGACAGCGCACAGGCAGGTCACGATCAGCAGCAGCGGCCAGTCGAAACCGGCCAGCACCGGCTTGAGGCGCTGCCAGATCGAGGGTTTTTCGAAGGCGATGTTCATGGCGCGCTCGCTGAGGCCGGTGGCCGGGCAGGCCGGTTGGAAGGCGCGAAGACCGTCGCGCGCGGGATGGCAACCTGCACCGAGGCCGCGGCGGCAGGCGCGGAAGCGCCAGGCGCCGGGCCGGACGCAGCACCTGAGGCCGCACCCGAGGCACCCGAGGCACCCGAGGCCACAGACGCCGCCTGCGGCGCGGCCAGGGGCGCGTCCATGGCGAAGGCATCGCGCCCGCGCGGCAGCGGCACCTCGCTGGCCTTGCGCGGCGTGCCGATGGGCGCGATGGCCTTGCCCTCGCGCACGGCGGCGATGTCTTCCTCGCTGGGGTAGATGTCGGCCAGGAGGTAATCGAGCACGCGGCGCGCGATGGGCGCGGCCGCCGCGGCGCCGAAGCCGGCGTTCTCGACGATCAGCGCCAGCGCCACGCGGGGCTGATCAGACGGCGCGAAGGCCTCGTACAGCGAATGGTCGCGGCGGTACTCGTCGACATTGGCGGCGCGGTACTTCTCGTTCTGCTTGAGCGTGACGGCCTGCGCCGTGCCCGTCTTGCCGCCGCTGGTGTAGGGCGCGCCCAGGAACACGCGGGCCGAGGTGCCCTCCTGCGCCACGGCGGACATGGCCGAGCGGATGAAGGCCGCGTGCTCGGGCTTGATCGGCAGCGGCTCGATCGGGTGCCCCGACACCTCGCGGCGATGGCGCTGCACCACGTCCTCGATGCCGCGCACCACGCGTGGCTGGAAGCGCTGCCCGTCCGACACCAGCGTGGACAGCGCCGAGGCCACCTGCAGCATGGTGAAGGTGTTGTAGCCCTGGCCGATGCCCAGCGAGATGGTCTCGCCGGCGTACCACTTCTTCTGCTCGGGCCGGCGGTAGGCCTTGCGCTTCCATTCGGTGGACGGCAGGATCCCCGTGACCTCGCCCTTGAGGTCGATGCCGGTGAGGCGCCCGAAGCCCAGCGGCTCCATCTGGTCGTGGATCAGGTCCACGCCCAGGTCGTTGGCCAGCGAATAGAAGTAGACGTTGCTCGATTCGACGATGGCGCGGCGCATGTCCATCGCGCCGCCGCGCTCGTTCTCGGGGCTGCGGAAGCGGTGGCCACCGAACATGAACACGCCGTTGTCCATGATGATGGTGGACGGGTGGCGCTTGCCGGTGTTGAGCGCCGCCAGCGCCATGAAAGGCTTGTAGGTGGAGCCCGGCGGGTAGGTGCCGCGCAGCGCGCGGTTGAGCAGCGGCTTGTCGGGCGATTCGTTCAGGTCGCGCCAGCTTTCGGTGTCGATGCCGTCGACGAACAGGTTGGGGTCGAACGTGGGCTTGCTCACGAAGGCCAGCACCTCGCCGTTGCGCGGGTCGATGGCCACCAGCGCGCCACGGCGGTTGCCGTAGAGCTTCTCGATCAGGTCCTGCAGCTTGATGTCGATCGACAGCGTGAGCGTGTTGCCCGGCGTGGCGGGGTTGGAGCGCAGCCGCCGCACGGCCCGCCCGCCGGCACTGGTCTCGACCTCCTCGAAGCCGGTGATGCCGTGCAGGTCCTTCTCGTAGGCCTGCTCGATGCCCAGCTTGCCGATGTAGTCGGTGCCACGGTAGTTGGCCTGGTCTTCCTCGGGCCAATCCTCGATGGCTTCCTTTTCCTTCTGGTTGATGCGGCCGATGTAGCCCAGCACGTGGCTGGCCAGCTCGCCGTAGCGGTAGTGGCGGAACAGGCGGGCCTGGATCTCGACGCCGGGGAAACGGTAGCGCTGCGCGGTGAAGCGGGCCACCTCTTCGTCCGTGAGGCGGGTGCGGATGGGGATGGACTCGAAGCTTTTCGATTCCTCGCGCAGGCGCTTGAAGCGGCGGCGGTCGCGCAGCTGGATGTCGACCACCTGCGAGAGCGAGTCGATGGTGGCTTCCAGGTCCTCCACCTTGGAGGGTGTGATCTCCAGCGTGTAGGCCGAGTAGTTGTTGGCCAGCACCACGCCGTTGCGGTCGACGATGAGGCCGCGGTTGGGCACGATGGGCACCACCGCGATGCGGTTGTTCTCGGCCTGGGTGGCGAGTTCGTCGTGGCGCACCACCTGCAGCACCAGCAGGCGGGCCACCAGCAGCCCGAAGCAGAACAGCACGAAGCCAGCCGCCGCCCACAGACGTGTGCGAAAACGGCTCAGTTCGACTTCGAGATTCTTGATTTCGGTCATGCGCGGGCCACGGCTCGGGTCCAACCCTCTATCGTAGCCCGGATCACCTGACGCCCGCCCCCTTCCCAGGGGGTTCGGGCGTCAGGAATGGGCGCGTCGTTCAGGCACGCCCATTGGCCTGGGGCGCGGTTTCGTCCTCAGAAACGCCACAGGCCCTGCAGCCACCAGCGCGTGGCGGCGTCCGGCTCGGATTCCACCTTCTCGCTGCCCAGGCGGCTGGCCACCATCAGCTTGAGGCCCATCGTGGGCTGCGGTGCCCAGGTGATGGAGGCGCCGGCGCCGCTCAGGAAGCGCTTGTTGCTGGCGGCCGTGTAGGGCTTGTCGTTGACGCGGATGCCGCCCGCATCGACGAATGCCGCCACCTGCACAGGCTGCAGCGGGATGGTGTAGCGCACTTCGCCGGACACGATGTAGCCCTCGTCCCCCGGGGATTCGCCCTGGGGGTAGGCGCGCACGCCGGTAGCGCCGCCCAGGGACAGCTTCTCGGACGCGTCCAGGTTCTTGGAGGCCAGTTGGCCATAGGCCGCCCCGAACAGCGACCAGTTGGTCGCGATCGGCCAGGTCAGGTTGCCGGTGGCGGCCAGCTTGGTGAAGCCGCCGTCGGTGCGGGCGGTGGTGGCATCGATGTTGCGCACAGCGTCCGTCTTGATGTCCAGTTCGCCATGGCTGAGCACGGCGGCGGCCGCGTAGGTCGCGGGCGTCAGGGCGCCCGTGTCGACATTGCCGTAGGCGTTCAGCGCCAGCGACAGCAACTGGCTGCGGCGGCTGGTGGTGGCGTCGGGCCCCACGGCGCCCACGCGGTCCTTGAAGGCCTTGTTGTCGTAGGTGACGGTGGCCAGCAGGTTGCGGTCCAGCGAGCGCTGCAGTGGATAGCTCAAGAACACCGAACCGATGCGCGCATAGCCGTTGGCCCGGAGGTAGTCGTATTCGCGGCCCAGCTCGTAACGCAAGTCGGACCACGAGGCGCCCACGTTCAGGCCAGAGCCGCCCACCGGCGTCCGGTAGCCCAGGCGCACGTTGCGCAGGTTCTCGTCGGTGACCAGCGCGCGGATCTGCACCTGGTCGCCCAGGCCCAGCGGGCTGTTGATGTTGACGGTGCCGGTCAGGCGGTAATAGCCGGTGTAGCGGTTGCCGTGGTTGTCGGCATCGACCTGGCCGCTCACGCGGGGGCCGGGCTCGACCAGGAAGTTCAGGTCGGTCTCGCCGGTGCTCGCGCCGGGCTGCAGGTTGACGGTGGCGCGGCTGGCGCCAGGGGTCTCGCCCAGCAGCAGCAGGCGGCGCTCCAGCGAGGGCTCGTGCACCACCGCACCGGCGGGCACCTCGCCCAGCATGCGCCGGGCCTGTCCATCACCCACCAGAGACTTGTTGTCGATGCTGACCTTGCCGACGCGGCCTTCGAGCACCAGGAACTCCACCACGCCATCGACGATGTCCTGCTCGGGCAGCACGGCGCGCGCCACGGCGTAGCCCGCCTGCTCGTACTGGTCGGTGATGCGCTGGGCCGCGGCCTGCAGATCGGCCACGTTCACCTGCTTGCCCATCAGGTCGCCCACCAGGCTGGTGAGCATCTCGTTGCTGAACACGGTGGCGCCGGTGATCTTGATGCCCCGCACCTGGATGCGCACCGACGACGCCGAAGGCGCGGCCGGCGCGGGCTTGCTGATCTGCACGGCGCCGGTGTCGGCCGCACGCGGCGTGGGCGCCACCGGCGGTTGCACCGAGCGTTGGACATCGCCGGCCGACGGCACCGGCTGGGCCTGAACCTGGGCCTGGGCCGTTGCCGCCATGCACAGCAGGGCCGCCACACCGATCGCGCCAGGCCGCAAGGCCCGCTTCATTGCGTGAGCACGCTTCATCATCCGAGTTCCTGAAAGACAGAAGGCCACGGCCCACGGGCCGCGACCTGGAAAGCACGACGCCGAGGGATCAGCGCACGGTCTGGGGCGACTTCACGCCACCGTCGGTGACGCGCAGCGGGCTGCGGTCGCTGCGGCGACGGGCCTTGATCTTCTCGGGGTCGTCTTCCTCGCCCGCGGCGGTGGCCGGCAGTTGCGACAGCAGATCGCCCAGGCCAGCCAGGTCCACGTTGATCTGCGTGGGCTGGCTGCCGCCGTTGTTGATCACGTTGCCCAGGTCGGGCGTGGTGGTCGGCGGGTTGGTGATGGCCCCCGAGGCCGAGACCAGGGTGACGCTGTAGTTGCCGCCGCCGTTGCCGTCATTGAGCGTGTAGCCGCCATTGACGTTGAGCGTGCGGGCCCCGACGGCGCTGCTGTCGAAGGACTGGCTCAGGCCGGTGACGGTGTCGGTGGACACCAGGCCGGCGATCTGCGGGGCACCAGTCGAGGTGGTGGTGGTGTCGAAGGCCTTGGTGTCGAACACGGCGCGCAGCGTCAGCGCGGCCTTGTCGATCGTGCTCGTGGAGTTGGCCACGTAGGTCACGTCGTAGTTGTTGCCGTTGTTGCCGTCGTTGATGGTCACGGCCGACACGGTCACCGTCTTGTCCGAGCCGGCGTTCTTGTCGGTGTACGCGAAGCTGCCGCCAGACAGCGTGTCCGTGCCCTTCAGGCTGGTTTCCACGCCGGCCACGGCCGTGCCGGCAGCGCTGGTGGTGCCGTCGTAGGTCTTGGTCACGTCGGTCGTCGTGATCGTCAGCGCGGCCTTGCCGATCGAGCTGGTGGTGTTGTCCACGTAGATCACGTCGTAGTTGTTGCCCTCGTTGCCATCGCTGACGGTCACGTCCTGCACGGTCACCGTCTTGCCCGAACCCGCGTTCTTGTTGGTGTAGGCGAAGGTGCCGCCCGACACGCTGTCGCCCGACACGAGGCCCGACACGACCACGGCGCTGCCATCGGCGCTGGTGGTGCCGTCGTAGGTCTTGCTCACGTCGGTCGAGGTGACGACCAGCTGCGCCTTGTTGATGTCGGCGGTCAGCGTCGTCGGCAAGCTGAAGTTGGAACCCCAAGACTGGTTGATCTTGCCCGCCACATTGACCACGGCGTCCGTGGCGGCGTTGCGCGACGCGAAGCTGGCCGAGGTCAGGTTGAACGAGAAATAGTTGGTCGCGGCCAGCTGGCGAAGGTCGATCGCCACGGTGACGGCGCTGGTGCCGTCATAGACCTTGTCGTACGCGCTCAGCCAGGTGTTGTTGGCCGGCAGGGTGGGGATGGCCTCGTTGGGATCACCGGTGACCTGCAGCAGGCTGCCGCCCACATCCAGGTCGGCAATGACACTGCCCGTCTCGCCAGCGGTCACGCTGCCATACAACTTGATCTGCCCGGCACCGCCCAGCGCGGACAGGCGCACCGAGCCATCGGCCCCCTGCGTCGCCGTGCCGGCCTCGATCACGCCGCTGGCGTTGACGACGGCCTGCTTGGTGGAGCGCGCGTCCATGGCGATCTGGCCGCCGGCCGCGCTCAGCTTGCCCTGGTTGACCACGCTCTTGGCATTGGCCGAGTCGGTGGTCAGGCTGTAGGTGAAGGGGCTGCCATCGCCCGGTTTGAATTCGACACGGCCACCACCCAGCAGGTAGATGCCGCCGCCAGGCGCGACGATCGTGCCCGTGTTGATGACCTTGTTGCCCACCAAGGCGACCATGCCGCCTTCCGTGGCGATGATGCGGCCGGCGTTCCTGACCTCGGCGGTGCTGCTGTTGGCCTGCAGGACCACGCCACCCGTGGTGGTGTTGAAGGACGCCAGATCGGCCGTGCTGGCCATGAAGCCGCCCACGCTGACCTGCGCCCCGGCCCCCACGAGCACGCCGTTGGGATTGAGGATGAAGACGTTGCCGTTGGCATTGAGCTGCCCCAGGATCTGGGTCGCCACGCCACCGTTGATGACGTTCAGTGCCACGGCGCTGGACGAAGGCTGGACGAAGGTCAGCGTCTCGTTGGCGGCCACGCCCAGCGTCTGCCAATCGATGCGCACGCCGTTGGTGGTCTGGTTGACCGTGGTGGTCGTGCCCGAGGTCGACAGCGTGGCGCTGCCCTCAACCACGTTGAACCCCGTTCCCGCCGCATGGGCCCCCGCCATGCCCAGCACGGCGGACGACAGCACGGCGGCCGCCTTGGTCGAGGTGCGGGCTCCGCAAGCCCGGGCCATCTCGGCCACCGCGATGAAGCCCCCTGCGGCCTCACGCCAAATCAAACGGTACACATGGTTCATGACTACACCACTTCTTCAACGACAGCTTTCACACACAGCCCGCCTGAGGCTTCCGCCGGCGAGTCTAGGGATCCTGGGCCCCTGGCGAGTCCCCGCGATCCGAGGGCTCGGTCCTGATTCCCTCGGAACGGGTGGGGCGAGGCCGTGAACTTGTCACGATCGGGGGAGATCCTGCGCGACCGGCGATGCCACCGCGCAACGTGCCGCCCCGGCGTACCGCCCCGGATCAGGGCCTGCTCGAGTTTTTAACTTCTCGAAACAATTCACGCAATCCCGGGTTTGGTGGGGCTCGTACGTCACAAAAGCGTGAAATAGGTCACACTTGTCCGGATGACCAAGCCCTAATCACAGGGGGCGGTTCTTGTCCCGATCCGGTGCGCGACGCTGGGGGGCCAGCAACACCATGTGCGCCACCGGCCACAGGGCCGCCTCGAACAGGGGCGCGGCCAGCAGGCCCCAGCCGGGGAAGGTGGCGCCCGCGATGAGGCGCACCAGCAAGGCCACGGCGTGCGCGGCCAGGAAGAGCGGCAGGATCTGCACCGCCTGCGAGCCCACAGTGAACCACAGCAGGCGGCGGTGCACGGTGATCGCGAAGAAGCTCAGCAGCGTGTAGGCCAGGGCATGCTGCCCCAGCAAGGCGCCGTCGTGCACATCCATGAACAGGCCGAACACGAAGGCCGCGCCCACGCCCACGCGGCGGGGTTGGTGCACGTTCCAGAACACCAGCACCACGGCCAGCACATCCGGCAAGGCCGGCACGCGCCCCACCGGCAGCAGGTTGAGCATCAGGGCCAGCAACAGGGTCGCCCAGATGAACACCGGATTGACCGGCAGCAGCAGCTGGGAGCCACGCGGCATCATGGTCATCGCGCACCCCGGGTGTCGTTGCCTGAAGAGCCACCACCCGGCGCCGGCAGGGAGGCCAGCGAGGCGCCCTGCCCGGCATGCGCCGCAGAGGCCGCGGCCTCGACCGGGCGGGCCGGCAACTGCTCCTTGACTGGGTGCAGCACCAGCACGTGGCGCGGCGAATCGGGCTCGGCCATCGGGGCCAGCCAGATGCGCGCGAAGGCCGAATCGGCGCGGC
>DXIO01000076.1 GCA_019112875.1 Candidatus Aquabacterium excrementipullorum
AGGTCGGTGATGCCGTTGACGCCGCCGGTATAGCCCTGCTGGCCGATGATCAGCACCGTGAGCACCAGGGCCACGGCCTGCGTGATGATGGCGAAGTACACGCCGCCCACGCGCCGCTTGAACATGGCGTAGCTGATGATGAAGGCCAGCAGGGTGGGCACCAGCAGCACCGCGATGATGGACAGCGGCAGGCTCTTGAAGGGCACCCACCACGAGGGCAGGGCGGTGAGCTGGTTCCAGTCCATGAAGTCGGGGATGCCCGGCGTGGACTGGATCTTGGTGGCTTCGGGTGTGGAGGCCTCCAGCTTCAGGAACATGGCCATCATGTAGCCGCCCAGCCCGAAGAACACGCCCTGGCCGAGGCTGAGGATGCCGGCATGGCCCCACAGCATCACCAGGCCCAGCGCCACGAAGGCATAGCTGAGGTACTTGCCCACCAGGTTGAGGCGGAAGATGTCCAGCGTGAGCGGGAACACCACGATCAGCAGGATGGCCAGCAGCACCAGGCTGCCCAGCTTCTGGTTCGCGATCCAGGTTTTGACGTTGGTCATGGGTAAAAGCTCCGAGTCGTCGAATCTGGGGTGATCAGCGGCGCACCTTGGCGGCGAACAGGCCTTGGGGGCGCAGCATCAGGATGCAGATCACCACCATCAGCGTGAGCACCTTGGCGTTGGAGCCCGTCATGAAGAATTCCGAGATCGACTGCGTCTGGGCGATGCCGAAGGCCGAGACCACGGTGCCCAGCAGGCTGGCCGCGCCACCGAAGGTGACCACCAGGAAGCTGTCGACGATGTAGAGCGAGCCGCTGGTGGGGCCCGTGGAGCCGATGGTGGTGAAGGCCGCGCCGGCCACGCCGGCGATGCCGCAGCCGATCGCGAAGGTGAGACGGTCGGTCTGCTTGGTGTTGATGCCGATGGCGTTGGCCATCACGCGGTTGCTGACCGTGGCGCGTACGCGCAGGCCCCAGCGGGCCTTGTACAGGGCCAGCAGCAACAGGCCCGTGACCAGGGCGGTCAGGAGCATCACGAACAGGCCGTTGATGGGGATGTCCAGGCCTTCGGCGGGTGTCCACGAACCCATCAGCCACTCGGGCAGGGTGGGGCTCACTTCCTTGGGGCCGATGAAGCTGCGGAAGCACTGCTGCAGGCCCAGGCTCAGGCCCCAGGTCGCGAGCAGGGTGTCCAGCGGGCGTTTGTAGAGGTGGCGGATCAGCGCCCATTCGGTCAGCCAGCCCACGCCGAAAGCGATCAGGAAGGCGAAGCAGATGGCGACAGGGAAGTACGCCTGCATCAGGTTGGGCGCGTACTTCTCGGTCATGGTCGAGGCCATGTAGATGGTGTAGGCGCCGATGGTCATGAACTCGCCGTGGGCCATGTTGATCACGCCCATCTGGCCGAAGATCACCGCCAGGCCCAGGCCCATCAGCAGCAGCACGGAGAACAGGCTCAAGCCCGCGAAGCCTTGCATCAGGCCGATGTTGAGCATTTCAGAAAAAGTCATGGGTGCACCTGTCGCTCGTGGGTCGGAAAAAGCCTGCGCCAGCCGCATGGCCGGCGCAGGAAGCGCTCACCGTTCAAACAGTCACTGGTAGCCCTTGGGGAAGGGGTTCGGTTCGATCAGCTCGGGCGATTCAGAGACGACCTTGAAGGTGCCATCCGGCTGGCCCTGCGCGATGCGCGACTTGCTCCACAAGTGGTGGTTGGCGTGGACCTTCACGTAGCCCTCGGGCGCCGTCTTGAGTTCGATGCCCGGCGAGGCCGCCACGACCTTGTCCACGTCGAAGCTGCCGGCCTTCTCGACGGCGGCCTTCCAGAGCCATGGGCCCAGGTAGCCGGCCTGCGTCACGTCGCCGATCACGGCCTTGGGGCCATAGGCCTTCTTGAAGGCTTCGACGAACTTCTTGTTGTTGTCGTTGGTCAGCGTCTGGAAGTACTTCATCGAGCTGTAGAAGCCGGCGAAGTTTTCGCCACCCACGCCCAGCATTTCGTCTTCCGTCACCGACAGGGTCAGCAGGAACTGCTTGGCGCCGGTGATGCCGGCAGCCTTGAGCTGCTTGTAGAAGGCCACGTTGGAGCCACCGACCACGGCGGCGAAGATGCAGTCAGGCTTGGCCACCTTGATCTTGTTGATCAGGGAGTTGAAGTTGGTGTGGCCCAGGGGGTAGTACTCCTCGCCCACGACCTTGCCCAGCTTGCCCACCGATTCGATGTGCTTGCGCGCGATCTTCATGGAGGTGCGCGGCCAGATGTAGTCGGAGCCGACGAGGAAGAAGGTCTTGGCCTTCTTCTCCTTCGAGCCCCAGTCCAGGCTGTAGATGATCTGCTGCGTGGCTTCCTGGCCGGTGTAGATCACGTTCTTGGACTGCTCCAGGCCTTCGTAGAAGGTCGGGTAGTACAGCAGGCCGTTTTCCTTTTCGAAGATGGGCAGCACGGCCTTGCGGGAGGCCGAGGTCCAGCAGCCGAACACGGCGGCGACGCGGTCGTTGACCAGCAGCTTCTTGGACTTCTCGGCGAAGGTCGGCCAGTCGGAGGCGCCGTCTTCCTTGATGACCTTGATCTTGCGGCCCAGGATGCCGCCCATGGCGTTGATCTGGTCGATGGCGAGCTGCTCGGCCTGGATGGAGCCGGTTTCGGAGATGGCCATCGTGCCGGTGGCGGAGTGCAGCTGTCCCACGGTGACTTCGGTGTCGGTCACGGCCAGCTTGGTGGTGTTGACCTTGGCCGTGGCCTGGGCGTGGCCCAGGGTGGGCAGGCCGATCAGGGGCAGGGCACCCAGGCCTTGCATCACCTGGCGGCGGCGCTTGTCATGCTTGGGTTGGTCGTCGTGGTCGTGGGACATTTAAAACTCCTCGCACAAAAAAGGTGCTTGCGCTGCGCCTTGGTGCGTTCCCCGTGAACGCGCCTTGTCGGTACAACCTTGGACTTGATGTTGCTCATGCTCGGGTTTTCGCTGAATACGTCATTCAACGTAGGTGACGTACGCAGGGCACATGAACCCGCATGGCCTGCTTCTTGCGGAACAGGGGTGTGTTCTTTCACGGGGCCTGTTCGTGTCCGTCGCCCGGCAGAAGATCTTTCGCATTCGCCGTGACTACAACTCCTGGGTGGCCAACGAGACCCTGGAGGACTACGCGCTGCGCTACACCCCGCGCACCTTCCGCAAGTGGAGCGAGTTCCGGGTGGCCAATACCGCCTTCGGGGCGGTCTCCTTCCTGGCGCTGGAGGCCATCGGCGGCGCCATCGCGCTGAACTACGGCTTCACCAACGCGCTGTGGGCCATCCTCGTGATGGGGCTGATCACCTTCCTCACGGCGCTGCCGATCAGCTACTACGCGGCCAAGTACGGTGTGGACATGGACCTGCTGACGCGGGGCGCGGGCTTCGGCTACCTGGGTTCGACGCTGACCTCGCTGATCTACGCCACCTTCACGTTCATCTTCTTCGCGCTGGAGGCGGCCATCATGGCGCTGGCCATCCAGATGCTGTTCGACTGGCCCTTGCCGGTCTGCTACATCGTGTCGTCGGTGGTGATCGTGCCGGCGGTGACGCACGGCATCACGCTGATCTCGCGCCTGCAACTGTGGACGCAGCCGGTGTGGGCGGCGCTGTTCGTGCTGCCCTTCATCGTGGTGGCGATCCAGCGGCCCGAGGCTTATGTGCAGTTCACCAGCCTGGCCGGGCGCACCACGGGCGACAGCAGCTTCACGCCGCTGGCCTTCGGCATGGCTGCCACGGTGGCGTTCTCGCTGATCGTGCAGGTGGGCGAGCAGGTCGACTTCCTGCGCTTCCTGCCCGAGAAGACAAAGGAGAACCGCTGGCGTTGGTGGTCGGCGGTGCTGCTGGCCGGGCCGGGCTGGGTGGTGCCGGGCATGCTGAAGATGCTGGCGGGGGCGTTTCTGGCCTTCCTGGCGCTGCAGCATGAGATCCCCGTGGACAAGGCGGTGGAGCCGACGCAGATGTACCTGGCGGCCTTCAGCGAGGTGTTCTCGTCGCCCACGTGGGCGGTGGGCGCCACGGTGGTGTTCGTGATCGTGTCGCAGGTCAAGATCAACGTGACCAATGCCTATGCGGGCTCGCTCGCGTGGTCGAACTTCTTCGCGCGGCTCACGCACAGCCACCCGGGGCGGGTGGTGTGGCTGGTGTTCAACGTGCTGATCGCCGTGCTCTTGATGACGCTGGGCGTGTTCGGCGCGCTGGAGCGGGTGCTGGGGCTGTACAGCAACGTGGCCATCGCCTGGGTGGGCGCGCTGGTGGCCGATCTGGTCATCAACAAGCCGCTGGGCTGGTCGCCCAAGGGCATCGAGTTCAAGCGCGCCTATTTGTATGACCTGAACCCGGTGGGGCTGGGCGCGACGCTGCTGGCGGCCTTTGTGGCCATGGTGGCGCATGCGGGCGTGCTGGGCGAGATGGCGGCGGCGTGGTCGCCCTTCATCGCGCTGGGCATCGCGCTGGTGGCCTCGCCTGTGCTGGCCTGGCGCACGAAGGGGCGCTATTACCTGGCCCGCCAGCCCGAGCCGCAAGGCTGGGCGCCGGGGCAGATGGTGCAGTGCTCGGTGTGCGACAACCACTTCGAATCGGAAGACATGGCCACCTGCCCGGCCTATGACGCGCCGATCTGCTCGCTGTGCTGCACGCTCGAATCGCGTTGCCATGACCGGTGCAAATCCAGATCGCGCGCGGCGGAGCAGGTGTCGCATGGCTTGTCGGCCGTGCTGCCGGTGCAGTGGTCCAAGCGGGTGAACTTCCGCGTGGGGCACTACCTGGTGGTGTTCCTGGCCTTGGCCTTGATGCTGGCCTTCGTGCTGGGCGTGGTCTATTACCAGGAGGGCGTGGTCAACCATGCGTTGGGGCATGACGGCATGGCCGGGCCCAGCCTGCTGGAGGCGCCCTTCATCAAGGTGTATGCGCTGTTGCTGCTGACCGCGGCCGTGTGCGCCTGGTGGGTGGTGCTGGCCAGCGAGAGCCGGCGCATGGCGCAAGACGATTCCAACCGCCAGAACCAGCTGCTGCAGCTGGAGATCGACGCGCACCGCCGCACCGATGCCGCCCTGCAGCAGGCCAAGGAGCTGGCCGAGGCCGCCAACCAGGCCAAGACGCGCTACGTGGCCGGCATGACGCACGAACTGCGCACGCCGCTCAACAGCATCCTGGGCTATGCGCAGATCCTGCTGAAGGACGAGGCCCGCACCGGCCCCAAGCGCGGCGCGCTGAGCACCATCCAGCGCAGCGGCGAGCACCTGATGGGCCTGATCGACGGCCTGCTGGAGCTGGCGCGCATCGAGGCGGGCCGCCTGCGGCTGGACCCAGGGCCGATCCCGCTGCACGAGTTCCTGGACGACGTCGTGCGCATGGTCGAGCCGCAATCGCAGGCCAAGGGGCTGGATTTCAAGCTGGAGACGCGCGGGCGCGTGCCCTCGTGGGTGCATGCCGATGCCAAGCGCCTGCGCCAGATCCTGCTGAACCTGCTGGGCAACGCGGTGCGCTTCACCGACAAGGGCCAGGTGACGCTGCGCCTCGATGCCCGGCGCGAGGTGCTGCGTTTCGAGGTGATCGACACCGGCATCGGCATCGCGCCGCAGGACATGGACCGGATCTTCCTGCCCTTCGAGCGCGGCAGCGGCGGGCGGCGCAGCAACGTGCCGGGCACCGGCCTGGGTTTGACCATCACCCACCTGCTGACCGAGTTGATGGGCGGCGAGTTGAGCGTGCGCAGCACCATGGGCGAGGGCAGCACTTTCAGCGTGCGCGTGTACCTGCGCGAGATCGCCGCGCCCGCCACGCCGCCCGTGGGCCATGGCCACAGCGACCGCCCCTGGCACCGGCCCATCACCGGCTACGAAGGCCCGCGCCTGACCCTGCTGGTGGTGGACGACCAGCCCATCCAGCGCCAGATGCTGGCCGGCATGCTGATGCCACTGGGCTTCCAGGTGCGAGAGGCGGCTGGCGGGCTGGAGTGCCTGGAGAGCGTGCGCGATGCCTGCCCCGATGCCGTGCTGCTGGACGTGAGCATGGACGACATGGACGGCTGGAGCACCTCGCGCGCAATCCGCGAAGCCGGCTTCACCGACGTGCCGATCATCATGGTGTCGGCCAATGTGTTCGAGAACCGGCCGGAGAACCTGGCGGCGGCCCAATGCCAGGCCTTCGTCGCCAAGCCGGTGATCGAATCCGAATTGCTGGACACGCTGGGCGAGCACCTGCACATCGACTGGACGACGGAACTGGTCGGCGGGCACGTGGCGCTGGCGCCAGGGCGTGTGGCCGGATCGGTGTCGGTGCTGCGCGTGTCGCCCGTGCCGCGCGAGGCGGCCGCCGAACTCAGCCAACTGGCCCGCATGGGGCATGTGCAGGGCGTGGCCGAGGCCTTGACGACCTGGTCGGCCCAGCGCCCCGAACACGATGCGCACTGGCAGGCCTTCCGCCGCCGCATCGACGATTTCGACCTGGATGGACTGCTGGCCGACCTGGCGCCAGCCTTGAACGAGGACCCGCTTGATGAGCCCCAATCCTGAGCGCCACCTGGGCACGGTGCTGGTGGTGGACGACGCACCCGACACGCTGCGCATGCTGTGCGATGCGCTGGCCGCCGAGGGCTACACCGTGCTGGTGGCCCGCGATGGCGAGCAGGCGCTGGAGCGGCTGGAGTTGGTCGTGCCCGACGCGATCCTGCTGGACGCGGTGATGCCAGGCCTGTCGGGTTTCGACACCTGCCGCCGCATCAAGGCGCATGCGGCCTGGACGCACGTGCCGGTCGTCTTCATGACGGGCCTGTCGGAGACCTCGGACATCGTGGCCGGCTTCGACGCCGGCGGCGTGGACTACGTGGTCAAGCCCGTGCGCATCGAGGAGGTGCTGGCGCGGCTGGCCACGCACATGCGCAATGCCCGCGTGACGCGGCTGGCGCGCGAGGCGGTGGATGTGGGCGGCCATGGCGTGCTGCTGCTGGACGTGCGCCAGCGCATCGCGTGGCGTTCACCCCAGGCCGAGCGTTGGCTGCGCGAGGCCTTCCCGGAACTGGACGGCGGTGCGCCCACCGACTGGCTGGCGCAACTGGTGGGCAGCCCCACGGGCCACGAGGTGCCGGGGCCAGCCTTGCGCGCGGGCACGGTCGGCATCCGCCTGATCGCGCGCAGCCTGGGCGCGGCCGGCCTGGGCGAGACCATGGTGCTGCTGAGTTCGGAGCGGCCCGCGGCGGCCAATGCCACGGCCGGTGGCCTTGCACAGGCCGGGGAGGGCGCAGGCCCCAGCCGCCTGGACGTGGCCTCGCTCACCCCGCGCGAAACCGAGGTGCTGTCCTGGCTGGCCAAGGGCAAGACCAACCGCGACATCGCCGACATCCTGGGCATGAGCCACCGCACGGTGAACAAGCACCTGGAGCACATCTTCGAGAAGCTGGGGGTGGAGACGCGGGCCGCCGCAGCCGCGCTGGCCAGCCGGGCGATTCCGGGCTGAGATGTCAGCCGATCAGAAGAACGAGGACGAGCCCGTGCCCAGCATCTCGTGCACCTCGTGCGTCATCACCGCCAGGAAGGCCAGCAGGCCCAAGTAGGCCGTGCCGTAGGTGAGCTTGTCTTCCAGCGATGACTGGTAGTAGCCGGCGTGCTCGGGGTCATCGGCCTTGTACTTCCAGGCCTTCATCACCTGCGGTGCCGCCAGCAGGGCCACCATCAGCAGCACCGGGCTGGGCCGCATCACGAACACGCCGATCAGCACCGGCACGCCGAGCAACCAGATCCGTGGCGACAGCACCGCCGTGATCCGCCCGCCGTCCAGCGGCGAGATGGGGATCATGTTGAACAGGTTCAGGAAGAACCCGGCGTAGGCCACGGCCAGCAGCCAGCGCATGTCGTGCCCGCCATCGCGCGCCAGGAAGTAGCAGCCCAAGGCGCCGAGCGTGCCCAGCAGCGGCCCGCCCAGGCCCACGTAGGCTTCCGTCTCGGCGTTGTGCGGCATCTGCTTCATCTCGATCCACGCGCCCACGAACGGGATGAACGTGGGGGCGCCCACCGGCAGCCCGCGCTGTTTGGCGGCGATGTAGTGGCCCATCTCGTGGATGAACAGCAGCGCGATGAAGCCGGCGGCGTACTTCCAGCCGAACATCCAGCCGTACACCACCAACGAGATCAGCATCGTGCCGCCTGTGAGCAGCAGCTTGCCGAACTTCGCGCCGCTGAACAGCAGCAGGAGCAGCTTGATCATCAGGCCTGCTTGCGCTTGAAGAGCTTGGTCAGGCCACCCACCACGGCGATGCCGCCCAGCAGGATCAGCTTGGCGAACTTGGCGAAGAAGCCGGCGGCCAGCGCGAACAGGCCCAGCTTCTTGGCGGCCACGCCACCCACCAGCGCGGCCAGGCCGTACTCGGCGGTGCGGTCGGTCGAGGCGTTGTAGTCCTCGTAGCGCTTGCCGTCGTTGTACTTGAGCGCGGCCAGCAGGGCCTGGGCGTGGTGCTTCTCCTGGCCCACCGTGTTCAGGTCGGTGATCAGGTTCAGCGTGATGTAGCCATCACGGCCCAGCGCGTAGGTGTTGTAGTTGATGCCGGCGCCATCCTGCGGAGATGCGCCCTTGTCCTTGGCAGACATCGACCAGATCAGGCGGTGCGAGGCCGCGTCGTAGGTGGGCTTTTCCACCCAGCCGATGATCTCCAGCTCGTTGAAGCCGCGGTTGCGGCGCTCTTCGTTGGCGGCCTCGGTGCCTTCCTTCAGGCTCTTGAACAGCTCATCGACATCCCACTTCTTGGCGTCGTCGTCCTTGATGTAGCCGGCGTTGTCGAACTCGGCCACGATCAGCCAATGCTCGTCGCCTTGCGGGAAGATCAGGCCCAGTTCGTTGTCGCCACCGTGGTTGCCCATGGCGCGCATCAGCTGGCCGGCGGCGGGTTGCGGCACCCACAGGTAGCCGGCGGGCAACTTGAGCACGGCCTGGTCCTTGAGCTGGATGTCGGCCGGGCCGGCGATCTGGGTGGCCTTGGCGGCCTGGGCCGCGGCGGCCATCTCGGTGGCGCGCGGATCGGCGGGCGCCGCGGCTTCGGTGCTGGTGGCCGTGGGCTCGGCGGCCCAGGTCAGCGTGGGCGCACCGAAGGCCAGCACGGCGCTCAGCGCCAATGCGCCGAACGTGAGGCCGCGGAAGGTGTGGGTGCCGGCGCGCGGCTGCGAAGTCCGATTGGACGCTGGATGTGTCATGGATGTCCCCCTGGAAGCCATTCTTGGGCTTGAGTGATGTGAACCGGACCTTGCCGGTGCCGGCGGCGAGGGTAGCAGAGGGACGCGTGGCTGGCGCCACCCTTGGCAAGGGGATGGCGCGCATGCTTTCTCGAAGCTGAATGCGATTCATGGGATGGACGTCCGCCAAGGGATTCCGGACGATGCGCGGGCTTCTTTCATCCATTCAACTTCAGGATCACCACCATGCGCGTCACCCGCGTCCTTCTGCCCCTCGCCTTGTCCCTGGTCACCTGCGTGGCGCAGGCCGATCTGCTCTACACCTTCGACAACGATGCGCAGGGCTTCTCGCTCAACGCGGGGGGGGCACTGGTGCACCAGACCGAAAGCGGCAACGGCTTTCTGCAGGCCACCGACCTGGACCTGAGCGATGTGCTGCTGAGCCTGCCGCTGGGCGGCGCCACGGTGGACTGGTCGGGCTATGCGGGCGGCACCTTGTCGTTCGATGCACGCATCCTCAACGGCACGCCGCCGGACTGGCCGGGCTTCGGCGTGGTGACCTTGAGTTCCGCCAGCGGATCCTTGTCGCTGGACATCGTGCCGGCCGACACCGACCCGACGCCCAACTGGAAGACCTACAGCGTGACGCTGGACGCGGCGACCTGGGGCGCGAGCCTGCCCAGCGTGCTGGCGAACCTGCAAAGCGTCACAATCAACCTGGAGTCGGGCAATGGGCCGATCGAGGTGGTGGGCGTCGACAACGTCCGTGTCACGGCCGTGCCTGAGCCAGGCGTCGTGGCCATGGTGCTGGCGGGTGTGGCGATCGTGGGCACGGCGGGGCTGCGCCGTCGCCAGGGCTGAGCGGGCGTCGGCGGATCAGGCGTCGGACGAGGGCGCCAGCACGGCCTGGGCCTGTCCGCCGGTGTGGGTGACGCGGCCTTGGGCATCCACCGACAGCAGCCCCTCGACGAACCAGCGCACGGCGCGCGGGTAGATCTGGTGTTCCTGCACCAGCACGCGCGCCGACAGATCCTGCTCGGTGTCGGTGGGCAGCACGGGCACCACGGCCTGGGCCACGATGGGGCCGTGGTCCAGTTCTGGCGTCACGAAGTGCACCGTGGCACCGGCTACCTTGCAGCCTTCGTCGATGGCGCGGCGGTGTGTGTGCAACCCGGCGAAAGAGGGCAGCAGCGAGGGGTGGATGTTCAGCAGGCGGCCTTCGTAGTGGCGCACGAAGCCGGCCGTCAGGATGCGCATGAAGCCGGCCAGCACGACCAGATCCGGCTCGAAACCATCGATCACCTTGGCCAGTTCGGCATCGAAATCCTCGCGGCTGGCGAAGCCCTTGTGGTCCAGCACGGCGGTGGCGATGCCCCGGTCGGCCGCGAAGCGCAGGCCCCCGGCATCGGCCTTGTTGCTGACCACGGCCGCGACCTTGGCCGGCCACCGTTCGCGTGCGCAGGCTTCGACGATGGCTTCCATGTTCGAGCCGCGTCCGGAAATCAGAATGACGATGTTTTTCATGCGGCCTAGAGTGTAGTGGGGTCGGCCCCCATGCTGGGCGCCTGGGCGAGGGGGCTGCACCTACAATTCGGGCTCTTTTTCGCGCAATTTGGTCCGTACGGCCGTCCTGCGCAGTTCGAGCCCAGACACCGAGCCCCGACATGAGCCAACGCGTCCTCACCGGCATCACCACCACCGGCACGCCCCACCTGGGCAACTACGTCGGTGCCATCCGGCCCGCCATCGCCGCCAGCCGTGAGCCGGGGGTCGAGAGCTTTTTCTTCCTGGCCGACTACCACGCGCTGATCAAGTGCGACGACCCGGACCGCATCGAACGCTCGCGCCTGGAGATCGCCGCCACCTGGCTGGCCGCCGGCCTGGACACCAGCCGCGTCACCTTCTACCGCCAGAGCGACATCCCCGAGACCACCGAGCTGAACTGGCTGCTGACCTGCGTGACGGCCAAGGGCCAGATGAACCGCGCCCACGCCTACAAGGCGACGGTGGACGCGGCCGTGGCTGCTGGCGAAGAGCCCGACGCCAACGTGACGATGGGCCTGTACTGCTACCCCATCCTGATGGCCGCCGACATCCTGCTGTTCAACGCCCACCGCGTGCCCGTGGGCCGCGATCAGGTGCAGCACATCGAGATGGCACGCGATGTCGCCCAGCGCTTCAACCACCTGTTCGGCAAGGGCCGCGAACTGTTCGTACTGCCCCAGGCCGAGATCGAAGAGAGCGTGGCCACCTTGCCCGGCCTGGATGGCCGCAAGATGTCCAAGAGCTATGACAACACCGTGCCCCTGTTCGAAGGCGGCCCCAAGGCCCTGAAGGACGCCGTGGCCCGCATCGTGACCGATTCGAAGCTGCCCGGCGAGCCCAAGGACCCGGAGGACGCCCACCTCGTCACCATCCACGATGCCTTTGCCGATGCGGCCACCCGTGCCGCCTTCCACGCCGACCTGCGGGGCGGCCTGGGCTGGGGCGATGCCAAGCAGCGCGTGGTGCAGCTGATCGAGGCGCACGTGGGCCCGATGCGTGACCGTTACGCCGACCTGGTGGCGCACCCCGAGCGCATCGAGGAGATCCTGCAGGAAGGCGCCCGCAAGGCCCGCGCCACGGCCACGCCGCTGCTGGACGAGTTGCGCCAGGCCGTCGGCCTGCGTCGCATGGTGGCTGCTTCGAAGCCGCAGGCTGCGAAAGCTGCAAGCGCCGAGAAATCTGCCGTGCCGGTGTTCAAGCAATACCGCGAACCCGACAACCTGTTCTATTTCAAGCTCACCGCGGCCGATGGTTCGCTGCTGCTGCAAAGCCAGGGCTTTGCGGAGGGCCGTGAGGCGGGCGGCTGGGTCAAGCGCTTCAAGACCGAAGGCGCCGCGGCCTTGGCCGATGCACCCGTGGCACTGGGCGAAGGCACGGACCGCGCCGCCGTGGAAGCGGCCCTGGCGGCGCTGGTGGCCGCCCAGGAGTGAACGCGCTGTCTCGATCAATCATGGCCGGCATCCACATCACCGACATCGAATCCGCCATCAATTGGTGGCGCGAGCGCACGCCGTCGGACGATGGGATCAGCCTGGGACCCGAGGTGCGCGCGCTGGCCGAGGTCTACGCCTTGATGGTGTACTACCACGAGCCCGAGTGCGACGAGGACTCCATGCCCCGCAAGGCCCGCGAGGCCTGGCTGCGCTGGTACGACACCACGCCGGACACGCCCTGCATCGCCATCTGCTCGACCAGCCAGGGCGATGACCTGTGCAAGGGCTGCGGCCGCACCTTCGACGAAGTGCAGCTGTGGCCCGAGATGACGCCGGGCGAAAAGCGCTCCACCTGGCGCCGCATCACCATGGAGTCGACGGCCTGGCGCTTCAACCGCTACGCGGAGCGTGCGCGCGAAGGCAAGGTGGCGGTGGATGCCCAGCCCGACTTGGCCGGCGCATCTGCTGATCGCAAGCCCGATCAGCCGTGAGGCTGCGGGAGCCGGGCGATGTCCGGCTCGCCTGAGCCGAACAGCACGGCCAGGTAATCCTGCTGCGCGGCGCGCCCCTGGCGCACCAGGGCCTGGCGCCCCCCGGGCAGCAGGCGCATCAGCCGGTGCCGCAGGGCGGTGAAGGGCACCATCATCACCGGGTACCAGGGCAGCACACCGGCCGGCAAGCCCAGGGCACGCATGCCGCGTCCGCCCAGGAAGTAGCGGCAGATGCTCAGGTGCTTGGCCTTCTCGTAGCGGCCTTGCACGCGGTCGAACCAGGGCAGGGCGTTGCCGTAATGGCGGCTGAGTGGTTCATCGGCCAGGGCGCGGGCCAGCGCGATGCTGCTGTCGTCGGCCGGGGCCTGGCTGAGCAGGTTGTGGTACAGCGCGACGCGGCCCTGCATCTCGGTGTCCAGCAGCAGTGATTCGTCGACGCCGATGAGCCAGGCGATGTAGCGCCACAGGTGCATCACGGCCTCGCTCTCGTCGCGGCTGAGCGGCACACCCATCACGCGCTGGCCGAACAGGAAAACCACCGAGAAGCCCAGGTAGGTGGCCTGCATGTCGCCCTGGTTCACGGGCAGGCCCAGCGAGGGTGCGTCCCATTCGGGCATGGCCTGCACGCGCTGGCGCACCAGGGCATGCATCAGGCGCACGCGCACCGTGCTTTTGAAGCCGGGGGCGAAGCGCGACAGGCCGCCGCAGGTGGTGCAGTCGATCCACCACTTGGTGGTCTCGGCCACGCGGCGCTGGGCGCCCTTGGCCAGTGAACCGGTCAGCACCAGTGTGCGGTTGATGGCCGAGGCCTGGTAGCCGGCCATCAGGGCCGCGTCGCGTAGCACCTGCAGGCCTGTGAGGCCCGAGAGGTGGCAGGCCTTGGCGCCAGCCAGCAGCAGCTTGGGCTGCACCCAGTCGGGAATGGACTCGACCGTGGCGAAGAACTCGCGCAACTCGGGCGGGGCGTCGGGCACCTCGCTGATGCCCAGGTTCAGCGCCTGCTCGAACAGGGGCTGCGTGGTGCCCAGGCCATGGGCACGCATCCAGGCGGCCAGGCGATCGGCGGGCGGGTCGCCACGGGTGAGCGATTCGCCGAGGGCGCGCCATTGCTCGGGGCTGGGATCGGGGTCCTGCCCACGGATCAGCCAGCGCAGCGTGCGCCCTGTGCGGCGCGCGGCGGGTACATCAGCCCCATGGCGGCGGGGCAAACCGGGCAACGGCCCCAGTGGCTGCTTGACACTCCGTTGCATGGCGGTTTGTCTCCTCGGTCAAGTCGCGGCGCAGTATGGCACGCGAGGATCGAGAAGGCACGCACTTCCGATGCTGCACTGCAACGAGGTGTTGGCTTTGCCGTGTGCCTGCCGCTCAGTCGTGCGGGAGCGATGCGGCGGTGTCCGGCAGGGCAGCGGGCGCGTTGGGGCGTGGCCGCAGCGCCTTGCGGATGAAGGGCACGATGGCCTTGGCGAAGGTCAACAGGTCGGCCTGCGCGATGCAGGGCAACTCCTGTCCATGCACCCAGCCGGGGTTGAGCGCCGCGAAGTGGGCGATGTCCGCGTCGCGGCTGATCAGCTCGGGGGGGATGTCGGCCACCGAATCCTTCAGGCAGTTGGCCTGCGGCCCGAAGTCCAGCACCATGCGCGCGTGGTCCAGCTTGCCGGGGTAGAGCCGCTCGCAGTAGCTGACCACCAGTTCCTTCAGGCCCGGGTGCTCGGTTCGCCTGTCGGGGTAGAAGATGGGGAAGTTGCGCGTGAGCAGCAGGTAGGTCTTGTAGCCCTTGGAGATCAGCAGCCAGTACTGCTTGGAGAAGGGCCGCTTGAGCGCCTCGACCAGCAGCTTGCGCGCGAAGGCCGACTGCAGGGTGCGCGATCCCCAGTACGCCTTCTCGATGATGGTGTCTCCGCTGAACAGGCCCTTGACCTGCCGGCCTTCGTGTTCGAAATGGTAGATGCCCAGGGTGGAGAAGCCCACGATCTCGTCGTCGCGCTGGCGGCGCACCAGGAACACGCCGTCCTTCTTCTGCAGGTCGCTCAGGAAGACGTCGATCGGCCCATGGTCGTAGTAGCGCTCGAAGACCTCGTGCATGCGCAGGATCTCGAAGATGCGCAGGTGCGGGATCCGGACGTACTGGGTGCGAAGCATGGTCTCTCCTCAGGGGGAGCGTCATGTTGTTTGAAACGTTGTTAAAAATGCAGGGTGGTAAACACCTATGGTTGTTTGAAACAACGCTGTAGGTGCTTGGCGCGGCGGTCGCATCACGTTGGCTGGCCCGTCTCGATAAAATGGGCGAATGAACGCACCCACCTCTGGCGCGCCGGCCATTGACGCCGGCAAAGAAGACCACAAGCCCACCAACTTCCTGCGCGGCATCATCGACCGCGACCTGGAGCAGGGCCACTACGCCAGCCGCCGCTGGGCCGGCTCGCCCGGCGATGCCGCCCATCACGAACAAGGCCAGCCCGATCCGGCCAAGATCCGTACGCGTTTCCCGCCGGAGCCCAACGGCTACCTGCACGTGGGCCACGCCAAGAGCATCTGCCTGAACTTCGGCCTGGCGCGTGACTACGGTGGCGTGTGCCACATGCGTTTCGACGACACCAACCCCGAGAAGGAAGAGCAGGAGTACGTCGACGCCATCCTGGATGCCGTGAAATGGCTGGGTTTCAACTGGGACTCGAACTTCAACGGCAAGCCCGAGACCAACCTTTACTACGCCAGCAACTACTTCGACTTCATGTACCGCGCGGCCGAGGCGCTGATCACCGCTGGCCTGGCCTACGTGGACGAGCAGAGCCCGGAAGAGATGCGCGCCAACCGGGGCGATTTCTCCACGCCCGGCAAGGACAGCCCCTTCCGTGGCCGCACGCCCGATGAGAACCTGGCGCGCTTTCGCGAAATGCGCGACGGCAAGCTGCCCGACGGCGCCGCCGTGCTGCGGGCCAAGATCGACATGGCCAGCCCGAACATCAACATGCGGGACCCGGCCATCTACCGCATCCGCCGCGCCACGCACCACAACACGGGCGACACCTGGTGCATCTACCCGATGTACACCTTCGCGCACCCCATCGAGGACGCGCTGGAGCAGATCACCCACAGCATCTGCACGCTGGAGTTCGAAGACCAGCGCCCCTTCTACGACTGGCTGGTCGACAACCTGGCCACGCTGGGCCTGCTCAAGCAGCCCGTGCCGCGCCAGTACGAGTTCGCGCGCCTGAACCTGACCTATGTGATCACCAGCAAGCGCAAGCTGAAGGCACTGGTCGATGAAGGCGTGGTGACGGGCTGGGACGACCCGCGCATGCCCACCATCGTCGGCCTGCGCCGCCGGGGCTACACGCCCGAGGCCATCCAGCTGTTCTGCGAGCGCATCGGCGTGAGCAAGTCCGACAGCTGGATCGACTACAGCACGCTGGACATCGCCCTGCGCGACGACCTGGAGAACAAGGCCCACCGCGGCATGGCGGTGCTCGACCCGCTCAAGCTGGTGCTGACCAACTGGGACGAGGTCTTTGGCGCTGGCCATCAAGAGGCGTGCTCGCTGCCGGCCTTGCCGCATCCGCCCGAAGGCGTCGAATCGCCCGTGCGCCACTTCACGCTGGGCAAGGACGTGTGGATCGAGCGAGAGGACTTTGAAGAGGTGCCGCCCAAGGGCTACAAGCGCCTGTTCCCCGGCAACAAGGTGCGCCTGAAGGGCGGCTACGTGATCGAGTGCACCGGCTGCACCAAGGATGCCGACGGCAAGGTCACCGAGGTGCAGGCCACCGTGGTGTCTGACACCAAGAGCGGCACGCCCGGCGCCGACAGCGTCAAGGTCAAGGCCGCCATCACCTGGGTGGGCGCCGCCGACGGCGTGGCCGCCGAGGTGCGCCTGTACGACCGCCTGTTCACCGACCCGAACCCCGATGCCGGCGGCAAGGATTTCAAAGCCAGCCTGAACCCGGCCAGCGTCAAGGTGGTCACGGCCTATGTGGAGCCTTCGCTGGCGCAGGCTCAGCCTGATCAGAAGTTCCAGTTCGAGCGCTTCGGCTATTTCGTGGCCGACCGCCACGACCATGCGGCCGGCAAGCCGGTGTTCAACAAGATCACTGGCTTGAAAGACGGCAACTGGAAATGATGCAGATGAGCGCTGCCGTGTAAAAGCAGTGCCCGTCTGCGATCAGCCTTTGCGATCCGCCTGATCCTGCCGATCTTGAGTTTGCGGCCCGGCCTCCCGGGCCGCAGCCTTTTCGGCCTGCCGTTGGCGCACGCGCTCGAAATAAGCCAGTTGCTGCGGCGTGGCCCCCGGGCCCGGTGCCACGGTGACTTCATGCAGGCCCAGCGCCCGGCCATTGCCCGATGAGCGCAGCGTGATCGGCGCGACATCGTCGCCACTGCGGCGCTCGACGATGCGCACCGGCGGCCCCTCGGGCGCGGCGGCATGCCGGTCGCCCCATTGCGCCAGCGCCACGATGAGGGGGAAGAGATCCCGCCCCTTGTCGGTGAGGCCGTAATCCAGCGCGCGGCCGTTCTCGCTGCTGGCCGTGATCTCCAGGATGCCGTGCCCCACCAGATCTTGCAGCCGCTGCGTGAGCACGTTGGGCGCGATGCCCAGGTTGGCCTGGAACGCGCCGAAGCGCCGCGTGCCGAAGAAGGCCTCGCGGATGATCAGCAGCGTCCACCACTCGCCGATCTGCTCGAGCGAGCGGGCGATGGAACAGCTCATGTCCGAAAACGAAGTACGACGCATTGGTCCCCATGATACTTGCATGAAGCAAGTAAAGCGACTAGGCTTGCCTTACTTTCATCAAGCAAGTTGTTCCGGAGACATCCCCATGGCTGAGATCGCCCTGTTCGTCCATTCCACCGGTGTCGGCCCCTTCATGTGGACCAAGCTGCTGGCCGATCTGCCCGAGGGCGTCCAGCCGCTCACGCCCACCAACCGGGGCTACAGCTTCACGGACATGCTGCCGCGCGGCACGCCCATCAGCTTGGCCGACGAAGTTGCCCACCTGAAGGCGCAGATCCCGGCCGGCACCACCGGCGTGCACCTGGGCGGCCACTCCTACGGCGGCCTGGCGGCGCTGGCGCTGGCCATGGACCCGGCGGTGCCCGTGCGCTCTATCTGGCTGTACGAGCCGGTGCTGTTCGGCTCGCTCAAGGCCCTGCTCGATGCCGACCCGGCCAGCCTGCCCGAGGACGCGGCCGAGCAGGTGCGCGCCTTGTTCGGCGACCCGGATGCCCTGCTCAACGAAGAAACCGGCGGCGACGACACCTGGCTGGAGCGCTTCGTGGACTACTGGAACCAGCCGGGCATGTGGGCCTCGATGCCCGAGAAGGCCAAAGCCATGGCGCGCATGGTGGGCTGGAAGATGTTCCAGGAGGTGCGCATCGTCTCGCAAGAGCCCGAAGCCTTCGGCCACTACCGCCTGAACGTGCCCATGACCCTGGTAAAGGGCGAGCACACTCAGCCGCCAGCACGCGAGATGGTGCGCCGCCTGGCCGCCGTCAACCCGCATGCCCAGGTGGAGGTGCTGCAGGGGCTGGGCCATATGGGCTTGGTGGGCAGCCCGGCCTCGGTACTGCCCACGTTGCAGCGGCACTGGGCCCGTGCGCGAGCCTGAACGACGCAGGGCGCGCATCAGGCGCGCCCTTGGGCTCACTTGAAGGCGTAGCTCAGCGTGAACCAGACGCGGGGATTGCGGTCCGAGGTGTCGGACTCGGGCTTGCCACCCTGGGTGCGCCAGGAGACGTTCACGTCGGCGTTCCAGACATCGTTGCGCATGTAGCGCAGGCCCACGCCACCACCGCCCACCGTGCGGTGGTTGTCGGTCACGACAGGCAGGATGCGCGAGGCGCGGGCGTTGATGGCCGCGCGTCCGTTGTCGTGGAAGACATAGGGCATGAAATCACCCATGGTGTAGCGCACTTCGGCCTGCACCAGCCAGCCAGCGTCGCCATTGCCTTCACCGCTCGGGAAGGCGCGCACACCAAAGGGGCCGCCCAGGCTGAAGCTCTCGGACGAATCGAGGTTGCGGTCGGCCCACTGGCCCGAGAAGCGGCCGAACAGGCTCAGCCCGGCGGGCAGGGCCTGCACGCGTGCCACGTCGAGGTTGAGCTTGCTGAATTTGCCGCGGGTGTCCTGGCGGCTGGCGATGTCGCTGGCTTGCAGGCCGGCGTCGAGCTTGAGCTCGCCCAGGGTGTAGACCAGGGTGCCGTAGGTGATGCCACCACCGCCGAAAACGTCGCGGTGATCGAACTGCAGCGACACGGGAATGCTGTTGCTGAGCTTGCGGTTGTCACTGGCGGCCGCACCTTGCTCATCATGCAGCTTCTTGTGCTGCAGGCTGGCGCCAATGGTGAGGTTGCTGCGCTGGCTGCGACGCAACGGGTAGGTCAGTCCAGCGCTGATCACGTCGGCGGTGCCGGTGGCGTCCAGAGTGGCGAAGTCCTTGCCCAGTTCATAGGAGGTGCGGGCGTAGTTGACCTGCGCGCGCAGACCCGAGCTGCCCACCGGCAGGCTGTAGCCCAGGCTGCCCAGCCACATGTTCTCGTCCGACAGCAGCGAGCGCACGGTGATCTGGTCGCCGAGCAGGAAGGGGCTGTCCCATTGCAGGTTGGCGTGCAGGCGGTACTGGCCGGTGTAGCGGTTGCCGTGGTTGTCCACGCCTACATCGCCGCTGATGGCGCGGGCGCGACTGACATTCACGTCGAGGTCACCGGTGCCGAGTTCCTGGCCGGGGCGAATGATGGGCGTCACCTTGACGCCGGGCAGGTCGTCCAGGATGAGGGTGGCACGTTCGAGTTCGGTGCTCTCGATGGCCTGGCCAGGCTTCAGGCGCGCCAGATAGCCTTGCGCCGCGGGAGCCAGCTTGGTGTCACCGCTGACCGTCACCTTGCCATACTGGCCCTCGACCACGTCGATGCGCAGGACGCCGGTGTTCAGCGGCTGGGGCGGCAGGAACGCGCGGGCGAAAGGGTAGCCGGTCGCGCGATAGTAGGCGCTGATGCGCTCGGCCAGGCCGCGCAGGCCGGCCAGCCCGAAGGACTGGCCCGCGACCGGACCGAGCACCGACTGCAACTGGGCGTCGGTGAACACGCGGTTGCCCGAGATGCTCACGGACTGCAGCGTGATCTGTTGCCCGCCGGAGGGCGTGCTGGGCGAGGCGGGAGCCTGGATGTCAATGCCGGCGCCTTGCTTAGGAGGCAGGGAAGGACGCTGCTGTTGCTGTTGCAGGGTCTGGCCGGCGTCCGGCGCCTGTTGGGCGAAGGCCGAGGCGAGGGGGAACGCGGCGATGACAGCCGCGGCGATCAGTGAGTGACGGAAGTTAGTCATGTGATGGGACTGGTCTGACCTGCTTTACTGGGGGCGGTTGCGGCGTTGTTCTTGCGATTCTGGCGCGGAAGGGGTACCTGCCGAGGAGTTGCCCGGCTCGGCTTGGTTCGCTGCTGGCAGGTTGACACCACCACCGACCACGAACACGCGCATGAAGCCATAGGGATCACGGCCGCCGATGTCGGTGGGCAGGCCGGTCACGCTGTCGGTCGACGTGGTCTTGCCGTCGGCGGAGGCGGTCGCGGTGCCCGTGGTGCCGCCCGCGCCACCTTGGCCGACCTGCACGAAGGCCAGGCCGCCCGAAACGTCGAACACCGGCAGGTTGCCTTGCTGAGACAGCACGACGCTCGGGATAGGTGTGACCGGCGAAGTCACCAACTGGCCGGCGGCGGTGTTGGTGATCGGATCAACCGGCAGCGACTGCACGTTCGACACTGCCGCGATGACGGGCGTGTTCGGGGTGCTGGCCGGCGGGGTGGTGGTGGTCGGGGGCGTGCTCGGGGCGGAGGCTGCCGCCAGCTCGGCCAGGATGGTGGCGATGTCGCGGTTGTCCAGCGAGGTCAGGTAGGTGAAGGACTTGGATGCGCCTGCGGCGAGGGTGCCGCCGCGATAGATGATGCCGATGCCGTCGTCCGCGTACTGGCTGCTGCCCTGGCTCAGGCCATTGGCGGTAGTGATCATGCTCGCGATGTCGGTGCCATTGAAGAAGTCGCCGCCGTAACCCACTTGCGTGGAGGCATCGGTGGAGTAGTAGATGATCTTGGAGGTGTTGCCACCCGACAAGGTCGCGTAGGCATCGCCTGCATCGCTGGTGGCGCTCACGACGTTCGCGACACCGCCGGCCGCCAGGGTCATCTCGATCTTCTGGGTGTTGTCGTAGTTGCCGCCCACGTCCACCGTGTTGTCAGGGTCGAAGCTGCGAACGAAGGTCACGTCGCTGATCGAGCCCGAGCTGACGTTGGTCAGAGTCACGGTGTTCTTGAAGTAGGCATCGAGCAGCTTCAGCGAGATCTGCTGCTTGATCTCCAGCTTGCCGTCGAGCACCGTGGAATAGGTCAGGCGGATGGCGCCGTCGCTGCCCAGCGCGTCGAAGCCGAAGGTGCTCGAGTTCGCGAGGGTGGCGAAGTTCGTGCCCGTGATGCTGTCGAATCCGGCGGTGAACTGCTCGGCGGGAGAGCCGGGCAGGAAGTAGTCGATGCGCAGGTCGGCGCCGATGCCGAACCCGTCGGCGTCACCGATCATGCCGATGCCGCTTTGGGAGCTGGAGCGGCCGAAGAACAGCGATGGCTTGTTGGTGGTGCCGAACTTGCCTGCATCACCGGTGCAGTTGGTCGCTGTCGGGCCGCAGAGCCCGATCTCGATGTACTTGCCGCCCAGGAAGTAGTTGCCATCGACGATGGCGTAGCGCGTGCTCCACAGCTCGCTGCCTTTGCGCCATTGGATCGACGGCGACGTGACCGTGCCCGTGGCTGTGTAGGTGCTGCTGCCGCCTTCCGCGGTGCCCTGTCCATACAGGAAGATCACCCCACCCGCCGAGGTGCCGGTGTGCGTGATGTTCGCCGTGACGGTGATGTTGTTGGCGGCAGAGAGCGTCAGCGTGTTGTCGGTGCTCCAGATCAGGTCGGCATTGACATTGATGTTGCCGTCGGAGCCGGTGCCCGAGCAGGTCACGCCCGTGCAGGCGCCGTCGGTGGTGATGGTGACGTCACCGGAGCCCAGCGCCGTGTTGATGGTGCTGGCCAGGGCACTGTCGATGGTGATGTTGACGGGGTCGATCAGCCACTGTGCGGCCGTCACCTTGGCTCCGGCCTGGATGCTGAACTGCTTGCCCGATGTCTCGACGAACCCGCCTTTGGCCTGGATCTCGCCGCCCAGGTTGGTGGTGCCGCCGTGCGCGAACAGGATCACCTCGCCCTGCTGGTTCGTGCTCAGCGAATTGGCCTCGATGCGGCCGGTGTTGTTGATGACGCTGCTCGCCAGGTTGTTGGCCGCCTGCGAGGTCAGCCACACGGTGCCGCCATCGGCCTTGATGACGCCGCCGTTGCTGATCAGGGTCTCGAGCGAATCGTTGTCGATCTGCAGCTTGACCGGCCCGCCCATGTCGAGCAGGACCTTGCTGCCGGCGCCCAGCAGCACGTTGCCCTGGTTGGCCGTGAGCTGGCCGTCGTTCGTGATCTTGGCGGCTATCAGGGCGATGGTGCCGCCCGGTGCCGCCGTGATGTTGCCCTGGTTGATGATGGCGTTACTGCTGCCGGCTTCGAAGCGGTAGGTGCCGGCCAGGAAATCCTCATTGCGGATGTTCAGCGTGGAGGCGACCAGGCCACCCACGTTGACCTGCGCGGTGGAGGTGAACAGCACACCGTTGGGATTGACCAGGAACACATGGCCATTGGCGTTGAGCGCGCCCTGGATCACCGACACGTCGGAGCCCAGCACACGGTTCAGCGCCACCGCGCTGGCCGAGGGTTGCACGAAGGTGACGGTGTTGCCCTGGCCGATCGAGAAACTGTTCCAGTCAATGATGAGCTTGTTGCTGCCTTGCTGGACGGTGAGGGTGTTGCCTGACTGCTGGATCGACCCCGAGCCGGCCACCACATTGCCCCCGGTGGGCAGCGTGTCGCTGGCCCAGGCGCCGCCCAGCATGCCCGTGACCACCAGCCCGGTGGCCAGCAGACGAATGCCCCGCTGTCCGCCTTTGCCCTTGCCGCGCGCGAATTCGGCTACCGCCACGAAGGCGTTGCGGGCCTCGTTCCAGACGAGGCGGTAGGTGCGGTTGAGCGATGCGTGTTTCACTGAGCGATCTCCAGAGCGACTTGATCAAGCCATGCCATGACGTGACATGGCTGGCAACTCAGTGTTATCGACCGCCAAATGAATTAATGAACCTTAGAACCGCACATTTGTGGTGCATCTACAGGACTGGTGTCGACAGCCCATGGATTTGAGGACTGTCAATGGTGACCCGAGTGATGCCCCCCGCACTCAGGGGACGGGCCGGGCTTCCCCGGAGTGGATCTGTTCATGGATAGAACTATCTTGGCGACGCAGTTGTTAACGAAATTCGTTCAATCAACGTCGTTCCAAGGAGAACACCATGAAGACCCCCCTGAGCGCTGTGTTGCGCCGAGGCGCGCTGGCCGCCGCCCTGGCTTGTATCGCCTGGTCCGCCCAGGCGGCCGTGCCGACGGCCACCGTCACCCCTGGGCCCGCCACGCCGGGTTTTGGCGCCCGTGCACTGTTCTTCGGTGACGCCAATTTCGTCGAGCAGGAGTTCTTTCTCTCCGGCCAGGCCCGCAAGTTCAAGGGATCGGGCACGCTGGGCACCGACGGCAAATGGGCGGCCACCGTGGCCTCCAGCAACACGCCGTACAACACGGTGGCCATCGTGCGCCGCCCTGCCGATCCGGCCAAGTTCAACGGCATCGTGATCGTCGAGTGGCTCAACGTGAGCACGGGCTACCCGCTCGACGTGGACTGGGGCATGGCGCACGAGGCCATCCTGCGCGAGGGCTATGCCTACGTCGGCGTGAATGTCCAGAAGGTGGGCGTGACCGGCGTGCAGAAGCTCGAGCAGTTCGGCGACCGCTATGCCAACGCCAGCATCCCCGACGACGACATCTCGTACGACATCTTCTCGCAGACGGCGCAGGCCCTGCGCACGCAGACCTCGGCGCTGCTGGGCAACCTCAAGCCCACCAAGATCATCGCCAGCGGCCATTCGCAATCGGCCATGCGCCTGACGACCTACGCCAACGCCATCCAGCCGCTGGACGGCGCCTACGACGGCATCCTGATCCACGGCCGTGCCGGTGTGGGCGTGCGCATCGGCGAGGGCAGCACCGTGCCGGCCAGCAGCGTGGTGCGCGCCGACACCAAGGTGCCCGTGTTCGTGCTGCAGTCGGAGATGGATGTGTCCTTCGGCCCCAGCACCTCCAGGCAGCCCGACAGCACCAACGTGCGCCACTGGGAAGTGGCCGGCAGTTCGCACGCCGACCAGTACCTGCTGGACAACATCGCCGAGGTCAGCGGCCGCGACGTGGGCTGGACGCCGCCCGGCTGCGGCAGCCCCTACAACGCGATGCCCTTCTACATGGCCGAGAACGCCGCCTTCAACCACCTGAAGAACTGGGTGACGGCCGGCACCGCGCCGCCCGTGGCGCCACGCATGGAGCGCGACTGGCTGGGCTTCATCAAGAAGGACGCGAACGGCAATGCGGTGGGTGGCGTGCGTCTGCCGGACATCGAGGTGCCCATCGCCAAGTACGGTTTCTCGAACTTCACGACCGGCTCGCTGGCCTTCCTGGACCTGTTCGCCTGCGTGGCCGGTGGCAACACCACCTATTTCAATGCCGACAAGCTCAAGGCCCTGTACCCGACGCACGCGGATTACGTGAACAAGGTCAAGGTCGCCGCCGATGCGGCCGTGGCCAAGGGCTACATCCGCCCGGCCGACCGGGACAGCGCCGTCAAGCGCGCCCAGGCGGCGGCCGTGCCCCAGTGATCTGAGTGATCAGCCCTCTGCGCCGGTGGCGCGAGGGGCTTTCTTGGCGGCAGGTTTGCGGGCGGTCTTGCGCGCCGGAGCCTTGGCTGCGGGCTGGTCCGGCGTGGCGGGTTCTGCTGCCGGTGCGGCTTCGCCGGCGGTCTTGGCCGAAGGCTTGCGTGCGCCGCGAGAGGCTGTCTTGCGGGCGGGCTTGGGCGCGGCCTGATCGGCGCTGGTGCTGCTGGGCGCGTCGACGATGGCAGGCGCGGTGGCTTGTGCGGGTGATTCGCTGCGTTCGGCGCGCTCGGCGCGTTCCGCACGCTCGGATCGCACATCGTCGCGCGGGTGCACGGCGGGCTCCACGAAGGGGCGGCGTTCGCGGCGAGGCGCTTGCGCACTCTGGCCCTGGTCTGCAGAGATATCGGCCGCATGTTCGGTTTGCGGGGACGCGCCTTCTGCATCCTGGCGGGGGCGACCGCCATCCTGGCGCGCGCCCTGGCCATTGCCACCGCGGCCACCACGTCCACCGCGTCCACGACCGCGCTCATGGCGATCACCGCGCTCTCCACGTTCAGCACGGTCACCGCGCTCCTGGCGGTCACGGTTACCCGTACTTTCCACGGAGGCTTCCGGTGCTTGCACCTTGCCGTCCTCGTTGTCCAGCAGGGCCTCATCGGCATGCGCAGATGCCGCGGTAGCCTGCGGGGCCTGATGCTGCACAGCCGCCGGTTCGATGGGCTGCCCCGTACCACGGTATACATAGGCGCCCGATTTCTCGTCACGCCCGAAGGACAGCAGCCCGCGGTTCTGCGCCTCTTCCAGCAGATTGCCGAAGGTGCGGAAGCCAAAGTAGGACTCGCTGAAACCCGGGTTGCGGCGCTTGAGCGCTTCCTTCAGCACCGAGGCCCAAATGCGGCCGCCATCGTCGCGGTCGGTGACCAGCGCTTCGTACGTTTCGGCCGCCAGCTCCACGATTTTGGTGCGACGGGCATCCATTTCCTCGCGGCGGCGGCGTTCTTCTTCAGGCGAGCGTCGCTGCTGTGGCTGGTTGTTCTCGCGCTGGTCGCGTTTGGCGGCCTGGCGCTGGCTTTCGCGCACCAGGTCGTCGTAGAAGATGAACTCGTCGCAGTTGGCGATCAGCAGGTCCGAGGTGGAGTTCTTCACGCCCACGCCGATCACGTGCTTGGCGTTCTCGCGCAGCTTGGAGACCAGCGGCGAGAAATCCGAATCGCCCGAGATGATCACGAAGGTGTTGACGTGCGACTTCGTGTAGCAGAGGTCCAGCGCGTCCACCACCAGGCGGATGTCGGCCGAGTTCTTGCCCGATTGGCGCACGTGCGGGATTTCGATCAGCTCGAAATTGGCCTCGTGCATGGTGCCCTTGAAGTTGCGGTAGCGCTCCCAGTCGCAGTAGGCCTTCTTGACGACGATGCTGCCCTTGAGCAGCAGGCGTTCGAGCACGCGCTTGATGTCGAATTTCTCGTACTGCGCATCGCGCACGCCGAGTGCGACGTTCTCGAAGTCGCAGAACAGCGCCATGCTGATGTGGTCGGAATGTTGGGCCATGTCTTGTCTCTTGAATCTGGCCGAGGCTTTAGATCAGCCCGGCGTCTTGAAGGTATTTGCTGGGTCGGGCGCCGTCGTACAGGATGGTCAGACGGTTCCGGGCGCGGGTCATGCCCACGTACAGCAGGTTGCGATTGTCGGTGGTATTGCCGCCCACGGCGAATTCGCCCCGGTTGAGGCCTGGCAGGATCACGTGCTCGAACTCCAGGCCCTTGGCGGCCTCGATGCTCGACAGCAGCACGCAGCGCTCGGCGCGCATGGCCTTGTGCCGCACCTCGCGCTCGTTCATGGCACGGAAGAACGATGCGACGTTGTCGAAGGTCGCGGCCGATTCGATCAGGCCGCGGATGTTGGCCGCCACCTGCTCGATGTCGCTGGTACGCACCATCACGCGGGCGGCCAGGCGCTGCGGTGCCAGCACCTGCACGAAGCGCCGCATCAGCACGTCGGTGGCGTTGGCGTCGATCACGTCCAGCGCGTCTTCGATCAGGTGCCGGATGGGCTGGGGCGCATTGCGCAGCACCTGGTTGTCGATGAAGTGCGGGGCCAAGCCAGGCTGGCTGGCCACTTCCTTGATGGCTTGCAGTTCTCCCTGTTGCTGCTTGTCGTGGTCGGTGGTGTCGATCTCGACGAAGGAACCGGCAAACAGCAGCAGTGCTTTCAGGATGCGCACGCGTGTGTCGATGTTCTCGATGGCGGCGAACTCGCCACGCGCATGGGCCATCAGCCCGCGCACGAACAGCACCTCGGGGCGCACCAGGTAGGGCTCGAAGCCTGCGGTGCGGTAATCCAGGCCCTGGTCCAGCAAGTGGTTTTCGAGCTCGACCGACTGGTGCGGCTGGCGCAGCAGGATGGCGGTTTGCGACGCGGGTGAGGTGGCGGCCAGGCCATCGCGGTGGCGGATGGCCTGGGCGATGTGCCAGTGCGCCTCTTTGGCAGCATCGCAGCGCACCACGTGCACGGCGGTGGCGTGCGTGCTTTGCGACACGTAGGGTTTGAAGGCCAGGCGGCCCGCATGCTGGGCCAGCGCCGGCCCGAAGCGATAAGACGCTGTCAGCGGCAGGCGCTGCGCGACGCCCACTTCGCGGTCGAACAGCTCGCCCATGAAGCCCGCATCGGCGCCGGCCAGCGCGTGGATCACTTGGTCGCGGTCACCAAAGCCGATGAAGGCGGCCGGGTTCTGGCGCAGCACCTGCTGCAGCACCGTGAACATCGCGCGGTTGGTGTCGTGCATCTCATCGAGCAGCACCAGGTGCAGGCCCAGGGCCACGGGGTGCTCGCCGTCGAGCAGTGCGTCTTCGCTCAGCAGAAGGCGGGCCAGATCGTAGGTGGCGTCGTCGGGGGCGCGGAAGGCGGGGCGATCCGGGTGGCCGCCCCGGCGGATGTGCTCGTAGGCCCAGAACACGCGCAGGGTCAGGTAATCGTGGCCGAGCTCGCTCGCCAGGGTGGGCGTCAGGGTGCGGTCGGCCGCTTCCAGCATCAGTTGCAGCGTGCCTTTCAGGCGCGCGAACGAGGCCAGCAGGCCCTCGACGCTGCCCTCGCCAGAGCCTTCGAGCGTGAACTCGTCGCGGTAGCGCTCGTCCTGGTTGGAGAGCACGCGGTCGATGGCCTGAAGCACGTGGGGCTTGAGCTGCTCGGGTGTGGTGTATCGCGTCACGCCCGGGGCTTCGATGGTGGCCAGGCGCTCGGCGCAGAACTGGTCGAAGGTCTGGATGCGCAGGGCCTTGCGCACGGAGGCCGGGATGCCGATGCGCTCCAGCGCCAGGCGCAGGGACGAGACAGCGGCGTCGGTGTAGGTCAGGGCCTGGATGTGCTCGACCTGGGCGCCGCGCGCGAGCGCCTGGGCCAGGCGCAGCGCCAGGGTGGTGGTCTTGGCCGCGCCGGCATTGGCTTCGACGACAACATGGCGGTGGCGCTCCAGCTGGATCGCGCGCTGCTCATCGGTCGGGATCAGCCCCTTGGGCTGGAAGACGGTGTCCGTCATTCATCGCCCGGCGCGTGGTCGGCCTCTGTGGCCTCATCGGTATCGCCGCCATCGATGTCGTCGCTGGCCAACTCATGTGGTTCCATGGTGGGCTCGGCCCCGCCGCCCTTGCGCTTTTTCTGGCGCGCCAGCTTCTTGGCCTGGCGTTCGGCCTCGATGGCTTCGGCGGCAGCCAGCCAGGTGGTGAACTCTTCGGGCGTTTCCAGCGTGATGCGGCCCAGCGACAAGTCGCGGAAATCGTTGAGCACCACCTCGGAGGCCTTCTGCATGTTCACACGGCCACCGCTCATCACGGCGCCACGGCGGCGGCCGATCTCTTCGAGCAGTTCCTCGTCGTGCCGGGTCGGGATGGTGTCCACATCGGCCAGTCTGAAGCGCGCGGCCAGGCGATCGGCGTAAGGCCCCTTGAGGCTGTTGATCAGCTCCAGCGCCACTTCTTCCTCGTCATACGCGTTGCGGCCAACGGCACCACTGGCCGCCAGGTGATAGCCGGATTTCTCCACGATGATCTTGGGCCACAGCATGCCCGGCGTGTCGAACAGGTAGACATCGTCGGCCAGGTTGATGCGCTGCTCGATGCGTGTCACGCCGGCCTCGTCACCCGTCTTGGCGGCCTTGCGGCCCGCCAGCGTGTTCATCAGCGTGGACTTGCCCACGTTGGGCACGCCGCAGATCATCAGGCGCAGGGGCTTGGTCATGCCGCTGCGGTGAGGGGCCAGTTCTCGGCAGGCTTGCAGCAGACGCTGGGCGGGGCGGGGCTCGGAGGCGTCCAGGCCGATCGCCTTGGTGTCGGGCAGGGCGTTGTAGTGGGCCAGCCAGGCCTCGGTTCGGGCGATGTCCGCCATGTCCTGCTTGTTGAGGACCTTCAAGCGGCGGCGGTGGCCCGTCATCTCGGCCAGCATGGGGTTGGCGCTGGAGCCTGGCAGGCGGGCATCCAGCAACTCGATGACGACGTCGATGTCCTTGATGCGCTCGGCGATGGCTTTCTTGGTCACGTTCATGTGACCGGGAAACCACTGGATGGCCATGGGGCGTTCTCGTTTCTTGCTTGCTTTGTCGGGGGCCGGAGCGGCGTACCCCGATTGTCAGGGCATCCAGGGGGGAAACAGAGTGCGGCGTTTTGACAACCCGTTACCAAAAGCGGTGGCGCTTGTCATGAGGGGGGCGACAAAATAGGCGTGTAAGTGGCAGATGTTGCAAAAGTCGCAGCCACGTCAAGCCGGTCTCATGGGAGCGGATATCTTGGAAAGCCATCGTTGCAGGGTCTTGCTGGTCGAGGATGACTTCCGCAGTGCGGAAGTCGCTCAGTCCATTCTGGAGTACCTCGAATGCGACGTTGCCGTGGCGCGCTCTGGTGCTGACGCGGTAGGTGCCGTACGCAACGACGTCTTCGACCTGGTGTTGATGGATGTCGGGCTGCCCGTGATGAACGGCCTGGATGCCACCCGCCTGATCCGCGCGCACGAACAGGCCCTGGGCCAGCCGCCGCTCTACATCGTGGCCCTGACGGCCCTGACCATGCCGCACGAGATCGACGAATGCCTGGCCTCGGGCATGGACGAAGTGATGACCAAGCCTTTCTTCATCGAAAGGCTGCAGCGCGCGATCCTGAATGCTTACCGCGTGGCCCGCTGGCCGCGCCGCGCCATGAGGCCCGCGATCAACCCGCCAGCGATCAGCAGGGCGGGCAGGGATGGTTCGGGCACAGCAGAAGCCCACGTGGCCTGCTGACCGTTGGTGGCCAGGGTGGTGTCGATCCAGTCCTTGTAAGCGGCCACCTGCACATAGGCCGAGAACGCGCCGTTGTGATCGGTGGTCAGCAGGCTGGACGCGATGCCCAGCAGCACGGTACCGGTCGAGTCCGTTACCTGGCCGCTGAAGAGGGCGCTGCCACTGTCGCCGGTCTGCACCGTGCCGCCCTGGGTGATCAGCCAGTTGACGGTAGTGGGGCCGCCCCCGAGTTGCTCGTGGCTGGTGGCCTCCACGGCGGTGGTGCTGGCGTAGCCGTTGGGCTGCTGGTTGCGGGCGCTGACGGCGGTCAGGGTGCCGAGCGTGCCGACCTGGCTGTCCAGGATCACCGTGTCGTTGAGCACCGCGTAGCCACCGCTCAGGGCGGTGGACAGGTGAACCAGGGCGATGTCGTTGCCGGGATAGGCTTCGCTGCTGAACAGGTACACCGCATCGACCACCGAGTTGCCCAGCAAGGATACAAAGCTGGCGCCGTCTTCGAGGCCGCTGACCACATGGGCGGCGGTGAGCACCCAGTCGGACGCGATCAACACGCCGCTGGCGCTGCCGATTTCGCCCACGACGGCGAAGTTGCTGGTGGCCGTGCCGCCCACCAGGGCATGGGCGGGCAGGGCGGCCAGGGACAGGCCGGCGCTCAGGAGGAGGCTGGGCGCCAAGGCGCGCATGGACGACATCATGGTGTTTCCCCTGTGTAGCTGACTTGAAATACTTGTGAGCGCGATTGTGCGGAGGCATTTGGCGCAACGCGACAATATCCCTTCAAACCAAGGGAATGACACGCGTCTTTACCTTGCTTCATGCAAGGATGTCGCCTTGATATTGTGGACGCTGTACACAACAGCGTTCTCCAGGAGTTCTTTTCATGCCTCACCGTATCGAGGGCCGCCAACGATGGGCTGCCCTGGCCGTGCTCTGCCTCGGCGTGCTGATGATCGTGCTGGACACGACCATCGTGAACGTCGCCTTGCCCTCCATCAAGGCGGATCTGGCCTTCACCGAGACTTCGCTGGTGTGGGTGGTCAACGCCTACATGCTGACCTTCGGCGGCTTTCTGCTGCTTGGCGGGCGGCTGGGCGATCTGTATGGCCACCGACGCCTGTTCCTGGCGGGCATCACGCTGTTCACGCTGGCGTCGCTCGCCTGCGGGATGGCGCAATCGCAGGGGCTGCTGATCGCCGCACGCGCGGTGCAGGGCCTGGGCGGGGCGGTGGTGTCGGCCGTGTCGCTGTCGCTGATCATGAACCTGTTCACGGAGCCGGGCGAGCGCGCCAAGGCCATGGGCGTGTACGGCTTCGTCTGCGCCGGCGGTGGCAGCATCGGCGTGCTGCTGGGCGGTGTACTGACCAGTTCGCTCAGCTGGCACTGGATCTTCCTGGTGAACCTGCCGATCGGCGCGGCGGTGTATGCGCTGTGCGTGATGCTGTTGCCGGGCGGCAAGGCACAGGGCGCCGCAGGCCGGCTGGACGTGGCCGGCGCCATCACCGTCACGAGTTCGCTGATGCTGGCGGTGTACGCCATCGTCAATGGCAACGAGGCTGGCTGGACGTCGCCCCATTCGCTGGGCCTGCTGGGCGCGGCGGCAGTGCTGATGGCGATTTTCCTGGTGATCGAATCGCGCGTGGCCGAGCCGTTGATGCCGCTGAGCCTGTTCAGGCTGCGCAACGTGGCGGTGTCCAATGTGGCGGGTGTGCTGTGGGCGGCGGCCATGTTCGCGTGGTTCTTCATCTCGGCGCTGTACATGCAGCGGGTGCTGAACTTCACGCCCATGCAGGTGGGGCTGGCCTTCCTGCCGGCCAACATCATCATGGCGGTGTTCTCGCTGGGACTGTCGGCCAAGCTGGTGATGCGCTTCGGCATCCGCGTGCCGCTGGCCGGCGGGCTGCTGGTGGCCACGGCCGGGCTCGCGCTGTTCGCGCGGGCGCCGGTGGACGGCACGATGCTGCTCGATGTGGTGCCCGGCATGGTGCTGCTGGGCCTGGGCGCGGGTGTGGCCTTCAATCCCATGCTGCTGGCGGCCATGAGCGATGTGTCGCCCAGCGAATCGGGCCTGGCCTCGGGCGTGGTCAACACGTCGTTCATGATGGGCGGCGCGGTGGGCCTGGCGGTGCTGGCCAGCCTGGCCGATGCGCGCACGCATGGGCTGACGGCGGCTGGCGTGGCCTTGCCGGCGGCGCTTAACGGGGGCTACCAGCTTGCCTTTGTCGTGGGTGCGGGGTTCGCGCTGGTGGCGGGTCTGCTGGGGGCGGTGCTTCTGAGGCCGGGTGCCCAGGCGGGCGCAGGGCAGGGGCCGGTCGCCGCCCATTGACTTGATGAATTGGGGACTGCATGGTGGCGCGCTGCACGTTCTGCCCGGATGCGGTGTAATGCGCTCGCGCTTCCACCGTCCACCCCCACATGGAGTTTCCCATGAGCATTTCGATGTACGCCGCCAGCGTGGTGCCCGCCACGCGCACCCTCAAGGCCTTGTCCAGCATCCTGGGCAAGGCGCAGGCCCATTGCGAGGCCCGCAAGATCGATCCGCAGGCTTTCCTGAGCTCGCGCCTGTTCCCGGACATGTTCCCGATGGTGCGCCAGGTGCAGATCGCCACCGACATGATCAAGGGCGGTGTGTCGCGCCTGGCCGGTGTGGAGATCCCGCGCTTTGAGGATGTCGAAACCAGTTTCGAGGAACTGCAGGCCCGCGTGGCCCGCACCATCGACTACCTGGCCACCTTCAAGCCGGAGGACATCGACGGCAGCGAGGACCACACCATCCTGATCACCCGCGCCACGGGTGTGGTGGAATACCAGGGGTTGGCCTACCTGACCGAGCAGGTGCTGCCCAATTTCTACTTCCACGTGACCACGGCCTACAACCTGCTGCGCCACGGTGGGGTCGAGATCGGCAAGAAGGATTTCCTGGCCAATCACTGATTCAACGAGAAGGACACGCTGATGAAAGCCATCTGGAACGGCACCGTCGTGGCCGAGAGCGACGACACGGTGGTGGTCGAGGGCAACCACTATTTCCCCGCCAGTGCGTTGAAGCAGGAGTACGTGCTGAGCAGCAACCACCGCACCTCGTGCCCGTGGAAAGGCCAGGCACGCTACTACACGCTGTTCGTCGATGGCGATGCGAACCCGGATGCCGTCTGGTACTACCCGGAGCCCAGCGAGGCCGCGGCTGAGATCAAGGACCGCGTGGCCTTCTGGAAGGGCGTGAAGATCGAGGAGTGAGCGATGAGCGGTCTCGTGATGAGACCGCTTCGTGCAGTGACCAGTGCGGCGGCTCAGTCCGCCACGACCTGCGACACGGCCTTCTGCCATTGCGTCATCAATGCCTCGGCCTGCGCGCGGGCCATGGTGGGCATGAAGCGGCGCTCCACGCGCCACTTGGCGGCCAGTTCGTTCAGCCCTGCATAGACGCCGGTGGCCAGGCCCGCCAGGTAGGCGGCGCCCAGCGCGGTGGTTTCCGTCACCTGCGGGCGTGCCACCGGAATGCCCAGCAGATCGGCCTGGAACTGCATCAGCAGATCGTTGCGGCAGGCGCCGCCATCCACGCGCAATTCGGACACCTCGGTGCCGCCACCCGCACGGATGTCGGCGGCCATGGCCTGCAACAGGGCCGCGCTCTGGAAGGCTATGCTCTCCAGCGCGGCGCGCGCGATGTGGGCCACGGTGGTGCCGCGCGTCAACCCAAGGATCGCGCCTTTTGCGTGCGGCTTCCAGTAAGGCGCGCCCAGGCCGGTGAATGCCGGCACGAAGACCACGCCGCCGGCATCAGGCACGTTCATGGCGAGCTGCTCGACCTGGTGGCTGCCTTCGATGGCTTGCAAGCCGTCACGCAGCCACTGCACCACCGCACCGCCGATGAACACGCTGCCCTCCTGGGCATAGGCCGGCTGGGCATCGGGCGTGGCGGCCATGGTGCTGATCAGGCCGTTGTGCGAATCGAAGCGGCGCCCGCCCGTGTGCGTAAGCAGGAAGCAGCCCGTGCCGTAGGTGTTCTTCGCGAGGCCGGGCGTGAAGCAGGCCTGGCCGAAGAGGGCGCTTTGCTGATCGCCCGCCATCGCGGCGATGGGCACGCGCGCGCCGCCGAAGAGGTTGCCCGCCGTGCGCGCGAACACGTGGGACGAGGGGCGCACCTCGGGCAGCAGCGAGCGGGGGATGTCGAACAGCGCGAGCAAGTCGTCGTCCCACGTTTGCGTGCCGATGTTGAACAGCATGGTGCGCGAGGCGTTGCTCACGTCGGTGGCGTGCACCGCGCCTTGCGCAGCCGTGCCCCCGGTGAGCTGCCACAACAGCCAGCTGTCGATGGTGCCGAAGGCCAGCTTGCCCTGCTTGGCCAGGTCACGTGCGCCCGGCACATTGGCCAGGATCCAGGCCAGCTTGGTGGCCGAGAAGTAGGCATCCACCACCAGGCCGGTGCGCTCGCGGATCAGCGCTTCGTGGCCCTGCTCGCGCAGTTGCTGGCACAGGGCCTCGCCGCGGCGGTCCTGCCAGACGATGGCGTGGCCCAGCGGCTCGCCGGTGTCGCGGTGCCAGACCAGCGTGGTCTCGCGCTGGTTGGTGATGCCGATGGCGTGCACCTGCGCGGCGCTGATGCCGGCCTTGGTCAGGGCTTCGCGCGCGGTGGCCAGCTGCGAGCGCCAGATCTCAAGTGCATCGTGCTCGACCCAGCCGGGGCGCGGGAAGTGCTGGTGGAACTCCTGCTGGGCGATGGCCAGCATCTCGCCGGCCTCGTTGAACACGATGCTGCGCGAGCTGGAGGTGCCTTGGTCGAGGGCGAGCAGGTAGGCCATGGTTTTATCGCTTGGGGTTCAGGGAACGACGATGCAGTCGATGCCGGCCTCGGCCAGCAGCGCGGGGAAGGGCTCTGGCGGCGGTGCGTCGGTGTACAGGCGGTCGATCTGGTCCAGTCGGGCCAGTTCGACCATGGCCGGGCGGTTGAACTTGCCTTGGTCGGCGGCCAGCCACACCTCTCGGCTGTGCTCGATCAGGGCCTGCGCCACCTTCACCTCACGCAGATCGTAATCACGCAGGGTGCCGTCGGCCTCGATGCCCGAGATGCCGATCAGGCCGATGTCGACGCGGAACTGGCGGATGAAATCCACCGCTGTTTCGCCGACGATGCCGCGATCGAGGTGGCGCATGGCGCCGCCTGCCACGATCACCTCGCACGAGGTGTTGGCCGCGAGGATGCCGGCCACGTTCAGGTTGTTGGTGATGACGCGCAGGCCCTGGTGTCCCAGCAGTTCGCGGGCGATGGCCTCGGTGGTGGTGCCGATGTTGACCAGCAGCGAACAGTGGTGCGGGATGGCCTGGGCGATGGCCCGCGCGATGCGCTGCTTGCCGGCCGCGTTGAGCTCCTGACGCTGCTGGTAGGCCAGGTTCTCCGTGGTGGAGCGGGGCAGGCGCACGCCCCCGTGGTAACGCGCCAGCAGACCGGCCTGGGCCAGCAACTGCACGTCACGCCGGATGGTCTGCAGGGTGACGCCCAGCGATTCGGCCAGGTGCTCGATGCTGACCACATCCTGTGCGCGGACCTGTTCGAGCAGGCGTGTCTGACGCGGATTGAGGTTCATATCGCGATCATAAGCGAATCATTTCACACAAAAAGGAATTGTATCGAACTACAATGCGCTGAATCGAATGAAAACGAATCGATCCGAGCGCGGGTGTGATGACACGGTGGCGCCGGATCTGGAGTTGCCCATGGACGCCAACGCCTTGCCTGCCGACCGCCGAGATGCCGAACTGCATGCGGCGCTGAACACGCCCATCCCTGACAGCTGTGACGTGCTGGTCGTGGGCGGTGGCATCAATGGCGTGGGCATCGCGCGCGACCTGACCGGGCGGGGCTTCAAGGTGCTGCTGGTGGAGCAGCATGACTTGGCGGCGCACACCTCGTCGTCGTCGACCAAGCTGATCCACGGTGGCCTGCGCTACCTGGAGCACCGCGAGTTCGCGCTGGTGCGCAAAGCTTTGCAAGAGCGCGAGGTGCTGCTGCGCAGCGCGCCACACATCATGAAGCCGCTGCGCTTCGTGATGCCGCACGATCCGCACATGCGGCCGGCGTGGCTGATCCGCTTGGGCCTGTTCCTGTACGACCACCTGGCCCGTCGCGAGGTACTGCCTGGCTCGCGCGGCGTGGCCTTGCGTGGGCATCGCTTGGGTGCGCCGCTGCAGGCGCGGTTCAAGCGTGGCTTCGTCTACTCCGACGGCTGGGTGGACGACGCGCGCCTGGTGGTGCTCAACGCGATGGACGCGCGCGAACGCGGTGCCACTGTGCTCACGCGCACCCGCTGTGTGCAGGCCACGCGTGGTGAGCAGGGCTGGTCGGTGCGCCTGCAGCGTGAGGCCGTGGCGCCTGGAGCCCAGCACACGCTGCACACGGTGAAGGCACGCATGCTGGTCAATGCGGCAGGGCCTTGGGCGCATGCTTTTTTGCGCGAGGTGGCCAGCGCGCCAGGCGGCGAGGCGCTCACGCGGCACAGCCTGCGTCTGGTCAAGGGCAGCCACATCGTGGTGCCCCGCCTGTTCGAGCACGAGCACGCCTACATCTTCCAGGCGCAGGACGGGCGCATCATCTTCGCGATTCCATATGAGCGGAACTTCACCCTGATCGGCACGACCGATGTCGAAGTGCCGTCCATGCCCGACAAGGCCCGGATCACGGAAGAGGAAACGGCGTATCTGTGCGAACAGGCCAGCGCCTACTTCAGGGCGCCCGTGCGGCCCGACATGGTGCTGTGGAGCTATGCCGGTGTGCGCCCTTTGCTGGAAGATGCGCACGCGGATGCCTCAGCCGTGACGCGTGACTACCTGCTCGAAACCTGCACCCATGGGGCGCCCCTGATGACAGTGTGGGGCGGCAAGATCACCACCTACCGCAAGCTGGCTGAAGAGGCCGCTACGCAGATCGGCGAAATGCTGGGTGATGACCGTCGGGCGTGGACGCGCAATGCCCGATTGCCTGGAGGCAATCTGGACGCCTGGATCGGCCCGGCGCTGCGGCCGGACCGCGACATGCTGGCCTTCGCCTCGCGCTGGCAGCACAAGCATCCATGGCTGCCCGTGAAGGTGGCTGAGCGCTGGGTGCGTGCCTATGGCGCGCGTGCGGAACGGATACTGGACGGCGCGTCGTCGGTGGCCGATCTGGGCGGCGAAGTGGCGCCCGGTGTATATGAGTGCGAGTTGCGCTACCTGCTGCGCCACGAATGGGCCCGCTCAGGTGACGACGTTCTCTGGCGGCGCAGCAAGCTGGGACTGCACCTCACGGCGCAGCAATGCCAGCACGTGCAGGCCTGGGTGGCCTCGGCGCTTTCTGGCGTGGTTCAGGCGGCCAGCGGCATCCCTGCCTCGCCAGGATCGATCCCCAGCCATGCCGAGATGGCCCGCGAATCCGTGATCGTGCGCACCGCCTGATAGGCCTCTTCGGCTTCGGGGAAGCGTCGGCGCAGGAAGTTCAGCCACTGCTTGAGCCGGCCGGCGCGGTGGCGGGGTTCGATGTGGGCCTCGATCAGGCCCCAGAAGATGTGCAGCAGTGGTTGCAGCTCAAGCCAGCCGGGCAAGGCCGCACCGGCATCGTCTTGCACCGCGAAGCGGATGGCCAGCGCCAGGCCTGGATCGGTCACGATGCCGCGCCCCAGCATCAGGTCGGTGCAGCCAGACACCTCACGGCAGCGCAGGGCATCGTCCACCGTCCAGATTTCGCCATTGGCCACTACCGGGATGTCCACGGCCGCGCGGATGTCGGCGATGCGGTCCCAGTAGGCGGGTGGGCGGTAGCCGTGGGCCTTGGTGCGCGCGTGCACCACCAGCTCGCTTGCGCCGCCCGAAGCCAGGGCCTGCGCGCAGTCGATGGCCAGGCTGTCGTCATGGAAGCCCAGGCGCATCTTGGCCGACACGGGCATGTCGGCAGGCACCGCGCGGCGCACGGCGGTGACGATGCGCGCCAGCAGTTCGGGCTCCTGGAGCAGTGCCGCGCCGCCGCCATGGCGGTTGACGATCTTGGCCGGGCAGCCGAAGTTGAGGTCGATGCCGGCAGGGCCCAGGGCGGCCAGGCGCGCGGCGTTGTCGGCCAGGCAACTGGGATCGGAGCCCAGCAGTTGCGCGCGCACGGGCACGCCAGCCGGGGTGAGGCCGCCGCGCCTGAGCTCGGGCACGATGCGGTAGAAGACGCGCTCGGGCAGCAACTGGTCCGTCACACGGATGAACTCGGAGACGCAGCGGTCGATGCCGCCGACGCGGGTCAGGATGTCGCGCAGGGCGAAATCCAGCAGACCCTCCATCGGCGCGAGCAGGATGTTCATGGCACAGGGATAGGGCGGTTGCCCAGGCAGAGCCGGGCGAAAGGCGCTAGTGTACGGACACGGCGCGCGGTGTGCGCCATCCCCATCCAGGAGACCCGATCCATGCCGAGCAAGAAGAACGGTTCAGACGACAGCCGTGGGAAAAAGAGCGACAAGAAGGGTGACAAGCCTGACGGCCACCTGGGCCGAAAAGAATACGAGGAGCAGTTGGCACAGTTGCACCTGGAGCTCGACCGCGTGGCCCGCTGGGTGCAACACCACGGCAAACGCCTGGTGGTACTGATCGAAGGGCGCGACACGGCCGGCAAGGGCGGCGTGATCAGTGCGATCAGCCAGGTGCTCAACCCGCGCCAGTGCCAGGTGGTGGCCTTGTCCAAGCCCAGCGAGGACGAACGGACCCAGTGGTACTTCCAGCGCTATGTGAAGCACTTGCCGGCCGGTGGCCGCATCGCCTTGTTCGATCGCAGCTGGTACAACCGCGCCGGTGTCGAGCGCGTGATGGGTTTCGCCAGCGAGGCCGAGGTCAAGCGTTTCCTGGCGCAGGTGCCGCTGTTCGAGCAACTGCTGGTGGACGACGGCATCCTGCTCTTCAAGTACTGGCTCACGGTGGATCAGGCCGAGCAGGAACAGCGATTCCTCGAACGCCGTGACGATCCGCTCAAGCGCTGGAAGCTCTCCCCCATCGACCTGGAATCGCGCGAAAAGTACGCCGACTACGGCAAGGCCCGCGATGCGATGCTGCGCGCCACGCACACCGAGCACGCGCCCTGGACGCTGGTGGATTTCAACGACCAGCGCCGTGGCCGCCTGACCCTGATCCGCCACTTGCTGGACCAGTTGCCCGACTGCGAGGTACCGGAGCAGCCCCTGGAATTTCCGCCCCTGAGCGGCAAACCGGGCAAGGAGGTGTTTCGTGGGCCGTTGAAGCCCATCCCGAGCGTGTCGGTCGGAGACTGACCGAGGCCGAACGAAGCACTCGCCCTGTCCCTTTTGTCAAGGGCTCTGACCGCTTCGAATTTTGCAAAGTTACCGATCTGGCTGCTTCATCCCGAACGGTGAATGCCGATAAGAAGTGACGGCCACGAGCCATCCATTTCTGTCCGAAATCGCCACGTTTTATCCATGACGACGATGACCGCCCCCGAGCCGACCCAAACGGCCGCCATCCAGGCCGAACTCGACCAGGCTCGCCGCAGCGGCCCGCTCCAGCAGATCGTCATTCCGCCGTGCCCGGAGCTGCTCTCGCGGCTGCGCGCTGCCATGGCGCAGACCGAGCCCGATCTGAACGAAATCGCCCGGATCGCCGCGAGCGATGTGGCCATGTCCGCCACGCTGATCCGCAGCTCGAACGGCCCGCTGTTCGCCGCCGGGCAGCCCGTGCAGACCGTCGGCCAGGCCATGAACCGCTTGGGCCTGGAGCACACCGCGTCGGTGATGGCCGGTTTCCTGATGCAGCGCGCGATCCGCGTGAACCACAAGCTGCTCGAACGCTTCTGGGAGCGCTCGACCAAGCGCGCCCTGGCCATGGCCTTCATCGCGAAGAAGCTGCCTGGCCTGTCGCCTGACTTGGCGCACACCTACGGCCTGTTCTCGCACGTGGGCATGCCGGTGATGATGCAGAGCGTGAAGGGCTATGCCGGCACGGTGATCGAAGCCAGAGCCCGCATCGACCGCTCGCCCATCGCCACCGAGAATGCCAACCACCGCACCGACCACGCCGTGGTGGGCGCGTTGGTGGCCCGCGTTTGGCGTCTGGCGCCATCGGTGGTGGCGGCCATCCGCCTGCACCATGACTTGGAGTTGCTGGGCGGTCGTGGTGCCGAATCCGAGGTGCAAACCCTGGTGGCAGCCGGCCTGGTGGCCGAGCACCTGATGCGTCGCCACGAGGCGCAAGAGCCCGATGTCGACTGGCTGAAGCATGGCCAATCGGCGATGGACTGGCTACATGTGAACGGTGACGACCTGCTCTTCTGGGAAGAAGAATTGCAGGAAACGCTGGACGAGGCTTGATTCCCTCGCGTGTGCCGCCCGACGATCGCGGTTGCGTGATCAGAGCGAGGCAGCCAGCGTCTGCAGTGCCTGCTGGGTGGCTTCGTCCGCCGGAAAGAAGGTTTCGAGCGCCAGTTCCGACAAGGTGATGTCCACCGGCGTGCCGAACACCGTGGTCGTGCTGATGAAGCTGAGCACGCCAAAGGGGGTGCGCAGGCGCAGCGGCACGGCCACGCCGCCGAGATCGTCATCCGCCGAGTGCGACGCGTCGGTATCCTGCGAGGGAATCGGGTAGTCGCGCAGTTCGTCGAGCAGCGCGGACAAGACCGGATCACCGCTGGCTTCGATCTGCTGGTGCAGCCGCGCGAGCAGGTGGGCACGCCAATCGGCCATGTTGACGATCTGGCCGCCGAAGCCCTTGGGATGCAGGCTCACGCGCAGCACGTTGACCCGACCTTGCAGGAGGGAGGCGTCCACGCTGCCCATCAGCGCCTGCGCGATGGGGTTGGCCTGCAGCAGGTTCCAGTGGCTGTCCACCGCGATGGCGGGGTAGGGCATGTGGCCTTGCAGGATCAACGAGACCGCGCGCTGGGCCGAGGCCATGCCGGGGTCGGCCAGCGGGCGCTCGGCGTAGACCGGCGCGTGGCCGGCGGCCATCAGCAGGGTGTTGCGCTCGCGCAGGGGGATGTCCAGGCGCTCGGCCAGGCGGATCAGCATGTCGCGGCTGGGCATGGAGCGGCCTGTCTCGATGAAGCTCAGGTGACGGGCGGACACGTCGGTGTCCAGCGCCAGATCGAGCTGGCTCAGGCGGCGGCGCTGGCGCCAGTCGCGCAACTGTGTGCCCACGGATGGCGTGTGGGGGGAGGGCGCTGAAGGCACGGTGGGCAGGCGGTTCATGGTCCGCAGGATAGCGGGATGCCTGCCGAGCGGCCATGACCTCCGAGGTAATCGACGTGCTGCACGCGGGCCGACACCATGGGCTCCGGTGTCACCTGTTTTGTTTCATCACCTACCGGAGAAAGCCATGTCTTCCATGCCCATGACCCGTCTGCTTCGTTTCGCTTTGCTGTTGGATGCCGCAGCCAGCGCGGCCACTGGCCTGCTGATGGTCGGCGGCCACGCGGTGCTGTCACCGCTGTTGGGCTTGCCTGTCGCCTTGTTGCTGGGGGCGGGACTGGTGTCCTTGCCTTATGCGCTGGGCTTGCTCGTGCTGTCGCGCCGGGAGCGCATTCCGTCGGCCCTGGGCTGGGCGGTGGTGGGGTTCAATGCGCTGTGGGCTTTGGAGAGCGTCGGCATCCTGGTGCTGGGCTGGGTGCAGCCGAGTATGTGGGGGCTGGCCTTCGTGCTGGCGCAGGCGGCGGCTGTGGTGGTGTTCGCCGAACTGCAATGGTGGGGGATGCGCCGGGGGCGCACGGCGCATCGTGCTGCTTTGGCCTGAGTTCTTTGATCGGTTGCCTCTTGGCATGCGGTTGCCTGGGCGCTTTCTCGGGAGAGCGCGGGGCGCGGGGTGTGGGGGCAGCCGGCCGGTCAGATGACGAAGCATGTGCTGCGCACATGCCCACCTTGCCGCTGCGCTGCTCGGCGCCAACAAGGCGCCCTGCCGGCTGTCCCCACACCCCTGTTTCGCCCCGCTCGCCGCATGCGTAGAGCGGGGCACAAAGGGCTGAGGGGGCCTCTGGCCGGGCGCCTTGTTGGCGTCGCAGGCGCGCAGGGAGGGACGGGTCTGCCCCTGGCCTATGGCCAGGGGATGGCGAGCATGTTTGAGCCCGAAGGGCGAGTTGCGCAGCCACCTGTCCCGTACGAGCACCGGAGAGCAGTCACGCCGCAGGCGTGACCGCCAACATTGAAGCCCGGTCAGAGGCCCCCTCAGACCCCGCCCCGCGCTGCAACGACAAAGCGCTCAGCCCATCGCGGGCAAAGGATCAAACTCGCAGCGTGTCGTGCAAAGCCACCATCTCCTGCGTCAGCTTGTGCCGCGCATCCAGATGGATCATCGGCCGCGCCAGCTGGTGTGATTCCTTGATCTTCACCGACGCACTCAGGTAGGGCTGCAGCACCGGCAAGCCCTCGTCCACCAGCTCGCGCACCAGCTGCTGCGGCAGATTGGCCCGCGGCTGGAACTGGTTCACCACGATCCCGCTGACCTTCAGATCCGCGTTGTGATCCGCCTGGATCTCCTGCACGTTGTCCAGCAGGCTGTACAGCGCGCGGCGCGAGAAATCGTCGCAGTCGAAGGGGATCAGGCAGCCCTTGGCCGCGATCAATGCTGAGCGTGTGTAGAAATTCAGCGCGGGCGGCGTGTCGATGTAGACGCGGTCGTAGTCGTCGGCCAGCTCGTCCAGCGCCTCGCGCAGCTTGTAGATCTTGTGGCGCGATTCCAGCTTGGTCTGCAGCTCATCGAGCTCGGGGCTGGAAGGCATCAGGTCCAGGTTGTCCCAGGGGGTGGCCACGATGAACTCGGGCGCCCCCTTGGGGCGGGCGGTGAATTTGAGCGTCTGGTCGAAGAAATCGGCCGCGCCCAGCGTGCCCTCGGGCACATCGTCACCCAGCAGGTAGTGGGTGGTGTTGCCCTGCGGGTCCAGATCGACCACCAGGGTGCGCAGGCCCTGCTGGGCGCTGATGGCCGCCAGGTTGCAGGTGATGGTCGACTTGCCGACCCCACCCTTCTGGTTGAACACGACATACCGCATGGCTGCACCCTCGTCCGCTGTCAATCGTGCAGCTATTGTGCACTGCAACAAGGGTGCTTTTGCGGCATGACCGCAGCATGACGCCGGCGTGACAACGCACGCCGGCCTCCGGTTCAGCGGCTGGCGGCGTCCGGCAGCTCGATCTTGACCTCCAGCACTTCGAGGTCGTCCTGGCGTTCCAGGTGCACCTTGATGTCGTCCGGGTTGATCGAGACGTACTTGGAGATCACGGCCACCAGCTCGCGCTGCAGGTCGGGCAGGTAGTTGGGGCTGCTGGAGCGGCCGTTGCGCTCGTGGGCCAGGATCAGCTGCAGCCGTTCCTTGGCCACGCTGGCCGTCTGCTTCTTTTCGCCGAGGAAGAAGTTGAGGAATCCCATGGCCTTACTTGCCTCCGAACAGGCGCTTGAAGAAGCCGGGCTTTTCGGCTTCGACGAAGCGCAGGGGTTTGTCCTCGCCCAGGAAGCGCGAGATCACGTCCTTGTAGGCCTCGGACACGTCGGAATCCTTCATGTGGATGGCCGGCACGCCCTGGTTCGAGGCGCTCAGCACGGTCTCGGATTCGGGGATCACGCCGATCAGCTTGATGCGCAGGATCTCGTGGATGTCTTCCAGCGACAGCATCTGCCCGCCCTCGACCCGGTTGGGGTTGTAGCGGGTGATCAGCAGGTGCTCCTTGATGGGCTCGAGCTTGTCGATGGCGCGCTTGGTCTTGCTGTTGAGCATGCCCAGGATGCGGTCCGAATCGCGCACGGAGGACACCTCGGGGTTGGTCACCACCAGGGCCTCGTCGGCGAAGTGCATGGCCATCAGCGCGCCGGTTTCGATGCCGGCGGGCGAGTCGCACACGATGTACTCGAAGCCCATCTCGGCCAGGTCCTTCAGCACCTTCTCGACGCCGTCCTGCGTGAGGGCATCTTTATCGCGCGTCTGCGAGGCGGCCAGCACGAACAGGTTGTCGCACTGCTTGTCCTTGATCAGGGCCTGGTTGAGGTTGGCCTCGCCGTGGATCACGTTGATCAGGTCATAGACCACGCGGCGTTCGCAGCCCATGATCAGGTCGAGGTTGCGCAGGCCGACGTCGAAGTCGATCACGGCGGTCTTGTGGCCGCGCAGGGCGAGGCCGGAGGCGAAGCTGGCGCTGGTGGTCGTCTTGCCGACGCCACCCTTGCCGGAGGTCACCACGATGATCTTGGCCATGGAAGGCGGTCCTTTCGAGTAGGTTCTGTCGATTCTTCGGAAAATCAGGATTTGCTCAGCGCCTCGTACACCAGGCGATCGCCCTCCAGCCGGATCTGCGCCGGCTTGCCGACCACATCGGGCGGCAGGGGGTTGTCGGTGGTGCGGTAGGTGCCGGCGATCGAAATCAGTTCGGGCTCCATGCTGGCCGCGAAGATGCGGGCCTCGGTGTTGCCCTTGGCGCCCGCGATGGCCTTGCCGCGCAGCGGGGCGTACACGTGGATGTGGCCGTCGGCGATCACCTCGGCGCCGTTGTTCACGGCGGCCAGCACGATCAAATCGCCACCCTTGGCGTAGACCTGCTGGCCGGAGCGCAGCGGCTTGTCGATCACCAGCGTGGGCACGGCGGTGGGCACCTGCACGGGCACCTCGACCGGCACTTCGCGGATCACTTCGCGCACCACCTCTTGCACCACGGTCTCGACGCGGGCGGGGGCGGACTGGCCGTCAGGGGCCTCGCCCAGGCCGGCCATGAGGGCCGCGGCCATCTGGCCGGGGTTGCCGCCGCGCACGGCCACGGGCGTGAGCTGGAACTTGGTCAACAGCTCGATCAGGCCGGGGAAGTTGGGCAGCGAATCCAGGCTGGCCAGGTGCGTCAGGTCGATCACGACCGGGTCGCGGCTGAAGAAATCCGGGGTCTCGCCGAAACGCTCCTCCATGGCTTGCGCCAGGGTCTGCAGGCTCATGGTCTTGAGCACGAAGGACATCAAGGTGAGCGAGGCACTCTTGAAGTCGAACGGCGAGGATGCGTTCCCGGTGGAGGCTGACATGGACGGCGGTCGCTGAGAAAGCGCCGATTTTAAGTCAGCGAACGGGGTGTTCCGGGGTGGCGGGCGAGGGAGTTTCCCGTTGTGGACGGGGTTGGACAGGGCGGGGTGGGCTCCTTGAGGCCTGCGCCGCGTGCCGTGTCCGATCAAGCCGCATTGCTGCGGGTGTGCCCGACAGATTCGCCGGGCAGCCAACCCGCCAGGGCCGACATGGCAGGCGCCGTTTGGCGCCCGCCGATGCTCAGTCGCCTTCAGGCAGCGTGTGCGACCGGCGTGACCAAGCTGCCGATCACCTGCGCGATCACCTCGGGTGCGCGCAGGATGCGGCGATGCCCCACGCCCGCCACGCTGACCAGCTGCGACAGCGGCCAGGCCTCGTTCAGCGCCAGCGATTCGGTGAAGGGCACCTCCTTGTCCTGCGGATCGTGCAGGATCAGGGCAGGGTGGCGCAGCCCGCTCTGCAGCGCGGGGATGTCCATCTCGCTCATCGGAAAGCCCAGCTGCGCTTCGAGCCCGCTGCGGTAGGCGGCGATGTCCTCGCGCGCCAGGCCCATGGCCAGCGCGAAGCCCGTGGCCACGCGCTTGAGCGACGACGGCCCCGAGATGTGCACGCTGGCATCGACCTTCAAGCCATGCGCGAAGGCATACAGCGTGGCGGCCGAGCCCGCCGAATGCCCGATGGTGGCGTGGATCGGCCCGAAGGCCTGCTGAACGGCCAGCAGGCCCTGGCCCCACAACAGCGCGTTGGCCGCATCGCCCGTGGAGGCGCCGTGCGCCAGGTTGTCCACCGCCGTCACCTGAAAGCCCGCGCGCAGCAGCGGGTGCACCCAGGCGTGCCAGTGGCTGGCGCGGCTTTCCCAGCCGTGCACCAGCAGCACGCGCGGGCCCTGGCGGCCCCAGCTCCAGGTGGCCAGGGTGTGGCGTTGCTGATGGCCAGGCATGCCCAGTGTCACGTCGATGTCGCGGCGCTCGGCGGTGACGAGCAGGGCGGTTTCAGCGTCGGTCAGCGGCTTGGCCGGGCCTGGGTGGCCGAAGGCGCGCACGATGGACTGGACGCTGGGGCGTTGAAGGGTGTCGGTGATGGACATGGTGAGCTCCTTGCGCAAGCTGATTCAGGCGAGTGATTCGAGGATCGTGGCGATGCCTTGCCCGCCGCCGATGCACTGCGTGGACAGCGCATAGCGCCCCTTGGTGCGCGCCAGCAGGGCCGCGGCCTTGCCGGTGATGCGCGCGCCGGTGGCGCCCAGCGGGTGGCCCAGGGCCAGCGCACCGCCGTCCACGTTGACCTTGTCGATGTCCAGGCCCAGCTCGCGGATGCAGGCCAGCGCCTGAGACCCGAAGGCCTCGTTGATCTCGACGATGTCCAGGTCGGCGGCGGTGAGGCCGGCGCGGGCCAAGGCCTTGCGCGTGGCGGGCACCGGGCCGATGCCCATCACGGCCGGATCGCAGCCGATGCTGGCGAAGGTGCGGATGCGGGCCAGCGGGACCAGGCCATGGCGCGCGGCGAAGTCCTCGTGCACCACCAGCACGGCGGCGGCGCCATCGGTCAGTGGCGACGAGGTGCCGGCCGTGACCACGCCATCGGGGCGGAAGGCGGGCTTGAGGTTGGCCAGGGCCTCCAGCGAGGTGCCGGGGCGGATGCAGCCGTCGGTGTCGATCACCTGGCCATCGGGCGTGGTGATGGGCACGATCTCGTCCTTGAGCAGGCCCTGCTCACGCGCGGCGGCGGCCTTGCGGTGCGACACGAAGGCGAGCTGCTCCTGGTCGGCGCGCGACACGTTCCAGCGCTGGGCCACGTTCTCGGCGGTCTGGCCCATGGCCATGTACGCATCCGGGTAGCTGGCGATCAACTCGGGGCTGGGGTCGAAGGTCAGGCCGCCCTGGGGCACCATGGTCATCGACTCGACTCCGGCGGCCACATAGGCTTCGCCGATGCCGGCCTCGATCTGCGCCGCCGCCACGTGGATGGACGACATCGACGAGCCGCAGAAGCGGTTCACCGTCATGCCGCCGACGTGTTCGGGCAGGCCGGCCAGGAAGCCGACGATGCGGGCCAGGTTGTTGCCCTGCGGGCCTTCGGGGTAGGCGCAGCCCAGGATCAGGTCTTCCAGAAGGGTCGGGTCCAGATCGACACGGCCCAGCAGGCCCTTGACGGTCTGCGCGGCCAGCGTGTCGGGCCGGGTCTTGGCCAGAGCGCCCTTGGTGGCGAAGTGGAAGGGCGAGCGGGCATAGGCGGCGATGACGGCTTTCATGGTGGCTCCTTCTGGGTGTCTACCTGTCGGTTGGTAGGTTGTGCGGTCAAAAAAATGGATCCTGCTCCGGCGACCGGGCTCAGGAACCTGTGGGGGATGGGGGGGCGGTGAGGCCAAGCTGGGCGCGCATCGGGGCCAGCGCGGCGTCGAAATCCTCGACCCGGCCGGTAACGCGGGCGGAGATCAGTGCGCCCTGGCACAAGGCGAAGATCTGGCCGGCCACATCAGCGGGATCGGTCACTCGGCCTTGCCTGGTCAGCTGCGCAGTCAGCCAATCGACCTGGGTCTGGCGCAGGCGCACGATGGTCTGGTGGATGTCGCTGTCGACCGCATCCCACCCAGGAATGAAGGCCGCGGCCGGGCACACGCGCTGGCCGGCGCCGATCACGTTGCGAAAGCCGTTGATGTAGATCCGAAAGCCTTCTTCGGGTGTGCCCTCGAAGGCCTGGAACCACTTGTCGTAGGTGTGGATGGCGTGTTCGAGCACGGCTACGCCCAGCGCTTCCTTCGAAGGGAAGTGGTGGTACAGGCTGGCCTTGCGAATGCCCACGCGATCGGCCAGGTCCTGGAAGCTGAAGCCCAGGTAGGAGCGCGTCTGGATGAGCTCACGGGCCGCACGCAGGATGGTGTGGCGGGTGGAGCCGTGGACGGTCTCGACAGTGCTGGCCGATGCGGTGTTCATGGCTACCTACTGTAAGGTAGGCTGGGGCGATTGTCAAATGTCTCCTGAGCCCCCAGGGGCCGGGGGCTGCGCCCAGTGGATTTCGGTGGCGCGTATTCAATAATTTGATCTGATGATTTGTCATCAGATGTCTTGATTCGATTGTCCAGGGAGTGGAAGTGAAGTTGTCTCGTTGTTGTGCGGCTTTGGTGGCCGCAGGGTATGCCGTGGTGTTGACAGGTTGTGGCGGGGGAGGCAGTGGGGGCAAGGACCCGGCAGGCGAGCCGCCGGTCACCGACCCAACGAACTACACCGTCCTGTCCGTGGATCAGGCTTCCAGCGTGCTGGTGTCTGGCTATGCCCGGGCCTCCGATGTCCACCATGTTTCTGCGGGCGGGCTGTGGTCTGACACCTCGGTGGTGACCGGCATGACCTTCAGCGCGTCGGTGACGGGTGTGACGGATGTGCGCTCGCTGCCCTCGACCTTCAGTGTCGAATGGGGCTTTTCCGGGGTGCCCGTCGACTATCCCGGCGGTGCCTACAACGCCTCGATCGCGGCCACCGCCTTGAGCATGTCGGAAGCCAATCACCCCGTGGCGGGTACAACCTTGCGGCGCCATGCCTCGGGGACACAGGCAACAGGCACCGATCTCTGTGCAGCCACCATCGATGCCGCAGCCATCAATGTGAGTTACACCAAGCTGGCGTACTGGAAATACCGAAAGCCGAACACGGGCTTCTACGGCGCGAACGACAAGATCCTTGGTGCCCATGTCGCCGGGGTGCCTACCAAGGCCAGCGCGGTCGCCAGCGTCGGTTCGGGCAGCTACAGCGGTGTGCTGGTGGGCGTCATGGATTCCGGGCTCGACACCGTGGGCTACGAGTTCGGCGAACTGTCTTCCCTGCTATCGATGACCTATGACAAGGCCAGCGGGCATGTCACCGTGGCCTTGAGCGGGTTCAAGTACCAGCAGAACGACTGCCTTGCCGGTGGTTTGAGCAATCGGCAGACCATGACGTATGGCTTTCCGAACTTCGAAGGCGCGACCTGCACGGCCACGGTGGACAAGGTGAACAACACCTTCCGGTGCGCCATCGATGACACCACCAACGACATCCAGTGGGATGTACGTGGGCGGTTCTTCGGCCCCGCTGCCAAGGAGTTCGCAGGCACCGTGGCGATCTCTGGCGCCTTGACAGCGAGTTTCAGTGCCGAAGGCGTGGCGGCCGCATTCTCGACCGTCCGCACCACGACGCCCTGATCAAGCCTTCCGGCCGCCGCGAGGAGCCTTGGGGTTGCGCTGACCGGGGCGGCCCGCCCCATTGTCCCGGGGGGGCAAGCCGGTGTGCTGCGTCAGGATGCGGCCGGCCGGCGGCGCACCGCTGCCCGACTTGACGCGGCCCTGCGTCACCACCGAGGTCTTGGTGCCGGCCTGGGTGGAGTTCTTGCGACGCGCGCTCTGGTAGCCGCCATCCCCGCTGGGCTGGTAGGTCGGGATCAGGTGGTGCTTGCCGTTGCCGATCAGGTCGGCGCGCCCCATGTCCTTCAGGGCCTCGCGCAGCAGCGGCCAGTTGTTCGGGTCGTGGTAGCGCAGGAAGGCCTTGTGCAGGCGGCGGCGCCTGTCGCCGCGCACGATGTCCACGCGCTCGGCCTTGCCCTCGGTGCGGCTGATGCCCTTGAGCGGGTTGAGCCCCGAGTGGTACATGGCCGTGGCCGTGGCCATGGGGCTGGGGTAGAAGGTCTGCACCTGGTCGGCCTTGAAGCCGTTGCGCTTGAGCCAGATCGCCAGGTTCATCATGTCTTCATCGGTGGTGCCGGGGTGGGCCGCGATGAAGTAGGGGATCAGGTACTGCTTCTTGCCGGCTTCGGCGCTGAACTGCTCGAACAGCTGCTTGAATCGGTCGTAGGCGCCCATGCCGGGCTTCATCATCTTGGACAGCGGGCCGGTCTCGGTGTGCTCGGGCGCGATCTTCAGGTAGCCGCCCACGTGGTGCGTGACCAGCTCCTTGATGTACTCGGGCGACTTGACGGCCAGGTCGTAGCGCAGCCCCGAGCCGATCAGGATCTTCTTGACGCCCTTGAGCGCACGCGCGCGGCGGTAGATCTTGATCAGCGGGCCATGGTCGGTGTTGAGGTTGCCGCACACATCGGGGTACACGCACGAGGGCTTGCGGCAGGCCGCCTCGATCTCGGGCGATTTGCAGCCGATGCGGTACATGTTGGCCGTGGGGCCGCCCAGGTCGGAGATGACGCCGGTGAAGCCCTTGACCTTGTCCCGGATCTCCTCGATCTCCTGGATCACGGAATCCTCGGAGCGGCTCTGGATGATGCGGCCTTCGTGCTCGGTGATCGAGCAGAAGGTGCAGCCGCCGAAGCAGCCGCGCATGATGTTCACGCTGAAGCGGATCATCTCCCACGCGGGGATCTTGGTGGCGCCGTCGTGGCTGCCGTGCTCGTCGGCATAGGCCGGGTGCGGGCTGCGCGCGTACTCCAGGCCGAACACGTGGTCCATCTCGGCCATGGTGAGCGGGATGGGCGGCGGGTTGATCCACACGTCGCGGTGGCCGTGGGCCTGCACCAGCGCGCGGGCGTTGCCGGGGTTGGTTTCCAGGTGCAGCACGCGGTTGGCGTGGGCGTAGAGCACCGGGTCGCTCTTGACCTGCTCGTAGGCGGGCAGGCGGATCACGGTGCGGTCGCGCGGGGGCAGGGCGAGCCGGCCGGTGCGGGCGGGCAGCTCTGCGGTGGCGGCGGCTTGCGACTTGATGGCCGCGGACTTGGCGGCCAGGGCCGGGTTCACGACGAGCTTGATCGGCTTGGCGCCGCCTTGCAGATCAGCTTGAGCGCCTTGGCCGAACGAAGCCGCCTGGGGTGGCAGCGCCAGCTTCTTGAGCGGATCGAAAGCGCCTTCTTCCTCGCGCGCGCAGGTCTCTCCCTGGGCCTCGGCCTGCTGGGCCATGGTCATGTAGGGGTTGATGTGCTGGTCGATGCGGCCGGGCATGTCGACCTCGGTCGAGTCCAGCTCGAACCAGCCCTCGGCGGTCGGGTCGTTGGTGCGGCGCAGGAAGGCCGTGCCGCGCACGTCGGTGATCTGCTCGATGGGCTCGCGCGCGGCCAGGCGGTGCGCGATCTCGATCACGGCGCGCTCGGCGTTGCCGTACAGCAGCAGGTCGGCCTTGGCGTCCATCACCATGGAGCGGCGCACCTTGTCCTGCCAGTAGTCGTAGTGGGCGATGCGGCGCAGCGAGGCCTCGATGCCGCCCATGATGATGGGCACCTCGGGGAAGGCTTCCTTGCAGCGCTGGGCGTAGACCAGCGAGGCGCGGTCGGGGCGCTTGCCGCCGCCGCCGCCGGGTGTGTAGGCGTCGTCGCTGCGGATCTTGCGATCAGCCGTGTAGCGGTTGATCATCGAATCCATGTTGCCCGCGGCCACGCCCCAGAACAGGTTGGGCTTGCCCAGCACCTTGAACGGGTCAGCGCTCTGCCAGTAGGGCTGGGCGATGATGCCCACCCGGAAGCCCTGGGCCTCCAGCACACGGCCGATCACGGCCATGCCGAAGCTGGGGTGGTCCACGTAGGCGTCGCCCGTGACGATGATGATGTCGCAGCTGTCCCAGCCGAGCTCGTTCATCTCGTCGCGGCTCATGGGCAGGAACTTGGCCCGCCCGAAGCGCTTGGCCCAGAACGGCCGGTAGCTGGTCAGGGACTTGGCCGCCGGCATGGCGGGCGCGGCTTTGCCGGCCTTGCCATCGAGGGCAGGCTTGACCTGGGACGGGGCCGCCAGGGTTGCGGCGGTGGCGGGGGCGTTGGACACGGGGGACGGCGCGGGGGAGCTTCGGGGGCGATGCCCGGTAAACGGGCAGTCCGACATTGTGCCTGCTGGCGCTGTTTTTGTGTACCTGGGGGTAGGTGGGCGCCAGGGCATTTGCCTGGATTTGCGAGGGTTTTGCTGTCGGGAAGTCCCCTTTTAGAGGGTAGGGGCACTGTGCTCGTCTGCGATAGCATCCGGTCACCCCAACTCGCCTCGCTGCCGGCGACCGATGCACCGCCATGGACACTGACGACCTGAAGGCCGCATTGGCGCGATCGCGCCGCCAGCCGATGAAATTCGCGGTGGCGCTGGGCAAGCGCCCAGAGGACCACCGCCTGAGCCTTCATGCCACCCGTGCAGGCAAGTCACTGGCCAAGCCCTGCGCGATGAGACCGGGCTCAAAATGGCCACCTGGGGTGTGACCGAGGTGGACGATGCCCGGCGCGACACCCTGGTGCTGGTGCTGGAAGATCGCCTGCTGAGCGGGCTGGGCAAGAAGCTGCAGGCCTGGCTCAAGCTGAAGGGCGCCCCGATCCGCAAGGTGGCGCTCAAGGTCGATGGCCAGGAGGTGGACGAGGACGCGTCAGAGGCAGAGGGCATCTCTGATCCAGCAGCGGCAATGCCCGTGTCTCCTGCGGCCAAGCCGACAGCCGATGCCAAGGACACTGCCGACGAACTGCTCCGGCTGACGCAGTTGTTCAAGCGACTGGCCCCCGACATCAAGAAGGCCTTGCTGGCCCAGAAGAGCACCGCCAAGGACCTGGCCCAGTTGGTGAAGGCCTGCCAGCAGACACTGGGCGAGAGCGATGTGGTGCGTGCCCGGCTGTCCTTGCAGCAACTGGCCGTGCGCCTGCGCCAGGTCGAGGCGGTGGAACGCATCGAGCCGCAGCTGGGTCATGCGGTTCTGCGCGTGCAGCACCTGGCCGCCGATCTCAAGAACAGCGCCCAGCGCAAGAAGCTGGCCGAGCAGGGTGCCGCTACCGTGGACACCGTGCGGCAACTGCGGGCGGCCAAACGCGGGGGGATGCGGCTGCGGTCGCGGCCCTGCTGGCCCGGTTGGAAACCACGCGCCAGAAGGCCCGCGAGGGCCTCAAGGCCTTGTTGCCCACCATCGACAAGATCAAGGCCGGTGATCCGCCCGCCGACGAGGCTTGGGTGGGCGTGGTGGCCTTGCTGGACCTCGAATCGCCCGAGAATGGCGCAGTCTTCTGGTCTGGCGGCAAGGACAATGCGGTGGACCTGGCCGTCGAGCGCGGCGGGTCGTCGCTCGAATCCACCGCCGGCGGCTCGCTGATCGACGACTGGCTCAAGGAGGTCCCCTGGGACGAGAAGCGCGGCGAAGGCCCGCCCTTCCTGAAGGACCTGTGGGCGTTGGCGTCTGCTACCTACGCCCTGCAGGCCCGCGGCGAGATCACCGTGATCCAGACACCCGAGAAAAAAGCGCTCGGCGGTGGTGACATGTGGAAGCGTGTCGAGCGGCAGATCCTGCTCAAGATGCGGCGCCAGAAGCTGGTGAGCTTCGGCGCCAAGGTGGTGAAAGAAAAAGCCCCTGGCGATCAATGAACGGGCCAGGCCCGGGAGTCCAATACATGACGGCTGCTTACGATCTTTTTGTCCGAGAACTGGGCGCCACAGGGCGCGAGTACGGGGATGGCTTTTCCTTCATAGATCCACTGTTGCTGACGCCTGACGAGCATGCCAAGGTACGCGATGCACTGCGTGCCTGCATCGGTCGGCAGGAGGCCAGGGCGCCCAAAACCCTGGCGGTGATCGATTCCGGGCCGGACACGGTGGCCCTGCTCCAGACGCTGTTCCGGGCGTCGCAGGGGGCTGCAGCTGCGCCGAGCGAGTTCGAGATCGCCGTGGCCGACGCCCTCGTTTACCTGGTCGATACCCCGGAGGCGCTGGACCTGCTGGAACGCACTGCCATGGGCGATGGCGGGATGTGGATCACCGGCGCAGCCATGGAGGGCCTGATCACCGCCCACGAGCGCAGCAACGCGAGCGCCCGCCTGGCCCGCCTGGTGCGGACCCAGCAGGACGAGGCCTTGGCCTTGCTCGATGACCTGATGTCAGGGGATGCCGCCTTGCGTGATGCGGCCTTGCTGAAGGTGCTGAAGGCACCAGTGCATCACTGGCCCTGGATCGACTGACTCAGGCCCGTGCCTTGCGTGGTGCCTGCCGTGTCGGCGGCAGTTCCAGCTCGTGCACCCGCGAGGGGCTGAAGCCCCGGCCCGACTGGTGGTCCCAGCGCTCCACGGTGCACAGGCGCTCGCCCAGATCGTTGACGTGCAGGGCGCGGATCAGGTTGAAGGAGTTGCCCGCCTCGTAGCGCACTCGCCGCGACACCGCTGTGCCTGCATTGACCACCCACACAGGCTCGCGCCCGCTGTGGGGTGGCTCCGCTAGCACGGGGAGCATGTAGGGCAGGTGAATGTGTCCGCCCAGAATCAGGTCGGCGCCGGCCGCGCGCCAGGCCTGCACGGCGCGCGGACCGCGGCGCAGGCGATCGGGCTCGTCCAGTTCGCGCGAGACGGCGGCGGGCTGGTGTGTCACCACCACCTTGAGTTGCTCGGGCGGGCCCTGACGCAGCCGGTCGGCCACGGCGGCGATCTGCGTGGGCGAGACCTCGCCGTTCTTGTGGCGCCACCCGCGCGTGGTGTTCACGCAAACGATCAGCAATTCAGGCGTGTCCAGGCTGGGTTCCAGCTGCGACCCGAAGGTATTGCGGAAGCGGCCCAGCGGCCACAGCGCGCGTGACAGCGGGTTCAGTGGCAGATCGTGGTTGCCCGGCAGGATCAGGCGCTTGCCGGGCGGCAGGCGGTCCACGAACTCACGGGCCTTGCGGAACTCGCTGGCGCGCGCGCGCTGGGTGATGTCGCCCGAGAGCACGATCACATCGGGGCGCAGCAGGTGCAGGCAGCGCAGGATGTCATCGACCACCTCCGGCAACTCGGTGCCGAAGTGCATGTCGGAGAGATGGGCCACGAGCGGCATGGGCTCAGGTGCCGGTGGAGCGTTGGGGGCTTTGCTCGAAGGCGGCAGGTGTGGGACAGACCAGGTTCAGCGGCACGCTGGCCACGCTGAAGCGCAGCGGCGGTGTCAGCCAGTTGATTTCGCCATCGGTGGCGACCTTGATGCGGCGCCGGCCCATGGGCAGCATGGGCTGGACCACCAGGTCACGCAGCGGAAAGTTGATGATCTCGTCTGCTTCACCCAGGCGGCCGAAGAGGCCCCGCACGGCCAGCCACAGCATGCGCCAGGTAGGCTGGGGTTTGACCGTGATGGCGGCGAGCTGGCCTTGTGTGACGCGTGGCGCCTCGGGCATGCCCAGTTGCTCCAGTTGCAGCTGGTTGTTGCCGACGAAAAGCGTGGGTGTCTTGATCGTCTGCTGGCGCTTGCCGAGCGGCCCGGCGTCCATCTGCAGGGTGAGGCGCAGGTGGCGATGGCGGTGCAGCAAGGTGCGCAGCCCGGCCCACATGGCCACGAGGCGGCTGCGCCCGTGGGCCTGCTTGGCGGCCTCGCGCTCCTCCAGCAGCTCGGGGTACAGGCCCAGGCTGGCGTTGACCAGGAACACCTTGCTGTTGACCAGGCCCACCTGTACCGGGTAGGCCTCTCGCGTGTTCAGCAGCAGGCGGATGGCCTCCGTCGGGTCTGCGGGGATCTGGTGCGTGCGGCTGAAGTAATTGAAGGTGCCTTGCGGCAGCACGCCGAAGGCGCAATCCTGGCCCAGCGCGGCCTGGGCCACGGCGTTGATGGTGCCGTCGCCGCCGGCGGCCACGATGATGCCGTGGTGCTCCACGGCCTGGCGCACGGCGCGTTCGGCGACGGTGGCCAGGTCCTGGCCGGGCTCCAGCATGCGGAAGAACACGCTCCGGCCGGCGCGGTGCACTTCATGCTCGACAATCTGGCGCACAGCCTGGGCGTCCTGGCTGCCAGAGGCCGCGTTCATCACGACGAACAGCGGGGCGTAGCGGTGGATTTCGATGGGCTGCATGGTGAGTGTGATCACACCATGCGTGGTGCGGTGACTGCCAGCCGGCAATGCCGCATCGTGCTGTAGGGCGCGGCTGACAGGGGCCGCGTGGGGCCCTGATCAGGTCAGGCGTCCCGGCCTTCGCGGATCACGTCCGCCAGCAGGCGGGCTTTGACCTTCTTGCCCTTGACCTTGACGGACGCCAGCGCGCGCAGCGCGTCCTGCGCGATGCCGCGTTCCACCGCCACGTAGGTGTGGAAGTCGGTCACGTTGATCTTGCCGATGCGCGAGCCTTCCAGCCCGGCCTCGCCGGTGAGCGCGCCCAGCACGTCGCCCGGGCGGATCTTTTCCTTGCGGCCACCCAGGATCTGCAGCGTGACCATGGGCGGGCTCAGCGGCTCGCGGCTGGCGGGCGTCAGGCTGTCCAGCGGCTGCCATTTGACCTCACGGCCCTGCAGCACCTCGATGCGGCCCACGCGGCCCATCTCGTCCATGCTGGCCAGGTTCAGGGCCAGGCCGTCCTGGCCGGCGCGCCCCGTGCGGCCGATGCGGTGGATGTGCACCTCGGCATCGGGCGTGACGTCCACGTTGACCACGGCTTCGAGCTGGGCGATGTCCAGACCGCGCGCGGCCACGTCGGTGGCCACCAGCACCGACAGGCTCTTGTTGGCGAACTGCAGCAGCACCTGGTCGCGCTCGCGCTGCTCCAGCTCGCCGTGCAGGGCCTGGGCCTCGATGCCTTCGGCATTGAGCACGTCGACCAGGTCACGGCACTGCTGGCGCGTGTTGCAGAAGGCGATGGTGTTGGCGGGGCGGTGATGGGCCAGCAGGCGCGACACGGTGTGCAGGCGCTCGTTGTCGCCGACCTCGTACCAGAGCTCGCGGATGGTGGAGGCCTCGTGCACGGCCTGCACCTTGACCTCTTTCGGGTTCTTGAGGAACTGCTGGCTGAGCTTGGCGATGCCTTCGGGGTAGGTGGCCGAGAACAGCAGGGTCTGGCGGTCTTTCGGGCACTGGCGGGCCACGGTGACGATGTCATCGAAGAAGCCCATGTCCAGCATGCGGTCGGCCTCGTCGAGCACCAGGGTGTTCAGGCCGGACAGGTCCAGCGTGCCGCGCTCCAGGTGGTCCATCAGGCGGCCGGGTGTGCCCACCACGATGTGCGCGCCGTGCGCCAGGCTGGCGATCTGCGGACGCATGGTGCTGCCGCCGCACAGCGTCAGGATCTTGATGTTGTTCTCGGCGCGGGCCAGGCGGCGGATTTCCTGCGCGACCTGATCAGCCAGTTCGCGCGTGGGGCACATCACCATGGCCTGCACGCCGAACCAGCGCGGGTTCAGGCGCGTGAGCAGGGCCAGTGCGAAGGCGGCGGTCTTGCCGCTGCCCGTCTTGGCCTGGGCGATCAGGTCGTGGCCGGCCAGGGCCAGCGGCAGGGCCTCGGCCTGGATGGGCGTCATGTGGTGCAGACCCAGCGACTGGAGGTTTTGCAGCATGGCCGGGTCCAGCGGCAGGGCGCTGAAAGGCGTCTGAGTGGTCGCCGTGGCGGCTTTGGCGGGGGGCTGGGCAGGTGCCGCGCCCTGGGGGGCGGCGGGCTTGAAGTCTGAATTCATGCCCCGAATTAGGCCTGAAGATTGAATATGAATGTAAACTGAACTAAATCGCAAGGTTCGGATCACACCCGGGCCCACCCGCGATGGGTTTTCTGATGACGGAGATTTCTGCTTGAAAAAATTCCTTCTTGCCCTGTCGATCGCTCTGGTCGGCGTGTCCACTTCGGTGGTGTCCTTCGAAGCCGAGGCCAAGCGCCTGGGTGGCGGACGCCCCGCGGGCATGCAGCGCCAGGCCCCGGCCAAGTCGCCTGACGCGACGCCCGCCAAGCCGGCGCAGCCGACCAACGCCAATGCGCCCACGCAAGGGGCAGCGCCTGCGGCCGCCGGCGCTGCCGCCAACGCGGGCAAGCGCTCGTGGATGGGACCGATCGCCGGCATCGCCGCCGGGCTGGGCATCGCCGCGCTGATGAGCCACCTGGGCATGGGCGAGGCCATGGGCAACTTCCTGACGATGGCGCTGCTGGCGCTGGTCGCGGTGTTCGCCATCCGCTGGCTGATGGGCAAGTTCCGCCAGAACGGTGGCGCGGCCGCCGGCCGTGCTGGTCCGCAACTGGCGGGCGCTGGTGCGCCCTGGTCGCCGCAGGCCGCTCAGCCGGCGCAGGCGCGTTCGGCCGATGTGCTGAGCCCGATGCAGCGTGAGGCGCAGCAGGCGTTCTCGACCGCGCCGGTGGCGGGTGCTGCTGGCGCTGGTGCCGCGGCTGCTGCCGTGCCGGAGGGCTTTGACGCCGCCGGTTTCGAACGCATCGCCAAGATGATCTTCATCCGCCTGCAGGCGGCGAACGACGAGGCCAACATCGACGATCTGCGCAAGTTCACGACGCCGGAGCTGTTCGCGTCGCTGCGCCTGGATCTGCAGGAGCGTGGTCAGGCGGCGCAGCAGACGGATGTGCTGCAGCTGGATGCCGAGCTGGTGGAGACCACGCAGGAGAACGGTCAGTGGATCGCTTCGGTGCGTTTCCACGGGCTGATCCGCGAGGTGGCCGACCAAGGTGCTGAGCCGTTCAATGAGCTGTGGCATCTGGTGAAGCCGGTGAGCGGTGACCGTGAATGGGCGATCGCGGGGATCACGCCTTTGGAAGGTTGATCTCTGGGGTTGGGCGCTTTGCCGTTGATGCGGTGAGCGACTGACCCGTTCCGGGTTCGACGGATGTCGGGCAGGTGATCCTTCATGGGATCCCTGCCCGATTTGCTTTTTGCAGGCTCAGTTTTTTGCCTGACGAGGCCTGGGCGCTTTGTCGGGGCCGCGCAGGGCGCGGGATGTGGGGGCAGCCGGCTGGGCTTCATTCGGGTGGTCCTGCCTGCGGCAGGACTGCCCTGTGATGCTCGCGGCGAGGTGGGTCCGCAGAACTCGCTACGCGGCTGCGCCGCTGCACTCAAACAGCTGCGGCCAGTCAGATGATTGAAGCGCGCTGCGCGCGCCCACCTCGCCGCTGCGCTTCTCGGCACCCTCAAGGCGCCCCGCCGGCTGCCCCCACATCCCTGTTTCGCCCTGCTGGTGGCGCGCGAAGGGCGCTGCGCGGCGCGCGACGGTGGTGCGCCGAGTCCGGAACTCGGCGCGCAGAGCAAACAGCTTTGCGCCCAAGGTTCGGAGCCTTGCGCGCAAAGAAAAAAGGCTTGCGCGCAAGGATGGAGGGCTTCGCTCGCAAGCCTTTTTTCTTTGCTTGCAAACCTTTTTGCCTTGCATGCAAAGCGTTTTGGACGATCTTTGCGGCGAAAAAGCCTTGCGCGCAAGCCTCGGAACCTTGCGGCCAAGGAAAAAAGGTTCGCGCGCAAAGTTCGACAAGCTTGCGCGCCGAGAAAAAAGCTTCGTGCACCGAGCACTGAACCTTACGAGCCACCCGAAGAGCCGTGCGGAGGTGGGGCAACACCTTGCTGCCCAAGCTCCACGGCTGACCTTCGGACCGAATCGATTGCCCGGAGCGCTCACCAACGACCTCCGCATGCGGACAGCGGGGCATCAAAGGGCTGAGATGGTCTGTGGCCGGGTGCCTTGAGGGTGCCGAGAAGCGCAGCGGCGAGGTGGGCACGTGCGCAGCACGTGCTTCGTCATCTGACTGGCCGCGGCTGTCTGAGCGCAGCGGCCGAAGGGCGCGTAGCGAGTTCCGCGGCCCCACCTCGCCGCGAGCATCGCAGGGCAGTCCCGCCAGGGGCGGGACCACCCGAACGGCGCCTGGCCACAGGCCGTCTCAGACCCTGCCCCGCGCTGCCCCGACAAAGCGCGCGGCCCTGCGCAAGCCAGGAATCGAGTTCAGCAAACACTAACCCCGGGCAGCAAGCCGATCAGGCCTCTCCCCCCAGAAACCCGCCACTCTGATGCGCCCACAAGCGCGCATACAGCCCACCCTGCGCCAACAGCGAAGCGTGATCCCCTTCCTCCACGATCCGCCCTTGATCCAGCACGATCAAGCGGTCCATCGCCGCGATCGTCGACAGCCGGTGCGCGATCGCCACCACCGTCTTGCCCTCCATCAGCCGGTACAGACTCGCCTGAATCGCCGCCTCGACCTCCGAATCCAGCGCACTCGTCGCCTCATCGAGCAACAGGATCGGCGCATCCTTCAACATCACCCGCGCGATCGCGATCCGTTGCCGCTGCCCACCCGACAGCTTCACCCCCCGCTCACCCACGTGCGCGTCATACCCCACGCGCCCCTTCGGATCGCTCAGCGTCTGGATGAAGTCGTTCGCCTCCGCACGGCGGGCGGCCATCTCCATCTGCTCATCACTCGCATTGGGCCGGCCGTACAGGATGTTGTCCCGCACCGACCGGTGCAGCAGCGAGGTGTCCTGCGTGACCATGCCGATCTGCGCGCGCAGGCTGTCCTGCGTGGCCAGGCTGATGTCCTGCCCGTCGATCAGGATGCGGCCCTGCTCGACGTCATAAAAACGCAGCAGCAGGTTCACGATCGTGGACTTGCCCGCGCCCGAGCGCCCCACCAGCCCGATCTTCTCGCCCGGCCGGATGCGCAGGTTCAGCCCATCGACCACCGTGCGCGCCCCACCATAGGCGAAGCTCACGCCCTCGAACACCACCTCGCCGCGTGACACCGCCAGTGGCTGCGCGCCCGGCTTGTCCACCACCGTGTGCGGCCGCGACAGCGTGTTGATGCCGTCCTGCACCGTGCCGATGTGCTCGAACAGCGCGGCCACTTCCCACATCATCCAGTGCGAGATGCCGTTCAGCCGCAGCGCCATCGCGGTTGCGGCGGCCACGGCGCCCACGCCCACCTGGCCCTGCGTCCACAGCCACAAGGTGGCCCCTGCGGTGGACAGGATCAGCAGCATGCTCAGCGTGTGGTTGACCACCTCGAAGCCGCTCACCAGGCGCATCTGTCCGTGCACGGTCGTCATGAACTCGCGCATCGCCGAGCGCGCGTAGTCGGCCTCGCGCCGCCCGTGCGAGAACAGCTTGACGGTCGCGATGTTGGTGTACGCATCGGTGATGCGGCCCGTCATCAGCGAGCGCGCATCGGCCTGGGCCTTGGCGCGCGTGGCCAGGCGCGGCACGAAGTACCACACCGACAGCGCATACGCCGTCACCCAGCCGATGAAGGGCAGGAGCAGCCACGCGTCGAAGCTGCCCACCACGGCCGTCATCGTCACGAAATAGATGACCACGAACACCAGGATGTCCATCACGATCATCACCGTGTCGCGCACCGACAGCGCCGACTGCATCACCTTGGTGGCCACGCGCCCGGCGAACTCATCCTGGTAGAAGCCCATGCTCTGGCCCAGCATCAGCCGGTGGAAGTTCCAGCGCAGGCGCATCGGGAAGTTGCCTGCCAGGCTCTGGTGCTTGAGCAGGGTCTGCAGCAGCACGGCCAGCGGGCTCAGCAGCAGGATGCCGACCAGCATCAGCAGGTGGCCGCTTTCACGGGCCCACAACTGCCCGGGCTGCACATGGCCCAGCCAGTCGACGATGTTGCCCAGCATGCTGAACAGCAAGGCCTCGAAGGCGCCGATCAGCGCCGTCATCAGGGTCATGCCGGCGATGTAGGGGCGCGTGCCCTTGGTGCAGGCCCAGAGGAAGGCGGTGAAGCCTTTAGGCGGCGGGGTGGGATCGTCGGTGGGGTAGGGATCGACCAGTTGTTCGAAGAAACGCAGCACGCGTGAGGCTCCCGTGGCGGGTAGGTATGACGGACGGCCTGGCCAGCGGCCAGGCGGAACCGTCAAGCGTAGCCGATGGCGGCCACGCGTGCCCTGTCGTGGTGCAAAGAGCCTGCCGGCGGCTCTCTCAGCAGCAGCGGATCAGTACACCTCGGGCACGAACATGGTGTCCGGCACCGGGCGGCGGAAGTAGTCCTCGGCGCGCTCGCGCTGGGGCAGGTACACGGGCGTGTGTTCCACCTCTTCGTAGGCGACCTGGCTGAGCATGTGGTGGATGCAGTTCAGGCGGGCGCGTTTCTTGTCCACGCCCTGCACCACCCACCAGGGCGCCTCGGGGATGTGGGTGCGCTCCAGCATGGTTTCCTTGGCGCGCGTGTAGGCCTCCCAGCGGCGGCGGCTCTCCAGGTCCATGGGGCTCAGCTTCCACTGCTTGAGCGGATCGTTGATGCGGGCGATGAAGCGCGCGTTTTGCTCTTCGTCGGTGATGGAGAACCAGTACTTGAACAGGCGGATGCCGCTGCGCACTAGCATCTTCTCGAACTCGGGCACCGAACGGAAGAACTCTTCGTACTCTTCGTCCGAGCAGAAGCCCATCACGCGCTCGACACCGGCGCGGTTGTACCAACTGCGGTCGAACAGCACGATCTCGCCTGCGGCGGGCAGGTGGCTCACGTAGCGCTGGAAGTACCACTGGGTTTTCTCGCGGTCGTTGGGGGCGGGCAGGGCGGCCACGCGGCACACGCGGGGGTTCAGGCGCTGCGTGATGCGCTTGATGGCGCCGCCCTTGCCGGCCGCGTCGCGGCCTTCGAACAGCACGACGATGCGCTCGCCGCTGTGAACCACCCAGTCCTGCAGCTTGACCAGCTCGCCCTGCAGGCGGAACAGCTCGCGGAAGTACAAGCGGCGTGACTCACGGCTTTCGTCGTCGATCACGGCATCGCCATCGAGCAGCCGGTCGTCGATCTCCATCTCCAGTTCTTCGTCGTAGCTGTCGAGCACGTCGTCCTGCAGGCGGCGCAGCAGTTCAGGGTCGATGGGGCCAATGGGGCCAATGGGCTCGGTCATGGTCGCACGCTGGGTTCGGTTGAACGCCTTGGGAAAGGCAAAGGGGCCCCCAGGGTGCCAGCCGAGTGTGTCAGTTTGATGAGGGATACCCTGAGGGCGTCAACGCGCCCGTCCGCCATCGCGTTGGTGTGGCATGCGTTGCGTGAAATGGCGGCAGGCAAACCAGGCGCGGTCTGTTCAAAACAGGACCACGGCGGTACATTGCCTTCGCAGTACGTGCCGGCCGATCCAGGCCGGCGATCCACAGGGGATTCGAGGGCGGGCGCAGGCGCTGGCCTTCAGAGGAATGCATGCGCGAACCTGATGTCCGCCCCCATCCGCTGACCTTGCGCTTTCGCAATCCCGCGCAGGAATGCGCTTACCGTACCGCCACGCTGCCACGATTGCGCTGGCATGGCCGCGTTGCCCTTTGGGTGGGCTTGGCGGTCTACCTGGTGTTCGGCCTGCTGGACAAGCATTACGTGCCCGGGCACCTGCTGCCTTATGCCTGGAGCGTCCGCGCCTTCGGCGCGCTGGGGGCCCTGGCGCTATTCGCCTTCAGCTGGCAGCCGCAGTACGCCCGCCGAGGCTCCGAGGCGCTCATGGTGCTGGGCCTGGGGGCGGGGCTGAGCCTGCTGGGCATCTTCTGGATGCTGCCGCCGCAGTCGCTGGAGTACTACTACGCCGGCCTGGTGCTGGTGATCTTCTACACCTACAACTTCTCCGGCACGCGCTTCGTCCACGCGCTGGTAGCCAACGCGGTGCTGCTGGCGGCCTACAACCTGCTGTACGGCTGGCTGCGCCCCTTGCCGCCCGAGCAGTGGGTGGGCCACAACCTGTACTTCATCAGCGCCAACGTGCTGGGCGGCACGGGTGCCTACCTGGCGGAGTACCACCGCCGCCGCTTGTTCGTGATGGAGCGCCGGCTCTATGCCGACCGGCAGCAGTACCGCCACCACGCGTTGCACGATGCGCTCACGGGCCTGCCCAACCGAATGCTGCTGCTCGACCGCATCGAGCAGGCGCTCACGCAGGCGCGGCGCACGGGCGTGGGCGGCGTCGTGCTGTTCGTCGACCTGGACGGCTTCAAGTCCGTCAACGACACGCATGGCCACGCGGCCGGCGATCAGGTATTGCGCGAGGCCGCGCGCCGCCTGCGCGGCTGCTTGAGGGAATCCGACACCCTGGCGCGGCTGGGCGGCGACGAGTTCGTGCTGCTGTCGCAGGGCGTCACTTCCGACGAACAACTCTGGGCGCTGGCGGACAAGCTGCGCCAGGTGATCGAGACGCCGTTCCCGGTGCAGCGGCCGGGCGATGAGGGCGTGGTCTACCTGCTGAACCTGAGCGCCAGCATCGGCAGCTGCTTCTTCCCCGGCGAGAGCGAGGACGCCGAAGAGCTTCTGCAGCGCAGCGACGAGGCCATGTACCGCGCCAAGCAGGCCTTGAGCTGAGGCCAACATAATGGCTCCACGCCGCGCGCAGTGAGCGGCCCTTAAAAAAGGGAGCCTGTCTTGAGCCGCAAGATCACCGTCATCCTTGGACACCCCGATGCCGCCGGCAGCTACTGCGGGGCACTGGCCGATGCCTATGTGGAGGCCGCCCGGCAGGCCGGCCACGAGGTGAAGTTCTTCAAGCTGGGCGAGATCGCCTTCGACCCGGTGCTGCACCACGGCTACCGCCAGATCCAGCCGCTGGAGCCGGGCCTGGTCGAGGTGCAGCAGGCCATCACCTGGGCCGAGCACCTGGTGTTCGTCTTCCCGATGTGGTGGGGCGGTCTGCCGGCGCCGCTCAAGGGATTCTTCGACCGGGTGTTCCTGCCCGGGTTCGCCTTCAAGTACCGCAAGGGCTCGCAGCTGTGGGACAAGCTGCTCAAAGGCCGCAGCGCCCAGGCCTTCGTCACGATGGACACGCCGGGCTGGTACTACACCCTGTTCTACCGCCGTCCGCTGCACCTGCAGTTGCGCAAGACCATCCTGGAGTTCTGCGGCATCAAGCCCGTGGGCATCACCGTGTTCGCGCCCGTGCGCTTTGCGGACGATCAACGCCGCGCGAAATGGCTGGACAAGGTCCGGCAGTCGGGTAAACACGGGCGTTGACCGCCATAATCGCGCCTGTCCCAGACACAAGGCTGTCATCAGCCATCCACCGAGACATGTCCAATCCCGTGATTTCCGTCGTCAAGGGTGTCGTGGCCAGCTTGCAGCTGGTGGTCGTCACCGTGCCGCTGTTCTTCCTCGTCCTGATCCCTGGTGCCCTGATCAAGCTGGCGCTGCCGTTCACACCGGTGCGCAAGGTGATGGATTCGCTGCTCAACGGCGTGGCCGAACTCTGGATCGGCAACAACAATGCCTGGATCCGGATGGCCAACCGCAAGCCCTGGCACCTGCCGGACGTGAGCCACCTCAAGTACGAGGGCTGGTACCTCGTCAGCAGCAACCACCAGAGCTGGGTCGACATCCTGGTGCTGCAGCGCGTGTTCAACCGCCGTATTCCGCTGCTCAAGTTCTTCCTGAAGTACGAGCTGATCTACGTGCCCATCATGGGCCTGGCCTGGTGGGCGCTGGATTTCCCCTTCATGCGCCGCAAGGGCGGTGCCAGCGTGGCGCAGGATCTGGCCGTGGCCCGCAAGGCCTGCGAGAAGTTCCGCGTGATCCCCACCTCGGTGATCAGCTTCATGGAAGGCACGCGCTTCACCAAGGCCAAGCACGCCGCGCAGAAGTCACCCTACCAGCACCTGCTCAAGCCCAAGACGGGCGGCATCGCCATGGCCCTGCAGACGCTGGGCGACAAATTCGACTGCTTCCTGGACGTCACCATCGTCTACCCCAAGGGCGTGCCCGAGTTCCATCACCTGCTCACGGGCAAGGTCGATGACGTGGTGGTGACGGTGCGCGAGGTGCCGATTCCCCGCTCGCTGCAGATGCCCGACGATCCGGGCTCCCCGGCCTACCGCGCCGAACTGCAGGCCTGGATGGGCGAGTTGTGGGCGCGCAAGGACGCGGAGATCAAGGCGTTGACGGAGAAGTACCGCTGAGCGGATTGGAGGCAGCGGCCTTCGCCGCTTCAGCCCGCGCGGCGAGCAGCGGCGCGCGCAGTTCTTCGAAGCGCGCTGGGGCCACGTACTGGATCAGTTCACGCCCCTTGGGTGAAATGACCACGTCCACGCCCTTGTCAGGGTAGAGCAGGTGCTCGCTGTCGCCCACGCCTGGCATGCGCTGAGCGGGCCGGCCGAAGCGGGCGATCACCGTGTCGGCGTCCAATTGGGCCTGCGGCACGAAGGCCGCCGCCACGATGGGCGCGGCCCTGGCCGATTCAAGGTCCTCGGCCGACAGCGTGAACTTGCGCGTGGTGCTCTCCATGAAATCGACCTTGCCCGCGCGCCGCTTGAAATCGGCGATGCGCAGCGGGTCCATCTGCACGCTCAGCACCAGCTTGCCGGCCACGAAGCCCAGCATGGCCGGGTCGATGAAGGCCTCCAGCGCGCCGACCTCGTCGGGCGAGGCCACCACGGCCACCTCGATCTTGTCGGACCACAGGCGCAACGCGTCGCCGAGGGTGGCATCGCCTGCCTGAGGCTTGCCAGGCAAGCCCAGCACCAGACCGGCCACGCGCGTGCGGCCCTCGGGCACCGGGTCGATCTGCCAGGGCGTGCCCACCTCGGCACCGGAGTGGGCATTGGCCTTGTCGTCGTAGCCCTTGACCATGCCGCCACCGACCACGATCAGCGTGGACAGGCCCAAGGCCGCGATCACCAGGGTGATGATCACCCACAGCTTGTTCATGCGTCCTGGCCCCGATCAGTTCTTGTAGTCAGGCGCCTGACGCTCGACCTTGCGGATGAGCGAGGGCCACACGAAGGCGCCGCCCATGCCGCCGGTCTGCACTTTCATCGCATGGCCCACGCCCTGCACGATCTGCGGGTGCACCTGCGTGAGCTCGACACCGCCCGATTGCGCGGCCAGCTGGATCTGGCAGGTGCTCTCGAAGATGTACATGGCCAAAAAGGCATCGGCCACGGTGCGTCCCACGGTCAGCAGGCCATGGTTGCGCAGCATCAGGAAGTTGTTGTCGCCCAGGTCGGCCTGCAGGCGCGGTTTCTCGTCCTCGCGGAAGGCGACGCCTTCGTACTCATGGTAGGCCAGCGAGGCCAGCACGAAGGTGCTCTGCTGCGAGATGGGCAGAATGCCGCCCTTCTGTGCCGACACGCCCACACCGGCGCGCGTGTGCGTGTGCAGCACGCAGCCGGCATCCTCGCGCACGGCGTGCACCGCGCTGTGGATGGTGAAGCCGGCCGGGTTGACGGGGAAGGGCGAGTCGCTGAGCTTGTTGCAGTCCTGATCGACCTTGACCAGGCTGGACGCGGTGATCTCGTCGAACATCAGCCCGTAGGGGTTGATCAGGAAGTGGTGCTCAGGCCCCGGGATGCGCGCCGAGATGTGCGTGAAGACCAGATCGCTCCAGCCGTACAGGGCGACCAGGCGGTAGCAGGCGGCCAGGTCGGTGCGCAGTTGCCACTCTTCGGGACTGACCTTGTCCTTCAGGGAGGGGAGGTTCAGGCTCATGGCGGGGGCTCCTCGGTCGCTCTGGGCGATCGTGTGTTGTGGAAGAGGAATTGAGACGCGAATGAGAGGGCTGCGCGCAGGCAACAACTTATCAGCCGCTACCAGCAGGCGGTTTGATGCTGCTCAAGCCGGTTTCCGGCCCCAACTGAGCAGAGCGTGCAGGACGATGGCCGAGAAAGTGGCGGTGCCGATGCCCCCCAGTTCGAAGCTGCCGAAGTGCAGTGCGAACCCGCCAGTCCCCAGGACCAGGGGAATCGCTGCCACCATCAGGTTGCGGTTGTCCGAGAAGTCGACCCGGTTGTCGACCCAGATCTTGGCGCCGGCCACGGCGATGAGCCCGAACACCACGATGGAGACCCCACCCATCACCGGCACCGGGATCGCCTGGATGATGGCGCCGAACTTCGGCGAAAAGCCCAGCAGGATGGCCACCAGGGCGGCGACCACGAACACCGCGGTCGAGTAGATCTTGGTGGCGGCCATCACGCCAATGTTCTCGGCGTAGGTCGTGACGCCGGTGCCGCCGGCCGCGCCGCTGACCATGGTGGCGATGCCGTCGCCGATGAACGCGCGGCCCATGTAGCGGTCGATGTCCCGGCCCGTCATGGCAGTGACGGCCTTGATGTGGCCCAGGTTCTCGGCCACCAGGATGACCACGACCGGAACGATGAGCAGCGCCGCACTGCCCGTGAACACGGGCGTGTGGAGCGTGGGCAGGCCGAACCAGGGCGCAGAGGCGATGCCGCTGACAGCCACCGGCTTGCCCAGGCCCAGGCCATTGGTCAGCACCACGTAGACCAGGCTGGCCACGATCAGGCCCACGAGGATCAGCAAGCGCTGCAGCATGCCCCGGGTGAAGACCGCCACCAGCGCCACGCTGGCGAAGCTCACCAACTGCATCCACGCGTCGAAGTGGCTGGACGCCATGTTCTTGATGGGGATGGCGGCGAGGTTCAGGCCGATCACGGCGACGATGGTGCCGGTGACGACGGGTGGTGTGAAACGCTCGATCCACCGGGATCCTGCGACCTGGACGGCGAACCCGATGAGCGTGTAGACCAGCCCGCACAGGATGATGCCGCCCAGCGCGGGGCCGATGTTGGTGTTCGGCCCCGTGCCGGCGTAGCCGGTGGCGGCGATCACCACGCCGATGAAGGCGAAGCTCGAGCCCAGGTAGCTAGGCACCTTGCCGCCGGTGATCAGGAAGAAGATGAGCGTGCCGATGCCGCTCATCAGCACCGCGATGTTCGGATCGAAGCCCATGAGCAGCGGCGCCAGCACGGTGGAGCCGAACATGGCGACCACGTGCTGGATGCCCATCGCGATGGTGGGTGGCCAGGGCAGGCGCTCATCGGGCGCGACGACCGTCCCGTCGGACGGCCTTGGAGTCCAGCTGAAGAATCGCAGCATGGTGGCGGGCCTCAGTCGAAGGTGTGGTTGTATTGCTGGCGCAGCAGGTTCTTTTGCACCTTGCCCATGGCGTTGCGCGGCAGGTCGTCCGTGAAGATCAGGCGTTTGGGCACCTTGAAGCCGGCGATGGTGTCCTTGAGCGAGGCCAGCAATGCGGCTTCATCGAGCGCGACGCCCTTGGGCGTGACCAGCACCCCCACCACGCCTTCGCCGAAATCCGGGTGCGGCACGCCGATCACGGCCGATTCGATCACGCCGGGCAGGCGGTCCAGGTGGGTCTCGACCTCGGCCGGGTAGACGTTGAAGCCCCCGGTGATGATCAGGTCGCGCGCGCGGCCGACCAGGTGCACGTAGCCGTTCTCGTCGATGCGGCCCACGTCGCCCGTGCGGAACCAGCCGTCGGCCGTGAAGGCCTCGCGGGTTTTGTCGGGGAGCCCCAAGTAGCCCTTGAACACGTTGGGGCCGCGCACCTCGACGTGGCCGGCCTCGCCCTGCGGGCAGGGCTGGCCATGGTCGTCGGTGATGCGCACGCCCACGCCGGGCAGGGCCGGGCCCACGCTGCCGGGCAGGCGCGCGCCTTCAGCACTGCGGCAGGGGTTGGAGCACAGCATGCCGGTCTCGCTCATGCCGTAGCGCTCCAGGATGGCGTGGCCGGTGGCGTGCACGAAGGCATCGGCCGCGGTGGCCGACAGCGGTGCCGATCCGCTGATGAACAGGCGCATGTGCGCCGCTGCCTGGGGCGTGAGGCCGCCATCGGCCAGCAGGCGGCCGTACATGGTGGGCACGCCCATGAACACGCTGGCGCGCGGGCTGGCTTGATCCTTGATCTGCGCGATCACCTTGGCGGCATCGAACTTGCCGATCCAGCGCATGGGCGTGGCCGAGAGCAGCGCACAGTGCGCCGCCACGAACAGGCCGTGGATGTGGAAGATGGGCAGGGCATGCACCAGCACGTCGTCGGTGCGCCAGTCCCAGTGCCGCAGCAGCGTGCGCGCGTTGCTCAGCAGGTTGCCGTGCGTGAGCAGGGCGCCCTTGCTGCGGCCCGTGGTGCCGGAGGTGTAGAGGATGGCGGCGAGATCGTCGATGTCACGGGTGGCCACGGCGTGCTCGCCTGGCATCTGCGCGGCGTGCGTGAGCAGGCTGCCGCTGCGGTCGTCGTTCAGCGTGAACAGGTGTCCCACGTTGCGGTGGGCGGCCAGCGGTGTCACCCAGTCCAGGTCTTCGGAGCGGCACACCAGCACGGCGGGCTGGGCGTCCTCGACGAAGTAATCGAGCTCGGCGGCGCGGTAGGCCGGGTTCAGCGGCAGGAAGACGCAGCCCGCGCGCAGCGTGGCCAGGTAGAGCAGCAGCGCCTCGACGGACTTGTCGACGTGCGTGGCCACCACGGGCGGGCGGCCGCCCTTGTTGCGCAGCTTCAGGCTGTCCAGCAGGTTGGCCAGCATGGCCGTGGCCTGGTTCAGGTCACGCCAGGTGTAGGCCTGGCCGCCATCGGTGAGGATGGCGGGCTCGTCGGGCTGAGGCGGCAGCGCGGCCTGGATGGCGGTGTAGAGGTTCATGGCGTGGCGCTGACCGTGGCGTTGAGGGTGGCCGCGTGGTGCTCGATGTGCTCACGCATGAAGGTCGAGATGAAGTAGTAGCCGTGGTCGTAGCCAGCATGGCGGCGCAAGGTGAGCGGCTGGCCCATCTGCTTGCAGGCGTTCTCGAACAGGTGCGGGTGCAGCTGGTCGGCCAGGAACTTGTCGCCCAGGCCCTGGTCGATCAGGATGGGCGGGCAGTAGCCGCCATCGTTGACCAGCTCGGTGGCATCGTGCCTGCGCCAGGCGCTGGGGTCCTCGCCCAGGTAGCCGGTGAAAGCCTTGCGGCCCCAGGGGCACTGGCTGGGCGCGGCGATCGGCGCGAAGGCCGACACGCTGTGGAACAGCTCGGGGTACTTCAGTGCCAGCGTGAGCGCGCCATGGCCGCCCATCGAGTGACCGAAGATGCCGACGCGGTCTTCGCGGCCCTTGAAGCGGTGCAGCACCAGGGGCAGCAGCTCAAGCGTGAGGTAGCTCTCCATGCGCCAGTGCGTGTGCCAGGGCGCCTGTGTGGCGTCGATGTAGAAGCCGGCGGCGGTGCCGAAATCCCAGGCCGCGTCGGCATCAAGAATGCCGGTGTCGCGCGGGCTGGTGTCGGGCGCCACCAGGATCAGGCCGTGCTGCGCGGCGTACTGCTGCGCGCCGGCCTTGATCGGGAAAGTCTCTTCGGTGCAGGTCAGGCCCGCCAGGTAGAGCAGCACCGGCAGCGGCCTGGCACCGTCCTCCAGGGCCTGCGGCGGGCGGTACACCGAGAACTTCATCGGCAGGCCGATGGTGCTCGAATGGTGGCGATAAAAGCCCTGCACGCCGCCGAAGCTGGGGTGTTCGCTCAGGGTGTCGATCATGGTGCTGCCTCCTTCAGAACACCGGCGGTACAACAGGCCTGCGCGATGGTCCCGCGCAGGCCGCGTCATCGATCTCAGTAGATCACGACGGAGCGGATGGATTCGCCCTTTTTCATCAGATCGAAGCCTTCGTTGATTTGCTCCAGCTTGAGCTTGTGCGTGATCAGGTCGTCGATGTTGAGCTTGCCGTCCATGTACCAGTCGACGATCTTGGGCACGTCGGTGCGGCCGCGCGCGCCGCCGAAGGCCGAGCCCTCCCACTTGCGGCCCGTGACGAGTTGGAAGGGGCGGGTGCTGATCTCGGCACCCGCCTCGGCCACGCCGATGATGATGCTGCGGCCCCAGCCCTTGTGCGTGCACTCCAGCGCCTGGCGCATCACCTTGGTGTTGCCGATGCACTCGAAGCTGTAGTCGGCGCCGCCATCGGTCAACTGCACGATGGCGTCGACGAGGTTGCCGCCGGCGGCCTCGATGTCCTTCGGGTTCAGGAAGTGCGTCATGCCGAACTGGCGGGCCATGGCCTCGCGGGCGGGGTTCAGGTCCACGCCGATGATCTTGTCGGCACCCACCATCTTGGCGCCCTGGATCACGTTCAGGCCGATGCCGCCCAGGCCGAACACGACCACGTTGGCGCCGGCCTCGACTTGCGCGGTGAACAGCACGGCGCCCACGCCGGTGGTCACGCCGCAGCCGATGTAGCAGACGGTCTCGAAGGGCGCGTCTTCACGGATCTTGGCCAGGGCGATCTCCGGCGCCACGATGTGGTTGGCGAAGGTGGAGGTGCCCATGTAGTGCAGCAGTGGCTGGCCGTTCAGCGAGAAGCGCGAGGTGCCGTCGGGCATCAGGCCCTTGCCCTGCGTGCTGCGGATCTTCTGGCACAGGTTGGTCTTGCGGCTCAAGCAGAACTTGCACTGGCGGCATTCAGGCGTGTAGAGGGGGATGACGTGGTCGCCCTTTTTCAGCGAGGTCACGCCGGGGCCGACATCGACCACCACGCCCGCGCCTTCATGGCCCAGGATGGCGGGGAACAGGCCTTCCGGATCGGCGCCGGAGAGGGTGTAGTAGTCCGTATGGCAGATGCCGGTGGCCTTGATCTCCACCAGCACTTCGCCTTCGCGCGGGCCGTCCAGGTCGACGGTTTCGATGGTCAGGGGTTGGCCGGCCTTCCAGGCCACGGCGGCGCGCGTTTTCATGGGGGTTGTCCTTGTGGGATGCGAGAGGTTTTCGGTCAGTGCCGAGGATGTGGCGCCCATCATAAGCACCATCGACCGTGCTTCGTCAGCGGGGCGTTGCCAAGATCGTTCTGGTGCTTTGCAAAAGCGGAAACGGGGGGCGAAAACAGGGGCGAGAACGGTGCCCGCCAGCTCAGTCTTTTGGCGGAATGTCCAGCGGGTTGGGCAGGGCGGTGCCACAACGCCAGCAGAAGCTGGCATAGATCGGGTGGCCCTCGGTCGAGCAGGCATGACAGGTGCGGGTGGGCACAGGCGCGGGTATGGGCATGGAGGGCAGCGCGTCGAGGACGGATTGCTGCCGCTGGGCGCTCATCTCGGCCGTGACGATGCCGGTGGGCACCGCCAGCACGCCCCAGCCCAGCAGCATCATCAGAGACGAGATAAGCCGGCCCAGGTCGGTGCGCGGCGTGATGTCGCCGAAGCCCACCGTGGTCATCGTGGTCACGGCCCAGTACATCGAGGTGGGGATGCTGGTGAAGCCGTGCTCCGGCCCCTCGACCACGTACATCAGCGAGCCCATCACCAGCACCACCATCAGCACGAAGGACAGGAACACCATGATCTTGCGCTGGCTTGCCTTGAGTGCCCGGCCCAGCGAGGTGTACTCGGCCACGTAGCCTGTGAGCTTGAAGATGCGGAACACGCGCAGCAGCCGCAGGATGCGCACGTCGATCAGCGCGTGCGCCTCGGGCACCAGCAGGGCCAGGTAGGCTGGCAGGGTGGACAGCAGGTCGATGATGCCGAAGAAGCTGGTGGCGTAGGCGAGCGGGCGGCGCACGCACAGCAGGCGCAGCACGTATTCCGCGGTGAACACGGCGGTGAACAGCCATTCCAGCGCGGCGAAGGGCAGGTTCAGCCGGCCGCCATAGGGCTTGATGCTGTCCAGGATGACCACGGCCACGCTCAGCAGGATGGTCAGGATCAGGATTTGATCGAAACGTCGGCCGGCGGCGGTATCCGCCTCGAAGATGATGATGTAGAGCCGTTCGCGCCAGCCGCCGAGCGGCTTGTCCAGGGCGCTGTCCGGGAAAGGGCCTGTGTTCATGGTGGATTTGATTTACGCAATGAAACGATCATGCCCTTGAACTTCAGGCCACCGATCCCATCTATTGAACTTGTAGCATGGAGGTGACCACGATGCGCATGTCGAGATACTGGATGAGCGGTTGCATGGCCCTGGTGCTGATGGCCGCAGGACAATCCGCTTCCGTGGCCCGCGAGGCGGACGCCGGGGATGCCGACCTGGAACGCCAGGGTTGGGTGTCCCTGACCAGCCGCCTACCGCTGGACCAGACCGTGAAACAGCTGCAACGTGCCGCGCGGGCCAAGGGCATGCCCGTGGTGGCGGACGTGGCCGCGGCGGCTTCCGCCAAGCAAGCGGATGGATCTTCAGACACGCGGGTGCTGGTGCTGGGCCGCCAGGACGGCCACACGCCCATTTTCCAGGCGGCTGACTCCAACCAGATGGACCTGCCGTGGCGCGTGGTGCTGCAGAGCCTGCCCGATGGCTCCACCCGCGTGCTGTTCAATGACCCGGCGCACATCGCCGCGCGGATCGACCATGCGGATCCGGCGGATGGTGCGTTGGCCAGCCTGGGGGCGTTGCCCGAAGTGGTGTCGGCGGCGTTGAGCCGGCCTGGGGCCAAGGTAGCCCAGACCTGACGCTGATCTGGTCTTTTGCCTGATGATCAAGCCCCGCCCAGACCGGGGCTTTTCTTTGTTCAGGCGTCGATCGCAGTCTGGGAGCCCGCCTGCTTGCGCAACTCGAACTTCTGGATCTTGCCGGTCGATGTCTTGGGCAGTTCACCGAACACGATGGCGCGTGGCACTTTGAAGCCGGCCAGGTGCTGGCGGCAGTGGGCGATCAGCTCTTCCGGCGTGGTCGATGCACCGGCTTTCAGTTCCACGAAGGCGCAGGGTGTCTCGCCCCACTTGTCGTCGGGCTTGGCCACCACGGCCACGGCCAGCACGGCGGGGTGGCGGTAGAGCACGTCTTCCACCTCGATGGACGAGATGTTCTCGCCGCCCGAGATGATGATGTCCTTGCTGCGGTCCTTGATCTTGACGTAGCCGTCCGGGTACATCACGGCCAGGTCGCCCGAGTGGAACCAGCCGCCGGCGAAGGCCTCCTGCGTGGCGCGCGGGTTCTTCAGGTAGCCCTTCATGGTGATGTTGCCGCGGAACATGATCTCGCCCATGGTTTCGCCATCCAGCGGCACGGGCTGCATGGTGAGCGGGTCCATCACGGTCACCCCGCGCTGCAGGTGGTAGTTCACGCCCTGGCGCGCGTTCAGGCGGGCGCGCTCGCCCACGTCCAGCGCATCCCAATCCTCGTGCTTCACGCAGACGGCGGCGGGGCCGTAGACCTCGGTCAGGCCGTACACGTGGGTCAGATCGAAGCCCATGTGCTCCATGCCCTCGATCATCGCGGCGGGCGGGGCGGCGCCGGCCACCATGGCCTTGACGGTGTGGTTGATACCTTGCTTGAGCTCATCCGGCGCATTGACCAGGCCGGCGTGCACGATGGGTGCGCCGCAGTAGTGGGTCACGCCATGGTCGCGGATGGCATCGAACACGGCCTTGGGCTCGACCTTGCGCAGGCACACGTTCACGGCGGCGCGCGCGGCCACTGTCCACGGGAAGCACCAGCCATTGCAGTGGAACATGGGCAGCGTCCACAGGTAGACGGCGTGCTTGGGCATGTCCCATTCCAGGATGTTGGAGATGGCGTTGGTGGCTGCCCCCCGGTGGTGGTAGACCACGCCCTTGGGATTGCCGGTGGTGCCCGAGGTGTAGTTCAGGCTGATGGCGTCCCACTCGTCGGCGGGCAACTGCCAGGCGAAGGCGGCGTTGCCCTCGGCCAGCAGGGCTTCGTAGTCCAGGCTGCCGATGCGCTCGCCGGGGCCGGTGTAGACGGCGTCGTCCACATCGACGACCAGCAGTGGCTCGGTGCGCGTGCGCAGGGCCAGCGCGCGCGACACCACGCCGCTGAACTCGCGGTCCACGAGGATGGCGCGGGCCTCGCCGTGGTCCAGCATGAAAGCCAGGGCCTCGGCGTCCAGCCGGGTGTTCAGCGTGTTGAGCACGGCGCCGGCCATGGGGATGCCGAAGTGCGCCTCGACCATCGGCGGCGTGTTGGGCAGCATCACCGCGACGGTGTCGCCCTGGCCGATGCCGCGCCGTTGCAGCGCACTGGCCAACTGGCGGCAGCGGTCGTAGGTGCGGGCCCAGGTCTGGCGCAGCGCGCCGTGGACAATGGCCAGGCGCTCGGGGTAGACCAGGGCGGTGCGCTCCAGGAAGGACAGCGGCGTCAGCGCCGCGAAGTTGGCCTCGGTGCGGGGCAGGTCCTGGGTGAAGATGTCGTTGGGCATGAAGCTCTCCCGTGGATTCCGTGGGAATGGCGGGGATCTTGCCCTTGTCCGCGCGGCGGTGCAGGTCGGGTTGCCCCTGTGTCAGAGCGGCGCACTGGGCTGACGTTGCGCGCTCAACGGTGTGTCGTCGTCAGGCCTTGTCCAAAGCAAGCAAGGCGCTCAAGGCACGGCGCGCAAGCGTCGCCACGCGCTGTGGTTCAGGCCTTCGCGCCGCCGGCGTCCTGTGCCTCTGCGATCACGCGGATGCGCGCACCTTGCACGCTCACCACCTGGCCGGCGCGGATCTTGGCCGTCTTGCGCAGTTCGTCCTGCCCGTCCACCTGCACGCGCCCCTCGGCCACCATGGTCTTGGCGCGCCCCCCGCTGTCGGCCAGGCCGGTGGCCTTGAGCAGGCTGTCCAGGGTGATGAACTCGCCGCGCAGTTCGAAGGTGATCTGTTGCAAGGGGGGCATGGAAGGCAAATTTGAAAATTGTTGTTTTCAGATGGAACGTTGCGGTACCATATCGCTTGTGACGCTTGTGCGGCCTGGGTCGAAGGATTATGGTCCTCCTCTGAGGCTGCTCTGGCAACGAGACGATGGGAAGCGCGATGTCGATGAAAAGAACGGATCTGGCCAAGAGCCTGGGATCGAAGATTTCTGGCCAGATGCGCCAGGCGGTTGTGCCCGGCCGCTTCGGCCAGGCGGCCAGCGAGGTCCCGGATCGCCGTGAGCAGCGCAAGCTGGACCAGGCCGCTGGGCTGGTGCCGTTCGCGGCCAAGCTGCATGGCGATCTGGTCAAGGAACTGCAGGAACTGGCCGCTGCGAGCGGGCAGAGCCTGAACGAGGTGGCCGACCGCGTGATCCGCGCCGGCCTGAAACAGGAAGAGCAGGCAAGCCAGCGAGCGCTGGAACAGCCCGAGACGCCCAAGAAGGCCACGAAACCCAAGGCAACGAAGCCCGCGAAGGAGAGCTGAGGATGAACCGCCCCATGATGCACGTCGTCGACCCCTCCAGCGGCGAGGCCGATCCCGCCGCCATCCAGCGCGCCTTCGACGCCCAGCTGGCCACCTCGCTGGCCTGGCGCAGCTCGACCGCGGCCGAGCGCATCGAGCGCCTGAAGAAGCTGCGCGAGGCCATGCTGGCCCGCCGCGAAGACTTCTACAAGGCCTTCTACGCCGACTACCACAAGCCCGCCTCCGAGGTGGAAAGCACCGAGTTCCTGCCCGTGATGGACGAGATCCGCCACGCCATCGGTGACCTGCGCAAGTGGATGCGCCCCAAGCGCGTGTGGCCCACGATGACCACCGGCGGCACCTCGGCCTGGATCGAGGCGCAGCCGCGCGGCCGCTGCCTGATCGTGGCCCCGTGGAACTTCCCGCTGAACCTGTGCTTCGGCCCGCTGGTGTCGGCCCTGGCCGCCGGCAACACGGTGATCCTCAAGCCCTCGGAGATGACGCCGCACGTCAGCGCGCTGATGGTGGCGATCATTCGCGACCTGTTCCGCGAAGACGAAGTGGCCGTGTTCGAGGGCAGCCTGCCCACGTCGAACGTGCTGCTGGCGCTGCCCTTCGACCACATCTTCTTCACCGGCTCGCCCGCCGTGGGCAAGGTGGTGATGGCCGCCGCGGCCAAGCACCTGACCAGCGTCACGCTGGAGTTGGGCGGCAAGTCGCCCGTGATCATCGACGAGACGGCCGATCTCAAGTCCGCCGCCGAGACGCTGATGTGGGGCAAGCTGGCCAACTGCGGCCAGACCTGCGTGGCGCCTGACCACGTCTACGTGCATGAATCGGTCAAGGACGCCTTCGTGGCCGAGTGCCAGCGCGTGATCGGCGAACGCTACGGCAAGACGGCCGACGAGCAGAAGGCCACGCCGCACTTCGCCCGCGTGGTCAATCAGCGCCACACCCAGCGCATCGCCGGCTTGCTCGATGATGCCCGCGCGCGCGGCGCCCGCATCCTGCAAGGCGGCGAGGTCGACATCGGCACCGCCTTCATCGCGCCCACGCTGCTGGACAACATCCCGGCGGACGCGACCATCATGAGCGAAGAGATCTTCGGCCCGGTGCTGCCCATCATCGCCTGGCGCGATCTGGACGCCGTGGTGCGCGAGATCAACGCCCAGCCCAAGCCCCTGGCCCTGTACATCTGGAGCCACAACAAGGACCGCACGCGCCGCATCATGGCGCAGACCAGCTCGGGCGGCGTGGGCATCAACCACTGCGTGCTGCACTACGCGCACGGCAACCTGCCCTTCGGCGGCGTGAACAACTCCGGCATCGGCAGCGCGCACGGCATCTACGGCTTCAAGGCCTTCTCGCACGAGCGGGCGGTGCTCAAGTCCGGCCCGGTGATGGTGGCCAAGCTGTTCTTCCCGCCCTACACCGGTTTCAAGCCCAAGCTGATCCGCATGGTGGTCGACATGCTGAAACTGCCTAAGCTTTTCTGATCCTCACATCTTCGGGTCGGCCCCGTCCGGAAATGGCCGGATAATGCCGATCCCAGGGCATCAGCCCGCCTCGCACCCCCTGCGTGGCGGGCTTTTTGCATGAGAGATCAGTCAACGACGTAGTCGCATCGCGCCTGTGGACATCTTCATTCAACAAATCATCAATGGCCTGGTGCTGGGCAGCATGTACGCGCTGGTCGCGCTGGGCTACACCATGGTGTACGGCATCATCAACCTCATCAACTTCGCGCATGGCGAGGTGCTGATGGTGGGGGCCTTGGTGGCCTGGACGGTGGTGACCTGGCTCGGTGATGCCGGCATCCCCGGCTGGGCCTTGCTGCTGCTGGCGCTGGTGGTGGCCATGCTGGCGTGCATGCTGCTCAACTACGTGATCGAGAAACTGGCCTACCGCCCGCTGCGCAATGCGCCCCGGCTGGCGCCGCTGATCACGGCCATGGGCATCTCGCTGCTGCTGCAGACGCTGGCGATGATCCTGTGGAAGCCAGACTACAAGCCCTTCCCCATCCTGCTGCCCGACGAGCCGTATGAAATCATGGGCGCCACGATCAACCTCGTGCAGATCCTGATCCTGGTGGTGGCGGCCGGCACGATGGCCGGGCTGCTGGCGCTGATTCACCTGACGCCGCTGGGCCGTGCCATGCGCGCCACGGCCGAGAACCCGCGGGTGGCGCAGCTGATGGGCGTGCAGCCCGACAAGGTGATCTCGGCCACCTTCGTGATCGGTGCCGCGCTGGCCGCCTTGGCCGGCGTGATGTGGGCCGCCAACTATGGTTCGGTGCAGCACACCATGGGCTTCCTGCCAGGGCTCAAGGCCTTCACGGCGGCGGTGTTCGGCGGCATCGGCAACCTGGGCGGCGCCATGCTGGGCGGCGTGCTGCTGGGCCTGATCGAGGCCCTGGGCGCGGGCTACATCGGCGACCTGACGGGCGGCGTGCTGGGCAGCAACTACCAGGACATCTTCGCCTTCACGGTGCTCATCCTCGTGCTGACGCTCAGGCCGCAGGGCCTGCTGGGCGAGCGCGTGGCGGACCGGTCCTGAGGAGGGCAACGTCATGACTCGTCAGAAGACCTGGACCTTCCTGATCTGCGCCGCCTTGCTGATGGCCCTGCCGCTGGGCGTGCAGGACATCGGCCAGGCCTGGGTGCGGATCCTCGACATCGCGCTGCTGTACATCCTGCTGGCGCTGGGCCTGAACATCGTGGTGGGCTTCGCCGGCCTGCTCGACCTGGGCTACATCGCCTTCTACGCGGTGGGGGCCTACATGTTCGCGCTGCTGGCCTCGCCGCATCTCACGGACAACCTGCCGGCGCTGGCCGCCATGTTCCCGCAGGGCCTGCACACGCCGATCTGGCTGGTGATCCCGCTGGGTGCGGGGCTGGCGGCGGTGGCGGGCGTGCTGCTGGGCGCGCCCACGCTCAAGCTGCGGGGCGATTACCTGGCCATCGTCACGCTGGGCTTCGGCGAGATCATCCGCGTGTTCCTCAACAACCTGAACGCGCCGGTCAACCTGACCAACGGCCCCAAGGGCATCGACAGCATCGACCCGCTGTCCTTCTTCGGTGTGAGCCTGGGCGAGCCCTGGCACATCGGCGGCTTCACCGTGGCGCCGGTCACTTTGCACTACTACCTGTTCCTGGCGCTGGTGGTGCTGGCCGTGGTGGCCAGCCTGCGCCTGAACGATTCGCGCACGGGCCGTGCCTGGCGCGCCATCCGCGAAGACGAGATCGCCGCCAAGGCCATGGGCCTGAACACGCGCAACCTCAAGCTGCTGGCCTTCGGGCTGGGCGCGACCTTCGGCGGCGTGGCGGGCGTGCTGTTCGCCAGCTTCCAGGGTTTCGTCTCGCCCGAGTCCTTCAGCCTGAACGAGTCCATCATGGTCGTGGCCATGGTGGTGCTGGGCGGCCTGGGTCATGTGCCCGGCGTGATCCTGGGCGCCTTCCTGCTGGCGGCGCTGCCCGAGGTGCTGCGCCACGTGGCCGGCCCCTTGCAATCGATGACGGATGGGCGGCTCGATGCCGCCATCCTGCGGCAGCTGCTGGTGGCGCTGGCCATGATCGGCATCATGCTGACACGGCCGCGCGGGCTGTGGCCGTCACCGGAGGGCAGGGCATGAATTCCCGCACGGCTGCTCCGAAGGGAGTTCTCACCGCAGCCCGTAGGGCGGAGGTTGCCCGATGAGCGTTGCCATTGAGTCTGGCGTGCCGATGCTGCATGTCGAAGGCGTCAGCAAGCGCTTCGGCGGCGTGCAGGCGCTCAGCGAGGTCGGTCTGCGCATCGCGCCCGGCAGCGTGCATGGCCTGATCGGCCCCAACGGCGCCGGCAAGACCACCTTCTTCAACGTGATCACGGGCCTGGTGTTGGCCGACAAGGGCCGCTTCGAGCTGAGCGGCCTGCGCTACAAGCCGTCGGCCGTGCACAAGGTGGCCCAGGCCGGCATCGCGCGCACCTTCCAGAACATCCGCCTGTTCGCCGACATGAGCGTGCTGGACAACGTGCGCGTGGGCCGCCATGTGCGCACCAGTGTCGGCTGGTGGCAAGCGCTGCTCCGCACACGCGCGTTCAAGCGGGAAGAGTCCGCCATCGTGGCCGATGCCACGGCGCTGCTTGAGTTCGTCGGCTTGGCCGACCAGGCTCACCGCACCGCGCGCACCCTGAGCTATGGCGACCAGCGCCGCCTGGAGATCGCCCGGGCGCTCGCCACCGAGCCGCGCCTGCTGGCGCTGGACGAGCCCGCCGCCGGCATGAACGCCACCGAGAAGGTGGCCCTGCGCGCCTTGATCGAGCGCATCCGCGACCAGGGCCGAACCGTGCTGCTGATCGAGCACGACGTGAAATTGGTGATGGGCCTGTGCGACCGCGTCACCGTGCTGGACCAGGGGCGCCTGATCGCCGAAGGCACGCCCGCCGAAGTGCAATGCAACCAGGCCGTGATCGAGGCCTACCTGGGCACCGCCGCCCACGCCACCCACGCGCCATGACGACGACCGACAAGAAGCCGCTGCTGTCCACCCATGGCCTGAGCGTCGCCTATGGCGGCATCCAGGCCGTGAAGAACCTGTCCATCGCGCTGTACGAGGGCGAGCTGGTCAGCCTGATCGGCGCCAACGGCGCGGGCAAGACCACCACGCTCAAGGCCATCTGCGGGCTGCTCAAGCCACAGGCCGGCGAGGTGCGCTACCTGGGCCGCAGCATCGCGGGGCAGGGTGCGTGGACATTGGTGGAACAGGGCCTGGTGATGGTGCCCGAGGGCCGCGGTATCTTCACCCGCATGTCCATCGACGAGAACCTGCGCATGGGCGTGTACCTGCGCCGCGATGCGCAGATCGAGGCCGATGTGGACGCCATGTACCAGCGCTTCCCGCGCCTGAAGGAGCGTGCCAAGCAACTGGCCGGCACCTTGTCCGGCGGCGAACAGCAGATGCTGGCCATGGGCCGCGCCCTGCTGGCGCGCCCCAAGCTGCTGCTGCTCGATGAGCCGTCCATGGGCCTGTCGCCCATCATGGTCGACCTGATCTTCTCCGTGGTGGCCGATGTATCGAAGCAGGGCGTGACCGTGCTGCTGGTGGAGCAGAACGCCCACCGCGCGCTGGAGATGGCCGACCGCGCCTATGTGATGGAATCCGGCGAGATGACGCTCAGTGGCCCGGCCCGCGAGTTGCTGGGCAACCCTCAGGTGCAGGCGGCCTACCTGGGCGCCTGAACGCGCCGGATCGCTTCAGTCCGGCACGTGCACACGTGCCTTCACGTGCTTGAGGTGGGTGACGATGGTGAAGGTCATGATCACCAGCAGCGACCATGCGCTCCACTTGCTCACGTGCACCGTGGTCCACGCACCCATCTGGTTGGGGTACTTCCAGATGCCCATGAAGGTGCTGAGGTTCTCGGCCAACCAGATGAAGAAGCCGATCAGCACGAAGGCCAGCAGTAGCGGCATGCGCAAGGGGCGCTGGCGCGGTGTGAACTCCACCGTGGCGCGGGCGTACAGGCCCAGCGTGCAGGCCGCCAGGTACCAGCGGTAATCACCGATGAAGTGGTGGGTGAAGAAATTGGCGTAGATGGCGCAGGCCAGCAAGGTGGCCATCCAGTAGGGCGGGTGGTGCAGCACGCGCAGGTCGAACAGGCGCCAGGCCTGGATGATGTAGCTGCCCACGGCCGCGTACATGAAGCCCGAGAACAGCGGCACGCCCAGCACCTTGGTGTAGCCTGGATCCGGGTAGGACCACGACTGAATCTGCGACGAGGTCTTGAACACCTCCAGCGCGAAGCCGACCACATGGAACAGGCTGATGGCCTTGAGTTCGTCCCAGGTCTCCAGCTTCGTCCACACCATCACGGCCTGGATGCCTAGCGCGATCACTAGCAGCAAGTCGTAGCGGGGGATGCCGGCCCAGCCGGCCTTGGGCACCAGGAACACCGACAGGAAGAACAGGCCGGCGAAGAGGCAGGCCTGGGCTTCCTTCAGGCCGAAGGCCCAGAAGTCCAGCAGGGCGTCCAGCAGGGTGTGCGGTGTGGCAGAGGTTCTGGCGTCGCCGATGGTGGTGGTTTCGGAAGGTGCAAAGGCGATGGAGGAGGGCTCAGCCACGGGTGCGGTACCAGTATCGATAGAGCTCTTCGAAGCCCAGGCGCCTGTAGAGTTCCACGGCCTGATGGTTGTTCGCGACGACCTGCAGGTAGGCGGTGTGTGCTCGCTGTTCACGGCCCCATGCCAGCAAACCTTCGCAAAGCGCCGTGCCCAGGCCCTGCCGCCGGTGTGCGTAGTGCGTGGCGATGTCGAACAGGCCCAGGCGGTCGTTGGCGACCACGCCGAGGCCGCAGCCGAAGGCTCGTGGCGCATCACTGGCTTGCACCGTGGCGAATGCCGCGGATTGAGGAAGGGCGCGCAGCATGGCCAGATGGATCTTCTGGTGCGGCCCGTGGTCGTCCTTGATGCGGATGAACTCCTGCAGCCAGGCCTTGGCATCGGGCAGCAAAGTCACTTGATGGGGTGCACGGGAGGCAGAGGGGGCATCGCCTGCCAGTGGGCGAACCATCACCGCACACGCATCCTCACACAGCTGGTAGCCACGCTGAGCCAGTGCACGATCGATGGCCTCGTCCTCCGGCATGGACAGCAGCCGGAAGGTCGATGGCAATCTGCGCTGCGCGAAGAACCGTTCGATCCACGGCAGATCCGCGTCGAGCTGCTCGACACGCGCACCGGCCGAATTGGCCGAATTGGTCCGCCGCGTGTAGCCCTGCGATGCCCGCAGCAGCCAGCCGTCGATGCGCTCCTCTTCCAGCGCCGGCCACGAGGCGAGCCCTGCCTGCTCGATCGCCTCGATGGCCGCCATGCTCACGGCTGGCTGGCGGGCACGCTCTGCCCGTGCTTGTCGGCCTCGCTGGTGAAGGCATCGGCGTAGAAGTCGTCCTCTGGCAGGCCGGCGCGCGCCACGAAATCGCGCTTGGCCGATTCGACCATGATGGGCGCGCCGCAGGCGTACACCTCGTGGCCGGACAGGTCAGGCAGGTCTTCCAGCACGGCCAGGTGCACCAGGCCCTGGCGGCCCGTCCAGGCATCTTCCGGCTTGGCCTGCGACAACACGGGCACATAGGTCAGCCAGGGCAACTCGGCCGCCTGCGCTTGTGCCCAGTCGTGCAGGTACAGGTCATCGCGCGAGCGGCAGCCCCAGTACAGCGCCACCGGCCGCGTGTTGTGCTTGAAGCGCAGGTGCTCGACGATGGCCTTGATCGGCGCGAAGCCCGTGCCCGAGGCCAGCAGCACGATGGGCCGATCGGAATCCTCCCGCACGAAGAAGGTGCCCAGCGGGCCTTCCATGCGCAGGATTTCCTTTTCCTTCATGGCCGTGAACACGTGGTCGGTGAACAGGCCGCCGGGCATGTGCCGGATGTGCAGCTCGATGCCGTTCACGGCCGGGTCCTTGGCCGTGTGCGGCGCGTTGGCCATGGAGTAGCTGCGCCGGCTGCCGTCCTTCAGGATGAACTCGACGAACTGCCCTGCGCGCCAGCCGAAGTTGGCCGTGGCCGGCAACTGCAGGCGCAGGATCGCGACGTCCGACGATGGGCGCGTGATGCTGCTCAGCCGCGTGGGCATCTTCATCACCGGGAAATCGCCCAGGCCCACCACCTGACGCGATTCGAGCACCAGGTCTGTCTGCGGCGTTGCGCAGCAGGTCAGCACGTAGCCGGCAGCCTCTTCGGCGGGTGACAGCGCCTTGACCTGGTGGGCGCCGTGGATCACGCGGCCTTCGACCAGCTTGCATTTGCACGAACCGCAGGCGCCATCCTTGCAGCCATAGGGCAGGCCCACGCCGGCGTGCAGGGCGGCGCCCAGCACGGTCTCGTCGCGCTGCATGGTGAAGTGGCGGCCGCTTGGTTGAACGGTGACGGAAAAACTCATGAAAACGACCTTGGGAGCAGTCAGAATCGGCGATCCCGAGATTGTCCCCCAAGCCGCCATGTTCAACCCCGCGCCCACCCGATGCCGTCGATTTCGCCAAAGCCGCGTGCTCATCGTGGGATGCGGCGATGTGGGGCTGCGCGCGGCCAAGGCCCTGCTGCCGCGCTGCCGGGTGCTGGCGCTGACGACCTCTGCGGAGCGTGCGGATGCGCTGCGTGCTCAGGGCCTGATGCCGCTGCGGGGTAACCTCGATGCGCCGGCCACGCTGGCACGACTGGCGGGGCTGGCCTCTCGTGTGCTGCACCTCGCGCCGCCGCCCGGCAGTGGCCACACCGACCCGCGTACAGCCCATCTGCTGTCGGCCTTGTCACGGCGAGGCGTGGTGCGTGCGTTGGTCTATGGCAGCACCTCGGGTGTCTACGGCAACGCGGATGGTGCCCGTTTCGACGAAACCCGCGCCGTGGCGCCAGCCTCCGACCGTGCGCGCAGGCGCGTGCATGCCGAGGCTTTGGTGCGCTGGTGGGGCCGTCGGCACGCGATTGGTGGCACCCATGCCTGCGTGCTGCGCATCCCGGGCATCTATGCCCTGGACCGCGACGGCGGCGACCCGCGCGAGCGGGTGCGCAAGGGCACGCCCGTGCTGGCCCCGCAGGATGATGTCTATACCAACCACATCCACGCCGACGACTTGGCCCGCGCTTGCGTGGCCGCCCTGTGGCGGGGCAAGGCCCAACGCATCGTGCATGCCAGCGACGACACGGAGTTGAAGATGGGCGACTACTTCGACCTGGTGGCCGACCTCTGGTCGCTGCCCCGGCCACCGCGCCTGGACGCTGAGCTGGCCTGCCTCACCTTGAGCCCGCTTCAGTGGTCTTTCCTGAGCGAATCTCGCCGGCTGGACAACCGCCGGCTGAAGCAGGAACTGCGGACAAGCTTGCGTTATCCCACGGTCCGCGAAGGCCTGCGCGGTTGACCGGGCGTGACCTCCCTCTTCGGAGGGTGGTGTGCGTTGCGGGCCACAACCGCGTGACACTCGGTGATAAGTTCCCGTCATCCAAAATTCTTGACGGGGACATCATGTTGAGCACTTCCAACTCCACGAACTTGCGTTGGCCGCGCCTGGCGGCCGGCATCCTGGCCATGCTGGCCTTGCAGGCGCAGGCCACCCCCAGCAAGCTGATCGTGTTCGGTGACAGCCTGTCCGACAACGGCAACGCCTCGGCCCTGGTGGGACAGTGGGGCATCGACCTGCCGGCTTCACCGTACGACGACGGCCGTTTCAGCAATGGCCCCGTGGCCGTGGAGGTGATGGCCAGCCAGCTGGGCGTGACGCTGGAAGACCATGCCTTCGGTGGTGCACTCACCGGCCTGAACAACCGCATCGAAGCCCTGGGCCTGCTCAATGGCACGGGTTTGCAGGGACAGATCAACACCTACCTGACCGACACGGGCCACAAGGCCGACGCTTCCGCGCTGTACGTGGTCTGGGGTGGTGGCAACGACTTCCTCTCGTCGCCCACGGCCGCGACGGTCGCCACCGCCATCGACAACCTGGCCCAGAACGTGACCTTGCTCTACCAGGCCGGCGCACGTGACTTCTTCATCCCCAACCTGCCGGATCTGGCCACCACGTCCGACGCCATCGAGGCAGGTGGTGCGGATCAGGCTGGTGCGCACCAGCTGTCGCTCTCGTTCAACGCCGCACTGAAGCAGACCATGGCGGGACTGCAATCGAGCCTGCAGGGCGCGAACATCCAAGTGTTCGATACCCTGGGTACGTTGGTGAGCATCCGAGACAGCTACATCGCCCAGGGCTTCAACGTGACCCAGGGCTGCTGGGATGGCGACATGTTCGGCAAGGGCACGCTGTGCGCCGATCCTTCCAAATACTACTTGTGGGATGGCCTGCACCCGACGGCCGGCGTGCACCAGGCGCTGGGGCAGGCGTTTGCGCAGGCCGCCGTGGTGCCGGAGCCCGCAGCCTGGGCCCTGTCGCTGGCAGGCGTGGCCATGGTCAGTGTCTTGGCCGCACGCCGTCGCCGCGAGGCCACGCTGGCCTGAGGTCGTGGCTGTCCCCCAGGCGGGTCAGGCCGGCGGCGGCGTTTTCGGCTTGAAGTGGCACCAGGGCGCGACGCTGCATTCCCAGCAGCGCGGCTTGCGTGCCTGGCAGATGTAGCGCCCGTGCAGGATCAGCCAGTGGTGGGCGTGCTGCATGTAGTGCGGCGGCACGCGCTTGAGCAGCTTCAACTCAACCGCGAGCGGTGTCTTGCCAGGTGCCAGGCCGGTGCGGTTGCCCACACGGAAGATGTGGGTGTCCACCGCCATGGTGTGCTCGCCGAAGGCCACGTTCAGCACCACGTTGGCCGTCTTGCGGCCCACGCCGGGCAGCGCCTCCAGCGCCTCGCGCGTGCGGGGCACTTCGCCGCCATGCTGCTCCAGCAGCATGCGGCAAGTCTCCATCAGATGCTTGGCCTTGCTTTTGTACAGGCCGATGGTCTTGATGTACTCGCTCAAACCCTCGATGCCGAGATCGAGGATCGCCTGCGGGGTATTGGCCACCGGGAACAGCTTGCGCGTGGCCTTGTTCACGCCCACATCCGTTGCCTGCGCCGACAGCAGCACGGCGGTCAGCAGCTCGAAGGGCGTGGTGTATTCCAGCTCGGTTTCGGGGTGGGGGTTGGCCGCTTGCAGGGTCGCGAAGAACGACTCGATCTCCGCGGGTTTCATCAGGGTGCTCATGGGACGGCAGGTGGAATGCGGGGCCGACCAGGCCCCGGAGTGTCAGCGCTGGGCAGGGGCAGTCGGCTTGAGCCCACCGCAATCGGCCGAGATCCAGCGGGCGCGGTGTTTCATGGTCATCACCTGAGGCTTGCCGCCTTGCTGTGATGTCATGCGCACCTCGCCGGTGTAGTTCTGGGCGTCGGTGAACACGGTGGTGCCTTCGCCCTGGGCCGGCGGCTTCGTGCAGGTCATGGCCCATTTCCAGGTGTTGCCGCTGCGGCTGAGCACCTGACTCTTGCAGTCGCCCTCGGCCTGCTGCCAGCGGTTCTGCGACAGCATCTCCTGTGTCAGGCACATGCGCACGCCAAGGCCTCCGCCAGCCGTGCTCGGGCTGAGCTGCACGCCCTGCGCCTTCATCTGCTCCTCGATCTTCTGTCGCATCTCGGGCGGCAGGTTCTTGAGCTGGGCGGCCATCTGGCCTGCATCGGGCAGGGGCTTGCCGTTCAACTGCTGCGAATCGGTGCTCATCTCCCACAGGCCGGGCTTGATCGGCGGTGGCGTGTCGGCGGCGTGGGCCAGGGTGGCGGCCAGCAGGCCGGTCAGCGCCATGCTGACGCGTTGGGTGAGGATGGCAAGGCCGGGGCGATGGCGGTCAATGGGACGAGGCATGGCGAGGCTCCTGTGTGGGGTGGTGTTGTCAGTGCGCGCGCGATGGAATCGGCGCGAGGATGATGACACAGGAGGGGCCGGGCCCGTGCCCTCTTGAGGGGGCCAAGGCGTTGGGCCAGGTGACTCAGAGCACGATCACAGCGTCGGGGAGTTCGTTGGTGCGTTGCTCGCCGGGCCGCAGCGGGTAGCGTTCGCGCATCAGCGCGCCAACCTCGTCGACGGCATGCGCCAGACCTTCTTCGAAGCGACCGGCGCGCAGCGATTCGGCCAGGGTGTCGGCCATGCGCCGCCAGGTCTCGGGTGTGGTTTGCGCCGTCAGGCCGCGGTCGGCCAGGATCTCGATGCGGCGGTCTGCCAGCAGCAGGTAGACCAGCACGCCGTTGTTGTGCTCGGTGTCCCACACACGCAGGCGGCCGAACAGGTCGATGGCGCGGGCATGGGCGTCGATGCCAGCCCACAGCGCGCCAGAGGGCAGACCGCCTTCAACACACAGGCGCAACTCGCCCCGGTGCCGGGATTCGCTCTCGCGCACCTTGTTTTCCAGGCGTGTGAGCCCGGCGGGCGTGATGATGCGGCGCGCGTCGTCCGCGTCCAGCCAGAGGTGGCGAGGCCAGCGCAGCAGAGGGTTGGGTGGGGTGTGGGCCATGGCGTGGTTGCTCGATGAATGCTCACCAGTTGCCGGAGGCGCCGCCGCCCCCGAAATCACCGCCACCGCCAGATGAGAAGCCGCCGCCGCCCGACGAGCCGCCACGCCAGCCACCGCCCATGCCGTAGCCTGTGCCCCAGCCGACGCCGCCAGTGCCCCATCGGCCGGCGTTGCCGCCGCCTCGCCGCGCACCCGTGCCAATGGCCGCGATCAGCAAGGCCGCCGCCACCGTGGCGATGCCGGCAATGATCAGGCTTGTTGTCCACCACCAGCCTAAAGCACCGGCGGCCAGGCCCGTGGCCACGGTGCCCAGCTTGCGCCCCAGCACGGCGGTGAGCACCGCGCCCACGATGGGTACGCCCACGAACAGGAAGATGGCCAGGTCATCCCACTGGATGCCGCTGGACTTGGCGCTGCGCTGTGGCGTGGTGCTGCTGGGCGCGGGCAGGCCTTCGCCCTTGATGCGCGCTTGAAGCTGGTCGATGGCGAGGTTCAGGCCGCCGGCGTAATCCCCGGCCTTGAAGGCGGGGCGGATGGCCTGGTCGATGATGCGGTAGGCCGCCAGGTCGGGGATGGCACCTTCCAGTGCCTTGGCCACTTCGATGCGCACGGTGCGCTCGTTCTTGGCCACGAGCAGCAGCACGCCGTCGCCCACATCGCGGCGACCCACCTTCCATTGGCTGGCCACGCGGTGCGCATAGGCGGCAATGTCTTCCGGCGCGGTGGCCGGCACGATCAGGATCACGATCTGCGAGCCCTGGGCTTGCTCCACCGACGCCAGCTTGCGCTCCAGCGCATCTTTTTGCGCGGCGTTGAGCGTGCCGGTCTGGTCGGTGACACGCGCATTGAGTGGCGGTACGGGGCGCGGCTCGCCAGCCGTCCACGCCGGGTCGGCATGGCTGCGCAAAGGCAGCAGCAACGCGGCCAGGGCGATCAGGACCCAGGCCGCGAGCCTAGGCAGCGCCTCGGGGATGCCCCGGCGTATCACTGCGCGTGACAGCGACAAGCTCACTTGCTGAAATCCACCGAAGGCGGCTTGGATATCTCCGCCTCGTTCTGCACGGTGAAGTTGGGCTTGGCCTCGTACCCGAAGACCTTGGCCGTCAGGTTGTTCGGAAAGCTGCGCGCCAGCACGTTGTACTCCTGCACCGTCTTGATGTAGTTGTTGCGGGCCACGGTGATGCGGTTCTCCGTGCCTTCGAGCTGGATGCGCAGATCCTGGAAGCCCTGGTTGGCCTTCAGGTTGGGGTAGTTCTCGCTGACCACCAGAAGACGCGACAGCGCGCCGGAGAGTTCGCCCTGGGCCTGCTGGAACTTGTTGAAGGCCTCGGGGTTGTTGACCAGTTCGGGCGTGGCCTGGATGCTGGTCGCCTTGGCGCGGGCCTCGACCACCTTGGTCAGCGTGTCGCGCTCGAAATTGGCCTCGCCCTTGACGGTGGAGACGATGTTGGGGATGAGGTCCGCACGGCGCTGGTACTGGTTGAGCACCTCGGACCAGGCGGCCTTGGACTGCTCGTCCAGGCGCTGGAAGTCGTTGTAGCCGCAGCCGGTGAGGGACAGGGCCGAAGCCACTGCGAACGCGGCGCCCAGGCGGCGCGCGGTGGTGGCAAGGGTCAGGGAACGACGCATCACGATCCTTTCATCGTCGGCAAGGCGGCGAGGGCCGCAGCCGCAACGATAAATCAGGTCGCGATGGCAATCTTCAAGTCAGGCCATTTGGATCAGGCCAGCGCAAATCCCCCGGGCAGGTCGTTGCGCGACAGCACTTCGTGGGCGCGGGACCGCGGATAGCGCTCCCGCACGATGCGCACGGCGCCCATGGGCGTGTCCGCCAGCACTTTCAAGACGCGCTTGACGGCGCGTTGCGAGGGATCGATCACCACCATCGCCGACACCTCGAAGAGGTGCAGGGCCGGTTCGATCGCCAGATTCATCAATGCACGCATGGCATGTCTCCTACGTCATGGCACGGTGCGTGAGCGCCGTCCCATGCAACGAGAATGCATTTTGTGGGCCAAGCGTGACACCGTGATGACCCTGGTTTTGTGCACTGCACATGCGATGTAGTTCCCATTCAGGGGCAGATTCGCATGCGGGCAATCCCTCGGTTGGTGCCCCGCGCGTGCAACACGGGGCATCCTGCCTCATGCCAGCGCGGGGTAGTCGGTGTAGCCCTTCGCACCACCGCCGTACAGCGTCTTGCTGTCCAGGGTGTTGAGCGCCGAGCTGGTGCGCAGGCGCAGGGCCAGGTCGGGGTTGCTGATGAAGGGGCGGCCGAAGGCGACGAGGTCGGCCTCGCCGCGTGCCAGGTGCTGCTGGGCCAGGTTCAGGTCGTAGCCGTTGTTGACGACCCAGGGGGCCTTGGCACGCTTGCGCAACTCGTCGTAGTCGAAAGGGATGTGGCGCGTGCCGCCCGTGGCGCCTTCGATCACGTGCACGTACAGCAGGCCCAGCTTGCCCAGTTCGTCGGCCACGTGGTTGAACAGGGGCTGCGGGTTGCTGTCGCTGGCGTCGTTGGCCGGCGTGACGGGCGACAGCCGGATGCCCGTGCGGCCCGCGCCGACCTCGGCCACGATGGCGTCCACCACCTCGCGCAGGAAGCGCGTGCGGTTCTCGATGGAGCCTCCGTATTCATCGGTGCGGTGGTTGGTGCCGTTGCGCAGGAACTGGTCGATCAGGTAGCCGTTGGCCGCATGCACTTCCACGCCATCGAAGCCGGCCTTGAGCGCGTTGCGTGCGGCCTGGCGGTACTGTGCCACGATGCCGGGAATCTCGCCGATGCCCAGCGCGCGCGGCGCGGACACGGGCGCGAAACCGGTGCTGATGAAGGTCTTGGTCTTGGCAGGGATGGCCGATGGCGCCACGGGCACTTCGCCCACGGGCTGCAGCGAGTTGTGCGAGATGCGGCCCACGTGCCACAGCTGGATCACGATCTTGCCGCCCTGGGCATGCACCGCGTCCGTCACCTTCTTCCACGCGGCGATCTGCTCGTCGCTGTAGATGCCGGGGGTGTCCAGGTAGCCCTGGCCCTGCTGGCTGATCTGGCTGGCCTCGGTGATGATCAGCGAGGCACCGGTGGCCGGGTTGGCGCGCTGCGCGTAGTAGGTGACGGCCAGGTCGCTGGGCACTTGGCGCGCGGCCGCGCGGTTGCGCGTGAGCGGCGCCATGACGACGCGGGTGGGCAGCGACAGATCGCCGATGCGGATGGGATCGAACAAACCGGGCATTGCAAGACTCCTGTCCATTGGACGCCATGGACGTGGCAGCGGATGAAAGAAGAAGCGCACACGGAATGCGGTGTGCGCTTGCTCAGGATAGCCGCTTTGGCAAAGGGCTTGCGCGGGCAGGGATGCTGTCCTTGTGCCGGATCAAACCGGTGTTCAGCCCCGGTTGCGGCGACGCACGGCCAGCGCGGCAACGGACAGGCCTGCCAACAGCAGGGCCATGCTTTGCGGCTCGGGCACGGCCGTGACGGACACGTTGCCGATGGACAGCAGCGAGGTGGCGCCGTAGTCGTTCACATCGCCCACGGCCCAAGCCAGCGTCACGCTGCCGGCTTGCGCGAAGGTGATCGACTGCGTGCTCAGCGATGAAGCGCTCCAGCCCTGCCCAGCGTTCGTGAGCGACAGCGAGGCGGTGTCGCCCAGCTTGGTCAGTTGCGTGCCAGAGGCCGTGGTCAGCACCAGCCAGGCGGCATCGCCCAGGTTGAGGCCGCCCGCGCCTTCACGCGTGAAGAGCTGCCAGTCGAAGTGCAGGGTGTCACCGGCTTGCACGGTGAAGGTCTGCGAAGCGGATGAGCCTTCGAGCACGAAGTTGCCGTTGTCGGCATCGTCGAGTGCGCCGGCCGCCAGGCCGACCGAGGACTCCAGGGCAAGGCCCGCGGACACGGTGTCGTGGCCGGACAGGTTGTAGTGGCCCGCGCCCAAGGGGGCGTCGTCCTGGAAGAGGCTGCCGGTGCCCAGCACCAGGCGTGGCGTGTTGCCGATGGCCAGTTCGCCGAACAGATTGCCTTGGGTGACGGCGGCGTCACCGGCGGTGTTCCAGCCGTTCAGGCCGGCGCTGAAATCGCCATTGCTCAAGGGGGCAGCCTGGGCGGCGGAGGCCAGGGTCAAGGCGCCGATCGTGGCGGCGATGGAAGTGAAAGCGTTGCGGTTCATGGTCTACATCCTTGTCGTGTTGTGGGCGTCACTGGCCGTGCGTCACAGGCCCAGGTCGCGGGCTGGTTGCAGCTGGGCAGCGGTCACGCCGCGTAGCAGCGCGAGCGGGCGCGCGGCGGCGGGGCCGGCGTTGCCATCGGTGTCGATCTGCACCTGCACGCCGGCGCTGGTGCTCACCAGCTTGACCACGCCTTGCGACAGGGCCTGGCTGGCCTGCACGCCGATGGAGGCGAGCAGGGCGCTCAGGTCCAGGCGGTCGCTGCCTGGCGTGAAGTCGGTGATGGTGTCCAGGCCATCGCGGATGCTGGTGTAGAGCACCACGTCGCGGCCCGCGCCGGTGGTGATGGTGTCCGCCCCTTCGCCGCCGTTGATCACGTCATCGCCATCGGTGCCGGTGATGGTGTCGCGGCCCGAAGTGCCATCCACGCGCTTGAGCAGGTTCAGGCCGATCACGACGGGGTCATGGTCCGACGAGCGGTAGGGTGTGGCGGTGTAGTAGTCAGGGCCGCAGGCCGCGCAGGCGGGCTGCTTGAACTCGACGTTGTAGTCGATCACCGTGGGTTCGTCGGCGTTGATGTGCCAGTGGTGCGCACCGGTGGCCTGGGCGCTCAGGGAGCCGGTGGCCAGGGCGTGGTCCAGGTAGCCGGTTTCGCCGTCGAACACGTAGGAGTAGTCGCCAGGGCCGTTGAAACGTTCGCTCAGGTCCACGAAGCCGCGGCTCGTCAGTTCATCAACCGGGTCTTCCTTGGCGTAGGCGTTCAGGTCGCCGATCACCAGCACGTCGGTATCGGCTTGGGCCGTCTGCAGGTTGGTGATGAAGCCACGCAGCGCCTGGGCCTGCTTCACGCGGCGGTCGTTGTAGCAGCCCTGGCCATCGCCCTGGTCGGCATCCGTGCCGCTGGCATCGCTGCAGCTCTTGGACTTGAAGTGGTTGACCACCAGCGTGAACTTCTCGCCATTGGCCGCGGCGAAGGCCTGGGCCAGCGGCGGGCGGTTGTGGATGCTGGACGCATCGCTCAGCGAGCTGCCCACGCGGGCCAGCTTGGCCGGCTTGTAGATCATCGCGACCTTGATCTCGTCGCTCCCCGTGCCGGTGGCGGGGTCCGGCACCACGGCGTAGGTGCCGGCGCCCATCGCGGCGTTCAGGCCGTTGACCAGGTCCACCACGGCGCTCTGCGCGCCGGTGCCGTCGTTCTCGATCTCCATCAGGCCCAGCGCGTCGGCGTCGATGGCCTTGATGGCGGCGATGATCTTGGCGCGCTGGCGGTTGAACTCTTCCAGCGTGGTGGCGCCGCGCGAGGTCGGGAAGCCGCTGCCCAGGCCGTTGCCGTTGAAGTAGTTCAGCACGTTGAAGCTGGCCACCTTCACGTTGCCGCCCACATCGTCAGGCGCCGTGGTGCGCTGGTTCACGCGGGTGAACACCACTGGCTCGGTCGGGTGGATGCGGTAGTCGGCCAAGCCTGTGTTGCTGGCCGTGGCCAGGCCGTAATCGATCACGCCGGTGACCGAGGGGATGGTGTCGCCCGCGCGCTGCGTGTTGTCGGCCGCGAAGTAGGGCGTGGGATTGGGGTTTTGCAGGCTGCTGCCGTCGTCCAGGATGATGCGGCGGCGCGCGTTGTCCTGGTCCACCATTTGCGCATCGGCGCTGCCGGGGCGGTACAGGTTGGTGGCCTTGGGCAGGCGGCCGTTGGCCGACAGCGTGATCTGGCCGTAGCGGCCCAGGAAGTAGTTCTGGCTGGCGGTCAGCTCCGTGGCGATGGTGACCAGCATGCCTTCCACGTGCTCCAGGTCGTCGTCCGTGGCTTCCGGGAAGGTGACGACCGTGGGCGCGATGCTCTGGCCGCTGGCCAGCACGCTCAGGTTGGAGATGGTCTTGAGTTCGGTGACGGTGTGCGCCGCCGTCTGCGCATTGCCGGCCGCGCCGACGTTGTACTCATCGACCACGCCGGTCAGCTGCACCAGCTGGCCTAGGCTCACGGTGGGGGCGGTGCTGGTGAACACCAGGATGCCTTCGGAGGTGGTCGGATCGCTGTCGGGGTTGGGCTCCTGCATGAAGAAGCCGTTGTTCAGCAGCTTGGTGACAACGCCGCGCGTGGTGACGGTCTGGCCGACCAGCGGGCTGGTGGGGCCGCTGCCCTGGATGGTGTGGATGGAGACGCTGTCAGGCGAGGGCGACGGGGCCGGCGACGGCGTGGGAGCCGGAGAAGGCGCGGGCGAGCCGTTGCAAGGCGCGGGGGCCGTGCTCATGGTGCGCGGGGCCGGGGCCACCAGGGTGAAGTCGGCGCTGTTGTTGCTGGTGTCGGTGCAGCCGCCGGCCAGGCGCAGGGCGGCCTTGGCGGTGCTCAGCGTGCCGGTGGGCGTGCCTTCGGTTGGCGTGCTGTCGCCATAGCTGAGGATGTCGACCAGTGCCGTGTGGGTGGGGGCGGCGCCGGTGAGCGTCACGTTGGCATTGGTCAGCGCGACCTTGCCGCTGGCCGCGCCCATTTGGATGCTGCCAGTGGCGTCGGGCGTGGGCAGGTCCTGCGTACCGCTGCCGCTGCCATTGCCTTCCTGGATCAGCAGGTACTGACCGGGCAGCAGCGTCAGGTCGCCCAGCGTGGTCTTGTTGGTCCAGCTGGTGCCGGTGGCCGAGGCGTAGTGCACCGTCCAGCCGCTCAGGTTGACATTGGTGGTGCCGGCGTTGAACAGCTCGATGAAGTCGTTCTTGAGCGTGGCGCCCGAGTTGCCGCCGGCCGTATAGACCTGGCTGAGCACCACGGCAGCGGAGGCGCCGGCCGATGCCAGTCCACCCAGGCCCAGCAGCATGGCCGCGCACAGCGGGCGCAGGCGCGCAGCTTGGCGAAGGTTCAGGGAGCCGGTTTTGTTGTCATGCATGTCACACCTCGGTCTGTGCTCGGATCAATGGATCCGGGCAGTGTGGAGACCGTGTGTGTCATGCCGATTGACGGTGGATCACCAGGGGTAGTCCGTACGGACCGATGCCGTGTGACGGTGTCCGGATGGCCTTGCAAAGAAGGCCCCACCAGAGTCAATGATGGCCGCTGTTGTCCCCGCCAGAAGCCCCCGGCGTGGCGCGCCGGGCCCTTGCACGGGCCAGGGCGGCTTCGACCACGCTGCGCTTGCGCGCCAGTTCGTCCTCATCGCTGATCTTGGTCAGCTCGGCCAGGTGTTCCAGCTTGTGCTGGGCCTTGGCGGCCAGACGCTCGTCGTTCTCGGCCTGGGCGCGCTGCACGCGGGCCTGGCGTTGGGCATAGCGTGCGCGCGCGGCATCCGCTTCATCCTGCGGCCACGCGGCCCAACCGGTGGGACGGGGCGCTTCTTGATGCACTGGCGCCAGACTGATGCAGTCCACCGGGCAGGCCGGGATGCACAACTCACAGCCGGTGCACTGTGATTCGATCACCGTGTGCATGTGCTTGGGTGAACCGACGATGCAATCGACCGGGCAGGCCTTGATGCACAGGGTGCAGCCGATGCACCAGTTCTCGTCGATCACGGCCAGGTAGCGCGGACCTTCCACGCCGTACGCCGGGTTCAGCGGGATCACGGGGCGACCGGTGGCCCGCGCCAGACGCGCGATACCCTCCGCGCCGCCGGGCGCGCACTGGTTGATCTCCGCGCTGCCTTCGGCAATGGCCTCGGCGTAATGCGCGCAGTCGGCATAGCCGCAGCTGGTGCACTGCGTCTGGGGCAGAAGGTCGTTGATCTGGCGGGCGTCCGGCATGGTGGAGCGGGAGTCTAAGGCAAGTGCGGCATCGGGCAGCGCAAAGCACGAAGGCCCGCCTGGTGGGGCGGGCCTTGCTTGCTTGTGCTTGGTGGGCGAGCGGCCCGCCCCAAGCGCTCAGGCTGCGGCTTTGGTCTTGGCCGGCTTGCTGCTGGTGCGCTGGTTGTTGGCCAGGATGAAATCGCGGATCACCGGGTAGGCCATCTCGCGCCAGCGGCGGCCCGAGAAGATGCCGTAGTGGCCAGCGCCGATCACGTCGTAGTGCTTCTGGCGGGCGTCGGGGATGCCCGTGCACAGTTCGTGCGCGGCCTTGGTCTGCCCGGCGCCGGAGATGTCGTCCAGCTCGCCTTCGACCGTCAGCAGGGCGGTGCCCTTGATGTCCTGCGGGCGCACCAACTCGGCCTTGCCTTCGGGGTTGCGCACTTCCCATGTGCCATTGACCAGCGAGAAATCCTGGAACACGGTCTTGATGGTGTCCAGGTAGTACTCGGCTGGCATGTCCAGCACGGCGTTGTACTCGTCGTAGAACTTGCGGTGGGCCTCGGCGTTGTCGTCGTCGCCGCGGATCAGGTCGAGGAAGTAGTCGTAATGCGACTCGCGGTGGCGGTCCGGGTTCATGGCCACGAAGCCCGTGTGCTGCAGGAAGCCCGGGTACACGGGACGCGTGGCGCCGGGGTAGTTGGGCGGCACGCGGTAGATCACATTGTTCTCGAACCACTCGAAGCTCTTGTTCATGGCCAGGTTGTTCACGGCCGTGGGCGAGCGGCGCGCGTCGATGGGGCCGCCCATCATGGTCATGGTCAAGGGCGTGGTCTCGCCGCGGCTGGCCATCAGCGAAATGGCCGCCAGCACGGGCACCGTGGGCTGGCACACGGAGATCACGTGCACGTCGGGGCCCAGCAGGCGGATGAAGTCCTGCACGTAATTGATGTAGTCATCGAGGTGGAAGGGACCTTCCTCCATCGACACCATGCGGGCGTCCACCCAGTCGGTGATGTAGACCTTGTGGTCCTGCAGCAGGGTGCGCACGGTGTCGCGCAGCAGCGTGGAGTGGTGGCCCGACAGCGGCGCCACGACCAGCACGGAGGGCTGGTCACGCATCGTGTCCAGCAGCTTGCTCTCGTCGGTGAAGCGCTTGAAGCGCAGCAGGCGGCAGAAGGGCTTGGCCTCGACCACCTGTTCCTGGATCACGACCTCGGTGCCGTTCACATTGACGGACTTGATGTCGAACTCCGGCTTCTCGTATTCCTTGGTCAGGCGGTGCACCAGCTCGAAGCCGGCGGCCACGCGCTGGGCCTGGGGGATGTGCGCGAACATCGACAGCGGGTTGCTGTAGAGCTTGGACGCCGCACTCGCGAACTCTGAGAAGGGGCTCAGCCAGGCGCGGTTGGTTTCGTAGATTTGGTAGAGCATGTGAATCGACCTTTTGGAATGACCCGTATCGAGCTGCTGCACTTCACAGGCTTGTTGCGGTGCAGCATAAATCCTTTTGGTGATCTTTGCATTTCAGGCGGGCATTCGAGAAGGGCATTAGCACGGTGCCTGTACGTCTTTTCAAATTCAACAGACGAAAAAAAGCCCGCGTTCCGCCAGGCAGGCGACGCGGGCTTTGGGATGCTGAATCTGTTCAGCTTCGATTAATTTACTGCGACACCTTGGCGATGGCTTCCGACACGGCCTTGATGTTGCCGTCGTTCAGCGCGGCCACGCAGATGCGGCCCGAATCGACACCGTAGATGCCGAATTCCGAACGCAGGCGCTGCATCTGGGCGGCGTTCAGTCCGGAGTAGCTGAACATGCCCTTCTGGCGGGTGATGAAGCCCAGGTCCTGCGTGATGCCGGCGGCCTTGAGGTTGTCGACCAGGGCGGTGCGCATCAGCTTGATGCGGTCACGCATCTGGGCCAGCTCGTCCTCCCACAGCTGGCGCAGGGCGGGCGTGGTCAGCACCGTGGCCACCACCTGGGCGCCGTGCGTGGGCGGGTTGGAGTAGTTGGTGCGGATCACACGCTTGAGCTGGCTCAGCACGCGGGCCGATTCCTCGGCCGTTTCGCTGACGATGCTCAGGGCGCCCACGCGCTCGCCGTACAGCGAAAAGCTCTTGGAGAAGCTGGTGGACACGAAGAAGCTCAGGCCGGCGTCCAGGAACTTGATGACCACGGCGCCGTCTTCGGCGATGCCGTTGCCGAAGCCCTGGTAGGCCATGTCCAGGAAGGGCACCAGGCCGCGTTCCTTGGTGATGGCGATCACTTCATCCCACTGGGCTTCGGTCAGGTCGTAGCCGGTGGGGTTGTGGCAGCATGCGTGCAGCAGCACGATGGTGCCGGCCGGGGCGGCCTTGAGGGTGGACAGCATGCCGTCCACGTTGATGCCCTTGGCGGCGGCGTCGTAGTAGGGGTAGGTGCCCACGGCGAAGCCGGCCGATTCGAACAGGGCGCGGTGGTTTTCCCAGCTGGGGTCGGAGATCAGCACCTGGGCGTCCGGGTTCAGGCGCTTGAGGAAATCGGCGCCCAGCTTCAGGCCGCCGGTGCCGCCGATGGCCTGGGCCGTGGCGATGCGGCCGCCCTTGACGGCAGCGTGGTCGGCACCGAACACCAGGCCCTGCACGGCCTTGTCATAGGCGGCGATGCCGTCGATGGGCAGGTAGCCGCGGGCCTTGGGAGCCTCCAGCAGTTGCTTCTCGGCGGCGGCCACGCACTTGAGCAGCGGCAGCTTGCCTTGTTCGTCGGTGTAGACACCCACGCCGAGGTTGACCTTGTTGGGGTTGGTGTCGGCGTTGAACTGTTCGTTCAGACCCAGGATGGGGTCACGGGGGGCCATTTCAACTTGTGCAAACAACGAGGCCATGGTGCGGCTATCTCCGGTCGGTAGGGGTGGCGGTCGGCTAAAAAAAGGTGTCCCCGGGCTGGGCCGCAGGCGCTCGTGGCGTGCGCGGTGTCCAAATCGGGCAAACCCTTTATTTTATCGGCCAACCGGGTGCCCGGCCATGCAATGCAGGCCGGAACCCCAAAAAATACACCCGCCGGGGTGGCGGGTGCAACGCTAAGGCCTTGCGGCCTCACGGAGATCCTCCCTGGATCAGAGCTCGTTCAGCTTGATGCTGGTCGAGGCAGCCGTGAGGTAGCCCACGGCGGCGGCGAACTTGTTGTTGTAGTTCGTCTTGATCGCATCATTGAGCGCGGTGATGCCACGCACGTAGCTGCTGTCGCCTGCGTGCTGGAAGTTGCTCATGATGTAGGTCCAGCCGTTGATCTCGTCCACCGCGTGCAGACCGGTGGATTCGCCGCCCGCCGGGATGGACAGGATGCGCTTCAATGCCTTCTCAGGATCCGTCTCGTCGACGTTGTAAGCCCAGAGGAAGTTGTTGGTGTGCTGGCCGCTGTCCTCGCCGATGAACAGGGTGCGCAGTTTTTCCGAGAATTTCAGGTTGTCCGGGTTCGCGATCTTGTCTGGGTTGGCCGTGTTGCCCAGCGCGTCGGCGCTGATGTCCTTGCCGGTCAGCAGTACCTTGAAGCTGGAGGGCACCCATTCGCTGTTGATGCTGGTGCCGTCGGTATCGGTCTGGCCGCTGCTGAGGGTGTGGGCCAGGATGCCGCCGGCCTTGAGGGCTGAGTCGAGGCCGATGCGGCTGGCCGCGTTCCAGCCGTTGGCGTTGTTGGTCACCATCGAGTCCTGCATGTTCTGCAGGGCCGAGTAGGCGATCTTGTCCTTGATGTTGACGGTGGTGCCTTCCAGCTTGGTCAGGCCCATGCTGCCGCCCTTGAGGTAGGCGTAGCGGTGCGTCTCCAGGAAGGCCGCGGCCTTTTCCATGCCGGAAACGAGCTTCACCCAGTTGGCGACACCGTTGTTGAAGATCTTGGTGTAGCTGCTGTCGCTCGGGTCGGCGAACTTCACGTCCATGATCTGTGCCGGATCCAGCGTGTCGGCCAGGGCTTCCACATAGTCGCTGGTGGCATGGCCCAGCTTGATCCACTTCAGGTTCACGCTGGCGGTGCCGGCCAGGGTGGCGGTGTTGAAGTCGTTCTGCAGTTGCGCCACGTAGAGCGTGCCGGCCGACAGGTCCTTGGCGGTGTCGGCGATGAACAGGAACAGGCCGCCGTTGGTGGCGTCGTCACCCATGATCACGGTGCGGTTGTCAGGCATCACCTGCACCAGTTCGTGCGAGATGCGGCCCATGCAGTAGTGCTTCTGGATGCTGGCGGAGCCGTCGGTCTTCACCGTCACTTCGGGCAGGTGGCCGTAGTGGTAGGGCGAGACCGAGCTGTCACCCAGGTTGGTCACGAAGTCCGTGTAGTAGCTGGGCAGCGAGAAGGCATCGGGCTCGTACTCTTCGCTGGACAGGTGGGTGCCCCAGGGCGACAGGCTGGCGCCGCAGGTGATCCACAGGCCGTGCGCGCTGGAGGTGTCCACGTTGTGGTACTTGACCAGGCTGAGCTTGCCGGTGGCGGGATCCTGGTTCAGCGTCAGCACGGCGATGGGGGAGGGCAGCTTGCCGTACATGCTGGTGGTGCCATCCTGGGCCCAGGTGGTGTATTCGAACTGCACCACGGCGAACACGTGGTTGCCGGTCACGCCATCCACCTTGGCGTTGGGCACGGTCAGCAGCGAGGTGCCGTCGGGCGAGTCACTGAAGAACTGGCGCGGGCTGGCCGACACGGTATTGTCGATGATGGGGTTCTTGTTGATGTCGTAGTAGCTGCCGGCCAGGATGGTGCCGCCACCCAGCTTGGGCACGGTGGTGCCCGTCAGGAAGAAGGGCTGGTAGGCCAGGTTGAAGGTCTGCGTGGTGCCGTCGCTCAGTTTCACGCTCAGCGTGGAGGTCGTGTAGGTGGTGGCGCGGTCGGCCGTGCTGGTGGGCGCAGGCGTCGAGCTGAAGGTGGCCGACACGAAGGTAGCGTCGGCATCGCTGCCACCACCACCGCAGGCGGTCAGCAGGGAGGCGGAGCCCAGGCCCGCGACGGGCAGCATGGGCACACCGGCCAGGAACTTCAGGGCTTGACGACGGGAAGGGTTGGAAGCTTGGGTCATGGGGACTGCGGTACGGCGATTCGTGTTGAAACGGGTCTTGCGATGCCCACCATTGCCGTGAGCCGAATGGCCTACGAGGCGGGTCTGGGCGGGACGATAGGCAGCCGGTATGACAGCGCCGTGACGAAGGGCGAGATGGCCCGCAAGTTGACCTAAAACCCATGACACGAGGTGATGACGCGGCCTCGCTGCGACACCAAACGCCGAACGGCTTACATTGGAGGTTTGGCCGCCGCCACAAGGCGGCTGTGGCCCCTTGACCTTCCACCGTTTGCCCCCAGCTTGCCCTCCATGCCTGCCTCGACCGAAGTGATCGCCGACGCCGCCCGCGCGCCTGGCACGGAAGCGCCCCAGGGCCAGTTCGTCCATTACCCGGACTCGCCCTTCGAGCTGTTCCAGCCCTACCCCCCGGCGGGCGACCAGCCCACGGCCATCGAAGGGCTGGTCGAGGGCATCCAGGACGGCCTGAGCTACCAGACCCTGCTGGGCGTGACCGGCTCGGGCAAGACCTACACCATGGCCAACGTGATCGCCCGCATGGGGCGCCCGGCCATCGTCTTCGCGCCCAACAAGACGCTGGCGGCCCAGCTGTACGCGGAGTTCCGCGAGTTCTTCCCGAACAACGCCGTCGAGTACTTCGTCAGCTACTACGACTACTACCAGCCCGAGGCCTACGTGCCCCAGCGCGACCTCTTCATCGAGAAGGACAGCGCCATCAACGAGGCCATCGAGCAGATGCGCCTCTCCGCCACCAAGAGCCTGCTCGAACGCCGCGACGTGGTCATCGTGGCCACCGTGTCGGCCATCTACGGCATTGGCAAGCCGGAGGACTACACGCAGATGCGCTTCATCGTGCGCAACGGCGACAAGATCAGTCAGCGTGATGCCATCGCGCAGCTGATCCGCATGCAGTACAAGCGCAACGATGCGGATTTCAGCCGCGGCACCTTCCGCGTGCGTGGTGACACCATCGACATCTTCCCGGCAGAGCACTCCGAGCTGGCGCTGCGCGTGGAGCTGTTCGACGACGAGGTCGAATCCCTGTCGCTGCTCGACCCGCTCACCGGCCGCATCCAGCAGAAGATCCCGCGCTTCGTGGTCTACCCCTCCAGCCACTACGTGACGCCGCGCGAGCAGGTGCTGCGCGCCATCGACGGCATCAAGGCCGAGCTCAACGAGCGTGTCAAGCAACTGGTGGGCGACGGCAAGCTGGTCGAAGCGCAGCGCGTGGAGCAGCGCACCCGCTTCGACCTTGAGATGCTGCAGGAGATCGGCCACTGCAAGGGCATCGAGAACTACACGCGCCACCTGTCGGGCGCCAAGCCGGGTGACCCGCCGCCCACACTGGTGGACTACATGCCGCCCGATTCGCTGATGTTCCTGGACGAGAGCCACGTGATGATCGGCCAGCTCGGCGCCATGTACAACGGCGACCGTTCACGCAAGACCACGCTGGTGGAATACGGCTTTCGCCTGCCTTCGGCGCTGGACAACCGCCCCCTCAAGTTCGAGGAGTTCGAGCGCAAGATGCGCCAGGTGGTGTTCGTCTCGGCCACGCCCGCGGCTTACGAGCAGCAGCATGCCGGCCAGGTGGTCGAACAGGTGGTGCGCCCCACCGGCCTGATCGACCCGATTGTGGAGGTGCGCCCCGCCACCCATCAGGTGGATGATGTTCTGCAGGAGATCCGCATCCGCGTCGAGAAGAACGAGCGCGTGCTGATCACCACGCTGACCAAGCGCATGGCCGAGCAGCTCACCGATTACCTCACCGACAACGGCGTGAAGGTGCGCTACCTGCACTCCGACATCGACACGGTCGAGCGCGTCGAGATCCTGCGCGATCTGCGCCTGGGCACCTTCGACGTGCTGGTGGGCATCAACCTGCTGCGCGAGGGCCTGGACATCCCCGAGGTGTCGCTGGTGGCCATCCTCGATGCCGACAAGGAAGGCTTCCTGCGCGCCGAGCGCAGCCTGATCCAGACCATCGGCCGCGCGGCGCGCAACCAGAACGGCCACGCCATCCTCTACGCCGACAAGATCACCGAGTCGATGCGCAAGGCCATGGCCGAGACCGAGCGCCGCCGCGCCAAGCAGATGGCGCACAACGAAGCCCACGGCATCACGCCGCGCACCATCAACAAGAAGGTCAAGGAGCTGATCGACGGCGTGATGTCCAACGCCGCCAAGGACGACCTGCGCAACGCCGAGCAACTGGCCGCCTCGATCGCCGATGCTGGCGCGCTCAGTGAGAAGGACCTGGGCAAGCGAATCAAGCAGCTCGAGAAGGACATGCTCGAAGCCGCGCGCAATCTGGAGTTCGAAAAGGCCGCCCGCCTGCGCGACCAGCTGTCACTGCTCAAGGAGCAGGCTTTTGGCGCGGCCGGTGGCGACCACATCGCTCCGGCTGGGAAATCGCGTTGAGCTTGACGGGGCCCGGGCGGGCAACTCACTCCGCCGTGTTCGGGCAATGTCCCAGGTTCAAGGCGCTGTCTTCGTCGCAGGGCAGCTTGCCCTTCAACTGATCCAACCGGCCTTGCGGGGTTTGGGTACAGGGCAGGCGCCGTCCCGGGGCGACGTCCACGCCAGCCTCGCGTCGCCCGGCTTCCGTGTAATCGAACAACGTGTAATCGACGCCCTGGTTGTGGAAACTCACTTCCGTGCGGTCTGCCTGGAAACGTGAATGGTGCGCCCAGCGAAAAGCCCTGGGGCTCGTGTTCGCCGAGGCGGGGTATCGCAGCTCCACGCGTTGCGGGGTGCCGAAACGGTATTGCAGCGCGTCATGGGTACCGCACAGGCTCACGATCCTGGTGGGGCCGACCGCGCAGGAAAACCAGATGGGCTCGTCAGCCTGGCACAGCGTGGGCGCACCGGCCTGCGCGGCCGTGCCGCTCATCATCGGCGCCAGCAGTGTGAGGCGCAGGCCGGCAGAGAAGACGCGCCGGGCGCGGGTGAATATCCGTGGCATGGGTGGCGTTATCCTTGGATGCCGGAGAATCTAAACGATGGACCCGCGCACCAACTCCCGGACTTCCCGCAAGCCTTTTCGCGTCTTGATGGTGTGCATGGGCAACATTTGTCGATCACCGACGGCCGAGGCGGTGCTGCGCCACCAATTGCAGCGGGCCGGCATGGCTGCTCTGGTCGAGGTCGATTCCGCCGGCACCCACGGCTACCACGTCGGCAGCCCGCCGGACCCGCGCAGCCAGGAGCACGCCGCCCTGCGCGGCTACGACCTGTCCACGTTGCGGGCCCGCCAGGTCAACACCATGGATTTCAGGGATTTCGACCTGCTCGTGGCCATGGATGCCGACAACCTGGCCATGCTTCGGCACAACTGCCCGGAGCCGTTCCTGGGCAGCCGCCTGGTGCGTTTGCTGGATTTCCTGCCTGGGCATTCAACACACGCCGGCAAGCGTTCCGTTCCGGATCCGTACTACGGCGGTGCCGACGGCTTCGGCCATGTGCTCGATCTCGTCGAATCGGCCTGTGAAGGCTTGGTGGACCACCTGCGCGAGCGCCTGGCCCAGGTCCGCGCCTGACGCAATCACACTTTCCTGAACGATAGTTGAGCGCTATCAAATACCTGGGGAACACCTAAGGGAACTCCCGCGCCTAAAGTTGACCAAAAAGTTGGGTTTCCCTATAATTGAGTCATTCAGTCGGGATTAGAGAGTCCTTGCCGATCCGGCGATCCCGGATCGGTCACATTCAGGTAAACCCTTAAGCTGTACGGGGCTTCTCTCAGACCAGACAAGGAGATCACCATGCGTCTGACCACCAAAGGCCGCTTCGCGGTTACCGCCATGATCGACCTCGCCCTGCGCGAGCACACCGGTCCGGTCGCCCTGGCTGCCATCAGCCAACGGCAGCAGATTTCGCTGTCCTACCTGGAGCAGCTGTTCGGCAAGCTGCGTCGCCATGAGCTCGTTGAGAGCACCCGTGGCCCGGGCGGCGGCTATTCCCTGGGCCGCAAGGCCGAAGACATCACCGTGGCCGACATCATCGTCGCGGTCGACGAGCCCATCGATGCCACCGGTTGTGGCGGCAAAGAAAACTGCATGGGTGATGACGGCGGCCGTTGCATGACCCACGATCTGTGGGCCAGCCTCAACAACAAGATGATCGAGTACCTCGATTCGATCAGCCTGCGCAAGTTGGTGGAAGACCAGCTCGCCAAGGGCATCTCCATCGAGGCCCAGCCGATCAAGCGCGCCATTTCCACCCAGCCGGTGGTCAAGCCCATCAAGGTGACGGCCCCCAACTCGGTGTTCGCCCTGGGTTCCGTCCTCACCAAGTAAGGGGTTGTATCCCCACGGTGAGCGCTTAGCCCCGATAATTGAAGGTTTTGTGAATCGCCGCTGCCTTTTCCTCTCATCAGCTTGGTGAGAGGGGGCCGAGCCAGAAGTTTCGAGCAGTCCCCGCATCATGGACATGACCCCGCATTTCCCCATCTACATGGATTACGGCGCCACCACCCCGGTGGACCCTCGCGTCGTCGACGCCATGATCCCCTGGCTGCGTGAGCACTTCGGCAACCCCGCCTCCCGCACACACGCCTACGGATGGGAAGCCGAAGAGGCCGTTGAAAAGGCGCGCGCCCAGGTGGCCGAGTTGATCAACGCCGATCCGCGCGAGATCGTCTGGACGTCGGGTGCCACTGAATCGAACAACTTGGCCATCAAGGGCGCGGCGCAGTTCTACAAGACCCGCGGCAAGCACCTGATCACGGTCAAGACCGAGCACAAGGCCGTGCTGGACACCATGCGCGAGCTGGAGCGCCAGGGCTTCGAGGTCACCTACCTCGACGTCAAGGAAGATGGGCTGCTCGATCTGGACGCCTTCAAGGCCGCCATCCGCCCGGACACCATCCTGGCCTCGGTCATGTTCGTGAACAACGAGATCGGCGTGGTGCAGGACATCACCGCCCTGGGCAATCTGTGCCGCGAAAAGGGCGTGATCTTCCACGTCGACGCGGCCCAGGCCACGGGCAAGGTCGCGATCGACATGGCCACGCTGCCGGTCGACCTGCTGAGCCTGGCCTCGCACAAGACCTACGGCCCCAAGGGCATCGGCGCGCTGTATGTGCGCCGCAAGCCCCGCGTGCGTCTTGAGGCGCAAATGCACGGTGGCGGCCATGAGCGCGGCATGCGCTCGGGCACGCTGCCCACGCACCAGATCGTCGGCATGGGCGAGGCCTTCCGCATCGCCAAGGAAGAAATGGCCGAAGAGCTGCCCCGCATCCAGGCGTTGCAGCAGCGCCTGTACAAGGGCCTGCAGGACATCGAGCAGATCTTCGTCAACGGCGACCTGACGCAGCGCGTGCCGCACAACCTGAACATCTCCTTCAACTTCGTTGAAGGCGAGTCGCTGATCATGGGCATCAAGGGCATCGCCGTATCCTCGGGCTCGGCCTGTACCTCCGCCAGCCTGGAGCCCAGCTACGTGCTGCGCGCCCTGGGCCGCAGCGACGAGCTGGCGCACAGCTCGCTGCGCATGACGATCGGCCGTTTCACCACCGAGGAAGAAGTCGACTACGTGATCACCACGCTGAAGGAGCGCGTCGCCAAGCTGCGCGAGCTTTCGCCCCTGTGGGACATGTACAAAGACGGCATCGACCTCAGCACTATTCAGTGGGCCGCGCACTGACATCGCGTCAACGCGCTACGCTTACCTCGTTCTTGGAGTTTCATCATGGCATACAGCGACAAGGTCATCGACCACTACGAAAACCCCCGCAACGTCGGCTCCTTCGAAAAGGGTGACGAGTCCGTGGGCACCGGCATGGTGGGCGCGCCCGCCTGCGGCGACGTGATGAAACTGCAGATCAAGGTCAACCCCAGCACCGGCGTGATCGAAGACGCGCGCTTCAAGACCTACGGCTGCGGTTCGGCCATCGCGTCCAGCTCGCTGGTCACCGAATGGGTGCGCGGCAAGACGCTCGATGAGGCTCTGAGCATCAAGAACACGCAGATCGCCGAAGAACTGGCCCTGCCGCCGGTCAAGATCCACTGCTCCATCCTGGCGGAAGATGCGATCAAGGCCGCCGTGAACGACTACAAGGCCAAGAATGTCGCCTGACCAATCGCACGCCGGTGGGCAAGTTGGCGGGTCCTGCACCAGCGGGCCCGGCACCGTGCCGCTGCCTGAATTGCCCGAAGGGCACCAGGGCCGCCCTGTCACGCTGACGGATTCGGCTGCGCGCCACGTCACCCGTTTCCTGGCCCGCCGTGGCAAGGGCGTGGGTGTGCGCCTGGGCGTCAAGACCACCGGCTGCTCGGGCCTGGCCTACAAGATCGAGTTCGCCGACGAGATCGCGCCGGAAGACGTGGTCTTCGAAGACCAGGGCGTGAAGGTGCTGGTCGATCCGAAGAGCCTGCCCTACATCGATGGCACCGAGCTCGACTTCGTGCGCGAAGGGCTGAACGAGGGCTTCCGCTTCAACAACCCCAACGAGCGTGATCGTTGCGGTTGCGGGGAATCCTTCCGCATCTGAACGCGTGACCTGAACGCGTCCCGACCGGTGTCCTGGATGCCGGTACCGCACGAAGCCCCGCCCCTGGTGGGGTTTCGCATTTCTTGAGCCGACATGAACCTCGACGCCGACGACTTCACCCTGCTGGGTCTGCCCAAGGCTTTCGCGCTGGACCGCGCCAAGCTGGACGCGGCCTGGAAGGCCTTGCAGGCCCACGTGCACCCCGACCGTTTCGCGGCCGAGGGCGCGGCCGCGCAGCGCGTGGCCATGCAGTGGGCCGTGCGCGTGAACGAAGCCCACCAGCGTTTGAAGGACCCGCTCAAGCGCGCCGCCTACCTGTGCCAGCTGGCCGGTGTACCGGTGAACGCCGAGAGCAACACCGCGATGCCGGGCGATTTCCTGATGCAGCAGATGACCTGGCGCGAGGCGCTCGACGAGGTCGGCAATGCCGCCGAGGCCCAGGCCCTGCTGGATGAAGTCAGCGCCGAGCGCCGCGAGCGCCTTGAACGCGTGACACGTCTGCTGGACGTCGATGGCAATGCCGCGCAGGCTTCGCAGGAAGTGCGCGCGCTGATGTTCATCGACCGCCTGAGCGACGAGATCGACAGCCGGCTCGAACGCTACGAAGACCAAGCCTGATCCCCTTCTGATTAAAGACGCCACCACCCCATGGCCCTGCTGCAGATCTCCGAACCCGGACAGACCCCCGACCCGCACCAGCGGCGCATCGCGGTGGGCATCGACCTGGGCACCACCCACTCGCTGGTGGCCGCCGTGCGCCACGGCAGCGCCGAATGCCTGCCCGATGAGCAGGGCAGGGTGATCCTGCCCTCGGCCGTGCGCTACCTGCTCGATGAGCGCGGCAACACCCGCCGCCAGATCGGCTTCGAGGCCCTGTCGGCCCAGGCCGAAGATCCGGTCAACACCGTGGTGTCGGTCAAGCGCTTCATGGGCCGCCGCCTGGCCGACCTGCCCGACGCCGGCAAGCTGCCCTACGACTTCGACGACCAGCCCGGCATGGTGGCCGTGCGCACCGTGGCCGGCAGCAAGTCGCCTGTGGAAGTGTCGGCCGAGATCCTGGCCAGCCTGCGCCAGCGCGCCGAGGACACCTTCAACGACGACCTGTTCGGCGCCGTGATCACGGTGCCCGC
>DXIO01000077.1 GCA_019112875.1 Candidatus Aquabacterium excrementipullorum
CCCCCGCCATCGCACAGGCCGCCCAACCCGCACACGCCACGCCCCCCGAGCGCGAACTCTCGCTCGACCCGCTGCGCCAGGGCGCGCCCACCTGGCGCGGCCAGCGCATCAACCTGCCGCTCACGGCCCAGCGCATCCTCGACGCGCTCTACAACCGGCGCGGCCAGGTGGTCGGCTACGACGAGCTGTTCCAGGTGGTCAAGAGCGGGCGCAACCGCGACAACGTGCGCAAGCACATCAGCACCATCCGCGAGGCCTTCAAGGAGATCGACCCGGGCTTCGACGGCATCGAGAACATCCCGATGCGGGGCTTTCGCTGGGTGGACGGGCCGCTGGGATCCGCGGGGCGCGCCGCGTGAGTGCCTGGCTGGGCACGCGCATGCCCTTTCGGCGCGTGGCCTTCCGCGTGCCCTTTCGCCTGCGGGTGTTCTTCCGCGGCGCCTTCGCGCTGCTGGCCCTGGCCACGCTGGCCCTGGCGCTGAGTGTGCTGCAGGAAGAAAAGCAGCTGAGCTGGCGCAACTACCGCGAGGTCTTCCACAAGAACGCCGAGCAGATCACCGCGCGGCTGCAGCACCCCACGGGGCAGCTGGCCCTGCTCAACCCCGATGCGCCCGCGCCCGGTGCCGCACCGCTGCGACCGCTGGTGCTGCCGTTCTCGGCCATCGATTTCGACGACAAGGCCAAGGCCCAGCAGGCGGTGGAGATGGCCGGCTGCCTGGTGCGCTACGGCCCGCAGGCCTCGCTGTGCGTGGCCGTGGGCAACAACCCGGCGGCCGGTGGCTTTTTATACGCGGTGGGCAGCTTCACCAGCGGCGACCTGGTCGAGCACCCCGTGGGCGAGCGCGACCTGGCGCTGGCGCACCGGGTGCGCGTGCAGGTGGGCCTGCGCGGCCGCGTGTACCGCTGGGTGGCGCCGCTGGAAACCGCCGCCGTGCCGCAGGGCACGCGCCCGGGTGGCAAGGACGTGCGTGGCCGCCTGACCGGCTTCCCGGAAGACGAACAAGGCACGCTGGCCAACCGCCCCGACCGTGATTTCCGCGGCTGGCTCTGGCAGGACGGCCGCTGCCTGGACGAGACCGCGAACTGCCCCCGCCGGTCCTTCTTCTCGGTGCGCCTGCCGGTCGAGCTGTTCCGCGACGAGCTCTACCGCAACCCGCGCCCCGTCTGGCCGCCCAAGGACCTGGCCCAGGTGCGGGTGCACGTGCAGGTGCTCCAACCGGGTGACCATCCGCCCCTGTTCGACAGCGCCAGCCCCGACGCCACCCCACCTTTCGCCCTGGCCGACCTGCGCGACCAACTGCTGGTCGGCGAGCAGCTGCGCATCCGCCGCCTCGGCCCGGGCCAGCCGCGCGAGCTGATCACGCTCACCAAGGCCGACGACGACGAGGCCCACCCCTCGCGCCTGGTCGACCGCATCGTGCGCCGCCTGCCGGTCGAGGGCTACGACCAGCCGCTGCAGATCCGCCAGATCATCGCCACGCCGCTGGGCGACCACGAACTGCTGCTCACTGGCGACGTGCGCGGCGTCAACCGCAGCCTGGGCCTGGTGGCCACCCGCATCTCGTGGTTCGTGGGCGCCATGCTGGCCGCCATCATGCTGACCTGGCTGGCGATCGAGGTGCGCATCATCCGCCGCATCACCCTGCTCACGCGACGCGCCGCCTCGGTCAAGAAATCCGTGCACGCGGGCGAAGGCCTGATCCAGCTCGACCTGAAGGACCTGCGCGGCAGCGACGAGCTGGGCCTCTTGGCCGGCGTGCTGACCGACCTGATGCACCGCGTGAACGAGGACGTGCGCCGCGAGCAGCTGCGCGCCGAGCAGGAGAAAGACCGCTGGCACGCCGTGGGCCACGAGATCATGGCCCCGCTGCAGTCGCTCAGCGCGCTGCACGCCGACGACACCGACGCCAGCCTGCGCTACGTGCGCCGCATGCAGCAGGCCGTGCGCCTGCTCTACGGCAGCGCCTCGCCCAGCGAGGCCATCGAATCGGCCACGCTGACAGCCGGCACGCTGGATCTGCGCGCCTTCCTGCGCCACGTGGCCGACAACGCGCAGCACGCCGGCATCGGCCAGGTGGTGTTCGCCGATGACGACAGCGTCCCCCTGATCGTGCAGGCCGACGAGTATCCGCTGGAAGACGTCATCACCCACGTGCTGACCAACGCCGAGCGCTACCGCCTTGACGGCACGCCGATCCGCCTCACGCTGACCGCCACGGCCACGCAGGCCGAGGTGCGCATCCACAACCAGGGCCCGCCCATCGCCCCTGAACTGGCCGAACGCATCTTCGAATACGGCGTGTCCGACCGGGCGGACGAAGGCTCACCCGGCCAGCGTGGCCAGGGCCTGTTCGTGGCACGCACCTACATGGCCAAGATGGGCGGCACCATCACCGCGCACAACGCACCCGATGGCGTGCGCTTCGTGCTGACCCTGCAGCGCGCCAAGGGCGCTCAGCCCTGAGAAGCACCGCCTGAAGGGTGCTCAGCGCCAGTCACGCTCGCGGCGGCGCACCTCGGCCCGTGCCACGCATTCGGCACGCTGCGCTTCGGTCATCTCGCCCCACTGGCGGATATCGTCCAGCGTGCGGCCGCAGCCCACGCACACATCATCCTGGTCGAGCGTGCAACGGCGCACGCACGGGCTGGCCACGGGAGCGGGAGACGACGGCAACGACAGGGACATGCCCCCGATTGTGCCGCGCGGGCGCGATACTGCGCCCTCCATCGACACCGCATGGTCATGAAGATCGCCAAGTACTGGGAAAAGGCCGAAGGCAACGCGCTCAACCGCGAGGGCGTGATGCACCGCGCCACCTGCTGGGGCGGATCGGCCGACAGCCCTGAAGCCGCGCATCAGCGCGCCCGTGCCAAGCTGCGCCACTGGGCCCGCCTGGTGCAGGAACAACCGGATCCATTCGACACCTACGGCTACGACACCGGCGAGATCCGCGAAGAGCTGGTCGAAGAGATCACCGGTTCGGGCGGCACCGTGATCGGCGCCATCACCCGCAACGGCTACGGCGCGCTGGTGCTCAACACGCCTCGCCTGCTGATCGCCGATGTCGATGCGCACCCCGCCGGTCTGGTCGACCGTCTCAAGGCCCGCTTCGCCAGCGGCAGCACACCCAAGACCCGGCGCCTGGCCGAGATCCAGGCTTTTCATGCCCACCACCCCGAGCTGGGCCTGACCGTATTCGAGACGCACGCCGGCCTGCGCGTCTTCCTGACCAACCAGGCCCACCACCCGGACGCGCACACCGCCCGCCAGCTGATGATCGCGCTGGGCACCGACCCGCTCTACCAGCGCCTGTGCCAGAGCCAGCACTGCTACCGCGCCCGCCTGTCGCCCAAACCCTGGCGCTGCGGCACCACGCGCCCGCCCAACCGCTACCCGCGCGAACTGGGCGAGGCCTCGCAAACCTACACGCACTGGCTGGCCGCCTACAGCCACCACTCGGCTGGTTACGCCGTGTGCCGCCCCATGCTCACGCTGGGCCCCACGGCGCAGGACGAAGACACCGCTCGCTTGATGACCCTGCACCAGGCGATGACCGTGCGGCCCGGCGAGTTGCCTTTGGCTTGACGCTGACGCGCGTTGGCGGCTTCGCGCCATACATGCATCGCCAGTACGGTCATTGCAGACGATCCGGCACAGGCGCACAATTCACATCGCAGCGAAAACGGCTGTTGTCTCCCGTTCCGTCGTCAGGCTTTCTCCATCACCGCATTCACCTCTCCGAGGCGTTCACCATGATCTTCCACCCCGCGTTCACGGCCGGCCAGCGCGCGCTTCGTCAAACCGAAGCCCGCCTGCCCGTGGGTGAGCGCACGACGACCGCCTTGCAGCGATAGCCTTTCGACGTCGCACGTCCGGAAGGCTGCGGCCTTCCGGGAACCCCGCCCCGGTTGGCCCCCCGCCACCGGGGCTTTTGTTTTTCAACCACCCGTCACAGGACCGACCACCATGCGCACCTACGACAAGCTGATCGCCACGATTCACGCGGCCAAGGCCCGGGCCTGCTTGCGCCCGCGCTTTGGCCTTCGCGTCGCTTCACGGCAAGCGAACGGCTAGCCCCTCGCACGCGGATCTTTCCGCCGGGGCTGGCCAACACCATCGCCACCCTCGGCTCATTTTTTGAAAGATCCGTATGAGCAACCGTCACAACACCCCCGCCCCCACGGCCAGCGCCAACACGGGCCCCCGCGCGCTGCGCAACATCGGCATCATTGCCCACGTCGACGCGGGCAAGACCACGACCACCGAACGCATCCTGTTCTACACGGGCGAAAGCCACCGCATGGGCGAAGTCCATGACGGCGCCGCCACGATGGATTTCGATCCGCAGGAGCGTCAACGTGGCATCACCATCAACAGCGCCGCCACCACGGTGTTCTGGAAGGGCGTGCAGATCAATGTGATCGACACCCCCGGCCACATCGACTTCAACATCGAGGTCAACCGTTCGCTGCGCGTGCTTGATGGCGCCGTCGTCGTGTTCGATGGCGTGGCCGGCGTGGAGCCGCAGACCGAGACCAACTGGCGTCTGGCCGACCAGTACCGTGTGCCGCGCATCGCCTTCATCAACAAGCTGGACCGCACGGGCGCCGATTTCGCCCGCGTGGTGCGCATGATCGAAGAGCGCCTGGGCGTGCGCACGGCCGTGCTGCACCTGCCGATCGGCGAGGAAGCGGGCTTCCACGGCGTGGTCGACCTGGTCGCGATGCAAGCCCTGTATTGGCCGAGCGACCGCGCTGGCGCGCCGATGGAAACCGGCCCCGTGCCGCCCGAGCTCCTGCCTCAGGTGGAGGCCGCTCGCGCGCGCCTGCTCGATGCCGTGGCCGACCAGGACGAAGCCGCGCTGGAAGCCTACGTGCGCGATGGCGACGTGCCGCAAGCGCTGCTGCAATCGGCCCTGCGCCGCGGCACGCTGGCGGGCGCGGTCGTGCCCGTGCTGGCGGGCTCCGCGTTCAAAAACAAGGGCGTGGAGCCTTTGCTGGACGCGGTCAACGCCTACCTGCCGGCGCCGGAGGACATCGCTGCAGATTCGTCGCATGGCGAAGGCCAGGGCGCGGCCGGTCCGTTCGCCGCGCTGGCCTTCAAGCTGGTGCACGACGAGCACGGCGCGATGGTCTTCGTGCGGGTCTACCAGGGCCGCGTGCGCGTGGGTGACGTGCTGCTCAACACCAGCACCGGGCAGAAGGAGCGCATCGGCCGCCTCTACGAGGTGCATGCCGACAAGCGACTGGAACGCACGGAGCTGGTGGCCGGCGACATCGCGGGCATCGTGGGCCTCAAGTCCACGCTGACCGGGCACACGCTGAGCGATCCGGCCCATCCGGTGGTGCTGGAGAGCATCAATGTGCCCGAGCCGGTGATCGACGTGGCCGTGGAGCCGCGCACCCAGGCCGACCAGCAGGCGCTGTCCAAGGCGCTGCAGGCTTTGGTGCGCGAGGACCCGAGCCTGCACCTGCGGCAAGACCCGGAAACCGGCCAGACGCTGCTGTCCGGCATGGGCGAGCTGCAGTTGGAGGTGTCGCTGGAGAAGCTGCGCGCGCGCCATGGCGTGGAGGTGAACGTGGGCCGCCCCCAGGTGGCCTACCGCGAGACGATCACGCGCACGGCCGAGGTCACGCACCTGCACAAGAAGCAGAGCGGCGGCCCGGGCCAGTTCGCGCAGGTAGTGCTGCGCCTGAAGCCGCTCGAACGCGGCGAGGGCGTGCGCTTCGCCAGCGAGGTGGTCGGCGGCGCGGTGCCGCGCGAGTTCATCCCGGCCGTGGAGGCGGGGGTGCGCCGCGCGGCCCAGGTCGGCGCGGCGGCGGGCTTCCCGGTGGTGGACTTCGTGGCCACGCTGGTGGACGGTGCCTTCCACGAGAAGGACTCGTCGGCGCTGGCCTTCGAGCTGGCGGCGGCGGCGGCTTTCCGCGAGGCGGCCAGCCAGGCCGGCCCGGTGGTGCTGGAGCCCGTGATGGACGTGGAGGTGGTGACACCGCCCGACCACCTGGGCGACATCATCGGCGACCTGATGCGCCGGCGCGGCCTGGTGCGTTCGCAGGACACGCGCGGCCATGCCGCCGTGGTCCAGGCGCACGTGCCGCTGGGCGAGATGTTCGGCTACATCGGGCAACTGCGGGCGCTGTCGCACGGGCGAGCGCAGTACGCGATGCACCTGGACCACCTGGGTGAGCTGCCGGCGAACCTGGTGGCCAAGGCCACGGCCCACTGAGGGCCGGCGCACTGCGAGGTGCGCGCGAGAGGCACGGACTTCCGAAAGGAGGCCGTGCCTCTTTTTTTCATCCACCCTCGAACATGGGGCACCGAAGGCGGTGCCCATCCGCTAGCATCCTGCCAAGACACAAGAACACCCGCGGATTCAAGCCGTCCCGCGAGGTGATGACTTGGCCAGGGGGACACCACATGTGCCACGCCTTCGACAAGGCGCGGCCATCGTGACCGTCATGCACCTGTCAAGCCTTGATGTAGTCGGCTTCGCAGGGATGCAAAAAAAATGATCGTCGGTATCGACCTGGGCACCACCAACAGCCTGATCGCCGTCTGGCAGGACGGCCAGTCGCGTTTGATTCCCAACAGCCTGGGCGAGGTGCTCACCCCCTCATGTGTCAGCCTGGATGAAGACGGCTCCGTGCTGGTCGGCCGCGTTGCCCGCGAGCGCCTGCAGACCCACCCCGAGCGCAGCGCCGCCGTCTTCAAGCGCTACATGGGCAGCGACAAGGCCCTGCGTCTGGGCACCCGCGAGTTCCGCGCCGAGGAGCTCTCGGCCTTGGTGCTCAAGTCGCTCAAGGCCGATGCGGAGGCCGCCCTGGGCCAGCCTGTCACCGAAGCCATCATCACCGTGCCCGCCTACTTCTCGGAGGCCCAGCGCCGCGCCACGCGCGTGGCGGGACAGATGGCGGGCTTGAAGGTCGAGCGGCTGCTCAACGAACCCACGGCTGCCGCGCTGGCCTACGGTATCCACCAACTCGGCAGCGAAAGTCGCTTCCTGGTGTTCGACCTGGGTGGCGGCACCTTCGACGTGTCCGTGCTGGAATTGTTCGAAGGCGTGATGGAGGTGCGCGCCTCGGCCGGCGACAACTTCCTGGGGGGCGAGGACTTCAGCAACGCCCTGATCGACCTGTTCTTCGAGCGACTGGGCCTGCCGGCCTGGCTGCGCAAAGACACCCTGTTCATGCAGCGCCTGTCGGCTCAGGCCGAAGCAGCCAAGCGCACCCTGAGTCAGGCCAGCGAGGCCAGCATCCGCCTGTGGCACGAAGACACTGAACACGCGCTGGACCTGGATGAGGCCACGCTGGCCAATGTCTGCGCCCCGCTGCTGGCCCGCCTGCGGCAGCCCGTCGAGCGCGCCCTGCGCGACGCCAACCTGCGCGCAGCCGAACTCGATCGCGTGGTGCTGGCTGGTGGCGCCACGCGCATGCCGCTGGTGCGCAAGCTGGTCACCACGCTGTTCGGGCGCTTTCCCACCATCGACTTCAACCCGGACGAGGTCGTCGCCATGGGCGCGGCCGTGCAGGCTGGCCTCAAGGTCCGCGATGCGGCGCTCAGCGAGGTCGTGATGACCGACGTCGCGCCCTTCTCTCTGGGCGTGGCCGTGTCCCGGCACCTGTCGCCCAACACCCAGTCCAACGGACACTTCGACCCCATCATCGAGCGCAACACGCCTGTACCGGTCAGCCGCGTGAAGCGCTACTACCCCATGCACGAAGCCCAGATCAGCCTGGGTATCCAGGTCTTCCAAGGCGAAGCGCGGATGGTCAGGGACAACATCCACCTGGGCGAGCTCAATGTGCCTGTCCCCCAGGGCGACCCAGACCACAACGGCGTCGACATCCGCTTTACCTACGACGTCAACGGCCTGCTCCAGGTGGAAGCCACCGTGATGCGCACGGGTGCCACCCATGCGCTACTCATCGAAGGCAACCCCGGTCTGCTCGACGAGGCCGAGATCGCGCGTCGGCTCAAGGCCCTGGAGGAGCTGAAGACCCACCCGCGCGACCAGCTTGACAACCGCACGTTGATGGCCCGGGCTGAGCGCCTGTACACGCAACTGCGCGGCGACATCCGTGAATGGCTGGGCCACCAGATCATGGTGTTTGAGCAGATCATTGCCTCGCAGGACAGCAGCGTCATCGACGCACAGCGCCCGCGATTCGAGGCCATGCTCGATCGGATCGAGAAGGACGGCACCACCTTCGACGAGCCACCGCACCTATGACCCCGCCGTTCCTGGCCCACCTGGGCCTGCAGGGCGATGCCGACGAGCGCGACATCAAGCGCGCCTACGCCCGCTTGCTCAAGCAGATCGACCAGGCCACGGATGCGGCGGCGTTCCAGGCCCTGCGCGAGGCGTACGAGGCCGCGCTGCACTGGCATCGCCAGGGCGGCGTCTCATCGCCAGTTCCACCGCCAACGACACCAATGTCGCCGCCACCGTCAGCGGCACCCGCGCCGGAGCCCGCACCCGCACCCGCGCCCGCACCCCGTGTCCAGCGCCCCCAGGCGCAAGCCCCGTCACGGCCCGCGCCTCCTTCGGAGGTGCTGGCGGTGTTCCTGCAGTTCATGGACCGGCTCGGCACGCACGGCAACAAGGCCTCGATGCACCAAGCCCTGGTCTCAAGCCTTGAAGACCCGCATCTGCAGAGCCTGGATGCCCGGCACACCTTCGAAGGCCTCATCGCCAACGCGCTGGCCAAGGGCTGGAAGCCGGGACACGACATCCTCATGGCAGCGGCCATCGAGCTGTTCGAATGGCGCAAGGATCCGAGCCGCCTGCTGCGGTGGGGCCCGGCCGGGGCGGAGATCGAGCAATCCATCGCCGATCAGGCTGTGTTCGACAGCCAGCCGGCCGCGCTTCAGCAACGGTTGAGGGAGGTCGTCCGCCTGCTGCGCGCTACCCCGCTGTACGACGATGCCGCGAAGGCCGAGATCCACCGCGCGGATCTGGAAATCCTGCTCGTGCAGTTCGGTAGCTGGCTTAGGATGCATGCGCCTGCGGAGCGTGTGCGGCAGTGGCGCCAGTGGGCCAAGAAGCCGCCCGAGCGGTCCGCCTTGCTGGCAGCCCTCGAGATCAATGTCCCGGCGCCCTCGCCCCGTCCGCCACCGATGCCTGCGCCAAAACCCAAGCCGGCGGCAGCGGCTGCCCCACTCGCCCCAGAGCCTCCACAAAGGCCTAAGCCTACGGGCAAGAAGGTGCCCGCACTCTGGTTCTTCCTTGGACTGGTGGTGGGCATGGCGGGGATGTTCGCGGCCATCGAAGGCGTGCCCATGTTCCGATGGGGAAGCACGGCCGCCGCATCGAACGAAGGCCCCGACCCGCTGGATGCCGTGAAGGCATCGTTCAAACCACGCGAACTGCCACCCGGCTACGGCCCACCCCAAGGACGCCCGCCTTACCCACCGCCGCCGCCGCCGCGCCAGGCACAGCCCCCCGCGCCAACCGGCAGGACCCCGGCTTCACCATAGCGCCGCGGCTCAACCGCGACACTAGCCTGCGTGCCACCCCTATGTGCATTGACCGACAATGCACCCGGCGGCGGCGAACCCCTGGCCCAGGGACGCGCCACTGGATGGCGTTGACGATGAACAAAGACCCGCTGCATGGCGTGACCCTGGCCCACATGGTCGAAGATCTGTCGGACTACTATGGCTGGACCGAACTCGGCCGCCTGATCCCCATACGCTGCTTCACACACGATCCCAGCGTCTCGTCCAGCCTCAAGTTCCTGCGCAGGACGCCTTGGGCACGTGCGAAGGTCGAAGGCTTGTACCTTGACACCTGGCGGCAGGCCCAGGCCGCCAAACGCGGCGATGCGTGAAGGACGCGGCCAGCTGACACGCCGGCCGCGCCTCAGAGCAGCAGCACCGCCCTGAAATCATTGACGTTGGTGAAGGTCGGCCCCGGCACCACCGCATCGCCCAGACGCGCGAAGAAGCGCCCTGATGCATGGGCCCGCAGGGCCTCATGCGGATCCATGCCCAGGGCGCGGGCCCTTTCCAGCGTATCGGGTCCGATCAGCGCCCCCGCCGCCTCGCTGGCCCCGTCGATGCCATCGGTGTCCGCGGCCAACATCCACACGCCCGCTTCGCCACGCAACGCGAGCGCCGCGCCCAGCAGGAACTCCGAGCAACGCCCGCCGCTGGGTTGCAGGTCGCCCAGGACAGCCTGCGCATCGTCCGCCCGCAAGGTCACCGTCGCCTCGCCCCCCGACAGCAGCACGCACGGCGGCTCGAAGGGCGAGGCCCCGCTGCCGCGCTGGCGCACCGCATGCAGCGCCAGCCCCGCGTGCACGGTACCCGCATCACGCGCCTCGCCCTCGATGCGGTCGCTCAGCACGTGCGCGGCCAGGCCCAGGCTTCTCGCATGGTCGGCCGCGGCCTGCAGCATGGCCAGCGGGGTGGCGATCAGGCGCGCTTCGTCCGGCGCAAATGCGGCCTCATCCGGCTTGGGCGTTTCCAGACGGCCATCGCGCAATCCCTGCCACAGCGCCGCCGGCAGGTCCAGCCGGTAGCGCTGGACAACGGCCAGCGCGTCCGCACACGTGCTCGGATCGGGCACGGTCGGCCCGCTGGCGATGTCGTGCAGGGCGTCGCCCGGCACGTCGGAGATCGCCAGCGTCAGCAGGCGTGCAGGCCGGCACAAGGCGGCCAGGCGCCCGCCCTTCAGCGCCGACAGGTGGCGGCGCACCGTGTTCATCTCGGTGATGGACGCGCCGCAGCGCAGCAGTTGCCGGTTCAAGTCCTGCTCGCCCGCCAGGCTCCAGCCGGGCAGCGGGGCGCTCAGCAGGGCGGATCCGCCACCGGACATCAGCGCGATCACCAGGTCATCAGGGCTCAGGCCCTGCAAGGCCGCCACCAGGCGCTGCGTGGCCTGCAACCCGGCCTCGTCGGGCACCGGGTGGGCGGCTTGCAGCAAGGTGATGCGATCCGGCGCCGCGCCGTCTGGCAGCGGCGGCACATGCCCACGCCGCGTGATGACCACACCGCCCAATGGGGCATCGCCCGGCCAGCAGGCCTGCAGCGCACGCGCCATGGCCGCGCTGGCCTTGCCCGCGCCGATCACCACGGTGCGGCCCGTCGGTGGCGGTGGCAGGTGCGGCGGCAGCGCCAGCGCGGGCTGGGCCTGCGCCACGGCCGTGTCGTACAGGGCGCGCAACAGGGCACGAGGGTCTTGGGGCAAGGCAGGCATCCCCCAGGTGTACCACGGCAGGTGGCCAGGGCGTCCACATGTCACATCCCGCGCCCTGAAAGCGGCCCATATCGCGCTTTATCTCGCCGCGCCCTTGTGGTCTACTGATCGGCCGGACTGTGGCTTGTGAGCCGATGTCCGGGGCAGTACCGCACACGGCCAGGCGGCTTGGCACCTGGCCCGATGACAACGCATGGGATCGTCTCGATGACCGCGTTCACCTCCTGGAGTGCCCGTCACCGGCCTGACGGACACCCCCGAAGCGATACTGTCCTGGCCGCCCCCGCCTCCTGGCGCATCCGCACCAGCCTGGCGGTTCTCGTGGTGGCCTGCCTGCTGCCCGGCCTGCTGCTGTCCAGCTACTTCATCGTCTCCGACTACCGCGAGCACAAGGCACGCGCCATCCGCGACGTGATCGCCACCGCACGCGCCACCGCCGCCAGCCTCGACCGGGACCTGGCCAGCATCGAGTCGGGCCTGCGCGTGCTGGCCTCGTCCACCGCGCTGGCCAATGACGACCTGGCAGCCTTCCACGCCCAGGCCCGCAGCGCACTGCCCTTTCAAAACATCACCAACGTCGTGCTGATCGACCCGGAGGGGCGCCAGCAGGTCAACACCCTGCGCTCCTGGGGCACGCCCTTGCCCACGGCAGGCGGCCCGCTCCAGTCGATGCGCATCTTCAGCCACGGCACGGCCGTGCTCACCGATGTCTTCACCGGCCCCGTCACCGGCAAGCCCATCGTGGCCCTGGGCGTGCCGGTGCAACGCGGCGACAACATCGTCTACAGCCTGAACGCCGGCATCTTCCCGGACCGCGTGGCCGGCGTGCTGAGCGCCCAGCGCCTGCCGCGGGACTGGATCGGCGCCGTGCTGGACAGCCAGGGCCGGATCGTGGCCCGCACGCACGACATGGCGCGCTACGTGGCCCAACCAGCCGTGCCGGACCTGGTGCGCGCCGCACGCGAGCAGCGCGAAGGTGTGATCGAGACCAACACGCTGGAAGACATCCCGGTCGTCACTGCCTTCACCCGTTCCAACGTGTCCGGCTGGACGGTGGCCATCGGCCTGCCGCGCGAGGAGCTCACCGCCGGCCTCAAGCATGCGCTGGCCCTGCTGCTGGCCGCCAGCACGGCCGTGTTCGCGCTCGGCCTGTGGGTGGCCTGGCGCCTGGCCGTGAGCCGTGTGGTCGTGCCCATCGATCGGCTGCTGGCCAGCATGGCCCGCATCTCACGCGGCGAGCATCCCGCCAGCCCTGCCGAAACGGCCCCTCGCGGCATCAGCCAGGAATTCCAGTCCCTGGACGAAGGGCTCAGCGCCATGAGTCAGCGCCTGATCGAGCGCGACCGCGAACGCGACGCCCTGCTGCAGCGCCTCACGCACACGCTCGAAAGCATCCACGACGGCTTCTTCCAGCTCGACGACACCTGGCGCTTCGCCTATGTGAACCGCCGCGCCGAGGCCTTGCTGCAGCAGCCACGTGACGCCCTGCTGGGCCGCACGCCCTGGGGCGCCCTCGCCCCGGAAGACGCCGCCGCGCTGCGCGCCAGCTTCGAGAGCGCCGTGGCCCGGCAGCAGCCCGTGCACCTCGAAACCCGCCTGCCCACGCTGCGCCTGTGGCTGGACATCCATGCCTACCCCTCCGGCCAGGGGCTGGGCGTGTACTTCCAGGACGTCGGCGAGCAGCACGCCGCGCGCCAGGCACGCCAGGCCCAGCAGGTCGCCGAAGCCTCCAACCAGGCCAAGACCGAGTTCCTATCGCGCATGAGCCACGAGCTGCGCACACCGCTCAACGCCGTGCTGGGCTTCGCGCAGGTGCTCAAGCTGGACACGCGCCACCCGCTGAGCAGCTCGCAGTTGTCCATGGTCGACCAGATCGATTCGTCTGGCCGCCACCTGCTCACCATGATCACCGACGTGCTCGACGTGTCGCGCATCGAGGCTGGCACCATGCACATCGCCATCGACGATGTGGACGTGACCGCGCTGGCCCAGGATTGCCTGCACACCCTGCTGGGCGAAGCCCGCGCCGTCGGCGTGCGCCTGGCGCCCGACCTGCCCCCCGGCCCGCCCCTGGTCGTGCGCGCCGACCGCACGCGCCTCAAGCAGGTGCTGCTCAACCTGATGAGCAACGCCGTCAAGTACAACCGCGCCAATGGCCGCGTCACGCTGATCGTGCGCCAGGAGGCCGATGCCGAAGGCGCGCCCATCCGCTTCACCGTGCAGGACACGGGCATCGGCATGAGCGAGCAGCAGCTGGCGCACCTGTTCGAACCCTTCAACCGCCTGGGCCGCGAAACCACGGGCACCCCGGGCACAGGCATCGGCCTGGTGATCTGCCAGCGCCTGGTCGCGCTGATGGGTGGCACCTTGCGCGTGTCCAGCACCGAGCAGCATGGCAGTACCTTCTTCTTCGACCTGCCGGCGGCCCACCCGCCGCACCCCGGGCCCGCCAAGTTGCCCGACGCCCCTGCGGAGACCGACCTCATGCGCACCACCACGCCCTCCCTGGGCCAGGCCCCCTATGACACCCGCAAGGTGCTGTACGTGGAAGACAACCTGGCCAACCGCGACATCATGATGGCCATGCTGGGCCTGCGCCCGCAGATCGAGGTGCACAACGAGATGACGGTGCACGCCGGCATGGAACGCCTGGACACGGAAGGCTTCGACCTGGTGCTGCTGGACCTGCACCTGCCCGACGGCAGCGGCCTGGACCTGCTGGCCTGGATGAAGCGCCACGACGAGTTGCGCGACGTGCCCGCCGTCATCGTGTCGGCCGACGTGACCGCGGCCACCATGGCACGGGCCCGCTCCGCCGGCGCCCTGGCCTACCTGCAAAAGCCGCTGGACCTGCCCCTGGTGCTGGAAGTGGTCGATGCCATCCTGGCCAAGAGCACGCTGCCGGCCAAGGCGCTGCCCTGACCCGGCCCCGCACCCGGTACACCGGTTCACACCGTCGCCGCGCCGCCTTCAGCCTTGTCGGCCGCCACCGCCTGGCGCAACCTGGGGCCGCCTTCGCCCTGGCTCACGCTGGCCCCATCGCCCGGCTTGAGCGCCCAGAAGCTCAGGGACGACAACACCGTCAGCCCCGCCATCGTCAGGAAGGCGTGGTCCAGCGCGTGCATCACCGCGAAGCGGTCGCTCTGCGCCATGTCACCCAGGTACCAGCCCACCACCAGGGTGCCGAAGGCCAGCCCGAAGCTCATCGACATCTGCTGCATCGAGCTGGCGATGGTGCTGGCCATGCTGGAATCGGCCGCGTCCACATCGGCATAGGCCATGGTGTTCATGCTGCTGAACTGCAGCGAGTTGAACAGGCCCTGTACCAGCCCCAGCAGCACGATGGCCCAGATCGGCGTGCCCAGCTCCACCAGCGAGAACATGCCGATGGTGACGCCGATCAGCACGGTGTTCACCGTCAGCACCTGCCGGTAACCCAGGCGCTTGAGCAAGCGTCCGGCCACCAGTTTCATGCCCATCGCGCCCAGCGCCGCCGGCATCATCAACAGGCCCGATTGCCAGGCCGGCATGCCCAGGCCCAGCTGGTAGAGCAGGGGCAGCAGGAAGGGCAGGCCGCCGATGCCCAGCCGCGTCACGAAGCCGCCCACCACCGACACGCGGAAGGTGCGCACCTTGAACAGTGTCAGCTTGAGCAGCGGAAACGCCACCTGCCGCGCATGCCACGCGTACGCCCCCAGCAGCGCCAGCGACAGCACCAGCAGCACCGCCTCGGAGGTGATGTCCAGCCGATGCTCGCCGAACACCTCCAGCAGCCACGACAGCAGCGCCGCGCCCGAGCCGAACAGCACCAGGCCGATCACATCGAGCGGGCGCTTGCGATCGCCCTTGTAGTCAGGCATGTGCTGGTGGATGAGCCACAGCGCCAGCAGGCCCACCGGCACGTTGACGAAGAAGATCTCGCGCCAGCTCATCCAGTGCACGATCAGGCCGCCCACCGTGGGCCCCAGCAAGGGCCCGATCAGCGCCGGGATGATCACGAAGTTCATCGCGCCCATCAGCTCCGATTTCGGGAAGGTGCGGATGATGGACAGGCGTCCCACCGGCATCATCATCGCCGCGCCCAGGCCCTGCAGGATGCGCGCGGCCACCAGCATCGGCACGTTCACGGCCAGGCCGCACAGCACCGAGGCGATGGTGAAGAGCAGCACCGCGCCGCCGAACACACGCCGCGTGCCGAAGCGGTCGGCCATCCAGCCGCTGACCGGGATCCCCACGGCCAGGCTCAGGATGTAGCTGCTGACCACGGCCTTGAGGCTCAGCGGCGTCGCCTTGAGGCTCACCGCCATCGACGGGATCGCCGTGTTGACGATGGTGGCGTCCAACTGCTCCATGAACAGCGCGGTGGCCACCAGCCAGGGCAGGTAGCGCTTGAGGGTGTCGGTGGGAACGGGTGTGCTCGGCATCAGGCTCCACTATCGGCCAGAGTGCTTAGGCCGGGCGAGGGCAGGGTCACTACAAGTGCACACATCGGCGTGGCAAACAGCCTGATAGAACGGGCACCACACTGTCCATGATCAGAAAAGGAGACACCCCATGCGCACCTCACCCCGCCTGCCCTCTCCGTGGCGCGCCTCGCTGCTGGCCACCGCCCTGGCCTTGGCCGCGAGCAGCCATGCCGTGGCCGCCGGCACCGAACCGCTGCAGAGCGTGCCCTCGGTCGACATCAACCGCTACATGGGCCACTGGTACCAGATCGCCTACTACCCCAACCGCTTCCAGAAGCAGTGCGCCAGCGACGTCACGGCCGACTACAAGCTGCTGGCCCACGGGCAGGTGGAGGTGGTCAACCGCTGCCGCACCGGCGACGGCAAGACGGACGAGGCCACCGGCCGGGCCCGCCTGCAGCAAAAGCGGGTGCTGGGCATCCCGCTGGAAGACCCGGTCAGCACCGCACGGCTGGAGGTTCGCTTCGCCCCGGCCATCGTCTCTTGGTTCCCGGGCGTCTGGGCGCCCTACTGGGTGATCCAGCTGGCCGACGACTACCGCTACAGTGTGGTGAGCGAGCCATCACGCGAATACCTGTGGATCCTGGCACGCACCCCGACCCTGCCGGTGCAGGATCTGGTGGCCATCAAGGCGCGGCTGCAGCAACAGGGCTTCGACGTGAACAGGCTGGTGACCTTGCCGCCGGCCAGTGGTGGCTGACACTTCAGGAGCCTTCCCCATGACAACGCCTGGATCGACGACCGGTGGCGCGCCTGCCTCCGAACTGATCAACCGCAAGATCCAGGAACTGGGCGACTGGCGCGGCAGCACTCTGGCACGGGTGCGCGAGCTCATCCAGGCCGCCGTGGCCGACGTCGTCGAAGAGGTGAAGTGGAGGGGCACGCCGGTGTGGTCGCACGGCGGCATCCTGTGCACCGGCGAAACCTATAAGGACAAAGTCAAGCTGACCTTCGCCAAGGGCGCGTCGTTGCCGGACCCGACGAGCCTGTTCAACGCGAGCCTGGACGGCAACATGCGGCGTGCGATCGACATCCCTGAAGGGGGAACGCTCGACGCGGCGGCGTTCAAGGCGCTCGTCCGTGCGGCCGCGGATCACAACGCATCTGCCAGGCAGGCCAAGGCCAGGCGCGCGAAGTAGCGGCTCACTGGGGCACGCTCAGGCGCTCCAGCGCTTCCTTCACGCCGGGTTGCGGCTCCAGCACGCCTTTTTCGATCGCGGCCAGCCAGCGGCCGCGCATGGCCAGGGCCTCGCCTTGCGCGGTGGGGTTGCGGTGATCCAGGCAGGTACGCACCACGGTGCGCGCTTGCGGCATGTACAGTTTCTCGAGCATGGCGGCGTCCTCCTCAAGCGCATGGCACGTGCCAACGATGGCTGTATGTTTATACAGCAAATTGGCCGCAATGGCTCGGCGCCGAGGCGCGGTTCAACGCGCCCATCCTGAGAAGGGACGCCGTGTTCACGTGAAACGGTGCCAAAGCCCGTTGCCGACAGGGTCCAGATCCTGAACGCCGGCCATCCAGCCGACGATCCTCAACGACAAACCGATTCCACAAGCGGCGACCGCCATGCCGATGGTCTTGTCGATGCGTTGATCTGTCCCGTCCTGCATCCAGAGAGTGTCGCCGTCCGATGCTGGCAGCGCCATCCCTCTCAAGGGAGTCGCCGTTACCGAGCGTCAGGGGTCACCTGGGCTGGCACGGCGTCCGCCTTGTCCCTCCCCGAGAACGCCAGAAAGGCGATCAGCGCGATGGCAGCGATGATCACGGCGATCAGGAACGGTCTCTTGGGGTTCATGTTTTCTCCTCGGCGGGCTCTTGCGGCCCGGAGAACATTACAGCCCGTCGGGTGGCGAGGGGCTATAGGCCGGCACCCAAAAAACCGTCAGGAAGCTCCTACTTGCCGATGCAGAACCTGCTGAAGATTTCGCCCAGCAGGTCATCGGCCGAGAACGCCCCGGTGATGCGGCCCAAGGCATCGTGCGCCAGCCGCAGCTCCTCGGCCAGCAGATCCAGCGCGCCATCGGCCTGAGCCGCGTGCAGCTGCGCCATCTCCAGATGCCCACGCGCCTCGCGCAGCGCCTGCACATGCCGCTGCCGCGCGATGAACACGCCCTCGGCGTTGTGCTGCCAGCCGGCCAGGGTCAGCAGTTCATGGCGCAGCGGTTCGAGCCCTTCGCCGGTGCGCGCCGACAGCGCCACGCGTTCGCCATGCGGCGCAGGCTCCAGCGCCATCTGCGCGGCCACGGCCTGCGCACCGGCCGCATCGGCCTTGTTGAACACGTGCAGCACGGGCACGCGGTCGCCCACGGCCTCGGCCAGGCGCTGCGCGATGTCGGCGTCGGCCTGGGCGTAGGCCGGCTCATGGGCGCGCGTCAGGTCGTGCAGGAAGAGCACCACGTCGGCCTGGCCGATGGCCTCCCAGCTGCGCGCCATGCCGATGCGCTCGACCTCGTCGCTGGCTTCGTGCTCGGCGCGCAGGCCGGCGGTGTCGATCACCTTCAGTGGCACGCCTTCGATCTGGATCGTCTCGCTGACCTTGTCGCGCGTGGTGCCCGCGATCGGTGTGACGATGGCCAGCTCGGCCCCGGCCAGCGCGTTGAGCAATGAGCTTTTGCCGGCGTTGGGCTGGCCGGCCAGCACCACCTGCAGGCCTTCGCGCAGCAGCGCCCCCTGGCGGGCGTGGGCCAGCACGCTGTCCACGGCGGCGGCCACCTTGTCCAGGCGCTCGCGGGCACGGGCCTTCTCCAGAAAATCGATCTCTTCTTCCGGAAAATCCAGCGTGGCCTCGACCAGCATGCGCAGCTCGATCAGGCGATCGCGCAGGGTGTTGACCTCGCCCGAGAAGGCGCCGCCCAGCGAGCGGCTGGCAGAGCGGGCCGCGGCCTCGGTGCTGGCGTCGATCAGGTCGGCGATGGCCTCGGCCTGGGCCAGGTCGATCTTGTCGTTGAGGAAAGCGCGCTCGGTGAACTCGCCCGGCTCGGCCAGGCGCAGGCCGGGCAGCAGGGCACGGCCCGTGGCGGTGTCGATGGCCGCCGCCGCCTCCAGGCAGCGCGCCACCAGCAACTGCAGCACCACGGGGCCGCCGTGGGCCTGCAACTCCAGCACGTCTTCGCCGGTGTAGCTGTGGGGGCCGGGGAAGTAGATGGCCAGGCCGTGGTCGATGGCCTCGCCGCGTGCGTCACGCAGGGGGCCGTAGGTGGCGTAACGGGGGGCGAGGTCACGGCCCGTCAGTGCGCGGGCCAGCGGCGCCAGCCCCTTGCCCGAGACGCGCACCATGCCGACGGCGCCTCGGCCAGGCGCCGTGGCCACCGCCACGATGGGGCTGTTTCGATCGGTCCACGCCATCTTGCTGCTCGATTCCTTGACATCCTCGGGCGCCCATCGAGGGCGGCCAGGGCGTCATTGTCGGCGATGGGTGAAAAGCGCGGTCAGGCCTTGATGCGCAGGTACCGCTGCATCATGCGCGTGTGGGCCCGGCAGCGAACTTCACGCCGTCAGCGGCTTGCTGTCATCGCTGGCCACGCGCTGCACCGGCATGGTGTCGCCAAAGGCGGGCTCGGTCGGCACGGCGTCCTGCTGGGCGGCGGCTTGGCGCGCCTTCCAGCGCTTCCACGTGAAGGGGATCAGCAGCTGGCCCCAGAAGTTGTGCCGGGGGTAGTACAGCTCGTTGAACAGGCCCATCTTGGCGGGACGGTCCTGCCCCTGCGGGTGGTACACGAAGGTGCCGAACAGGTGATCCCAGAGCATCACGACCGAGAAGTTCTTGGCCTCTTCGATCTTGTTGGAGTGGTGCCAGCGGTGCACCTCGTTCGTGCCGAACACGTAGTTCAGCACGCCGAAGCGGAAGTCCACGTTCATGTGCGTGATCACGGCCAGCACGGCGCCGATGGTGTTGGCCATGATCATGGCCTCGGGGCTCACGCCGGTCTGGAAGGACACGAACAACGGCACCAGGCGGCGCCAGATGATGTCGATCGGGTGCACGCGGCTGGCGTTCATGAAGCTCAGCCGGTTGGCGCTGTGGTGCACGCTGTGGAAGCGCCAGAAGAAATCGACCTCGTGCGCGATGCGGTGCGTGGCGTAGAACATGAAGTCGAACACCAGCCAGGCCACCAGCACCTGGCCCCACATGGGCAGGTGGTGCGCAGCGAAGGCTTCGGGCAGCCAGCCCCACTGGAACAGCAGGCCGTTGCCGCCCGCGGCCATCCAATGGACGATCGCCCCCTGAAGCGCCGTGATGCCCAGCAGGGCGGCGTTGTTGAGGATGTCCGTCCAGACCTCGCCGGGCTCGAAGTTGTTGTGCTGCTCGGGCCACACGTACTGCATGACGGTGGCCAGCGCGAAGTAGGGGAGCAGGAAGTACAGCACGACCTTGTTCTGGTCGTAGTCCAGCGCGATGGTGGACCAAATCCCCAACGCCAGTGCGACGCCCAGGAACGTCCAGCTCAACAACAGCTTGCGCATGTGCTTTACCTTGGCTTTGCTATCAACGTTTAACAGTCGATAGTTTTACTCTTCATGCGGCAGCGCGTCAAAAGGGTTTCTACGTGAACGGTCCTCGGCACCCCTCGGTCGTGGGGGTGTGGATCGCACGATTCGGGGCCTGTCATCTCAGCTGGCCGCGAGTTCTTTACACTCCTTCACACTCGACGGCCCGGCGGCTCAGCCTGACCGCGACACACAAGGGAGACACCATGCGATCGACAACGATGCGCGGCCTGGTTCTGGCCGCGTCCATGCTGGCGGGCAGCGCACACGCCACCGCCACCTTCGACACCACTTTCAGCTGCGGCCAGACACTGGCCCTGAACACCACCGCCTCCGGCCTGAGCATCAGCTGCCAGGGCGGTCTCAGCCTGTCCGGCGGGTCGGTCGTGGCCGACGAAGCCCTCAGCTTCTCGAGCGACACCGCCATCACCGTGATCGACGTGCTGATCCAGGGCACGGCCTTGACGTTCACGGCACCGCTGGTCGATCTGCAGGGCACGACCGCGCTGAGCGGCGATACGATCGGCATCCACAGCAACGTGGTCGGAACCGTCCCGACACCCCCTACCGTGGGCGGCGAGGTGCTGCTGTCGCCCGGGGCCGTGGTGTCGATCGGTCAGCCTTCGTCGCCGTCGATCGATCTGAGGGTGCAGGGCACTCCCACATCACCCACCTCCGTGAGCCTGCAGCAGGGCGGCACCATCGTGCTGCAGAACAGCGCAGGCGTGCAGTTCACCCTCGATGGCCAGATCAACCCGTCTCAATGGGGCAGCGGCGCACCCACCGTGCAGCTGTCCGTGGTGCCCGAGCCGGGCACCTGGGCCCTGATGGCCGCCGGCATGGCGACACTGCTGCTCACGCGCCGCCGCCTGGGCTGAGAAGCGCCCTCAGCCCGCCCCGTCAGCGACGACGTGGCCGGGCTCGGCCGGCAGGCCCAGCACCCGCGACAGCCAGCGCCCACCCGCCTCGACGTTGTCGATCAGCGGGCAGGGAAGCAGCGGCGCGATGGGGGCGGCCCAGCCGCCCAGCACGGCGCCACCGAGCACCACGGCGGCAAGCCGGGGTGTGGCCCGGGCCACCTGCAGGCAAGCCTCGCGCAGCATGGCCTGCGCGGCCTCGGGATCCGCCGCCAGCTCGCCGCCGGAGGCCTCGACCGTGTGCACCTGCTGCAGCCCATCCGGGCCACCCAGGCGCAGCCCGCGCGCCAGGCGCTCCAGCATTGGGGCCCAGGCGTGGCCGCCGGTCACGATGGCGAAGGGGCCGATGGCCTGGGCTTCGCGCATGGCGGCCTCGGCCAGGCCGATCACGGGCACTTCAGGCGCCTCGGTGCGCAGGGCCCACACGGCCGGGTCGCCGAAGCAGCCCACCAGCACGGCACGGGGCAGGCCGTGTTCGTCCACATGGTGGTGAAAGGCCTCCAGCACGGCGTGGCCGGCCACCACGTAGGCGGCCTCGGTGGCGATGTAGGGCTCGCCAAACTCGGCGGTCAGGCCAATGAGCGGGAGATCGGGCGGACACCAGGGCCGCAACTGGCCGACCAGGCGCTCGGTCACGTCGGCGCTGGTGTTGGGGTTGATCAGCAGGACATGGGACATGGGCATCACCCTTTGCTGGTCGGGGTGCGGCCTGCCTTGCGGGGCCGCTTGGCGGAGGCGCTCGGCGCGCTGAACAAGTCCACCACATCGGCCGATGGCGTTTCGGGCAGGTTGAAGCACAGGCCTGCTTCCATGTCGCCCAGGTGCTCGCGCATGCGCTGCTGGGCCTCGCTCAGCCAGGTGGCCACGTCGGCCATGCCGGCGCTGGGACGGCGTGCTTCGCGCAGGGCCGTGAGCACGCCCCGGTGGGCCGCGCAGCGGCAGGCATCCACCCAGCGCGCGGGCACGGCGGCCAGGGCCTGGCGTTCGGAGCGGGCCAGCGGCGCGTAGCTCATCAGGATCAGCGAGGTGCGCGAGATCAGCATGGCCAGCATGCGCGCGAAGGTCTGATGGCCAGCCACCTCGGCGATCATCAGGTGAAAGCGGCCGGACAGGCGCAGCGCGGCGGCCTGGTCACCTTCACGGCGAGCTTCTTCTTCCGCTTCGATGCAGGCCTCCAGCGCCTGCAGGTCGGCCGGCGTCGCGCGCTCGATGAAGCGGCCCACCAGCACGGCCTCGACTAGGGCGCGGGCTTCGAACACCTCGCGCGCATCCTCGATCGACGGCTGGGCCACGGTGGCGCCCTTGTTGGGTTCGAGCGTGACCACCTGCTCCTGCGCCAGGCGGATCAGCACTTGCCGCACCCGCGTGCGCGAGACGCCGAAGGCCTGGCCCAGCTTGTCCTCCACCAGCTTGGTGCCGGGCAGCAGTCGCTGGTCGATGATGGCCTCGATGAAGCGCTGGTGGATCTCATCGTCGCTGGGCGGCGGGGCGCCGTCGCGTGTCGGGTCGTCCATGGGTTTTGTCTCTCTCGGTATTCGGATGCCTCAGCAGCGCCTGCTCAGTGAGCACGGGCCGTGCCAGCGGTGCGGGCACGCAGCAGCCACACGCCGCCCAGCGCCACGAAGATCACCAGCAGCGACACGATGGTGGTCAGCGTGCCCAGCGCGTAGATGGAAGGCGTGGTCACCGTGGTGGTCAGGCCCTGCAGCTCCAGCGGCAGCGTGTTGACATCGCCGATGGCCTGCGACGAACGCGCGATCTCGTCCCAGCTGAGCGTGAAGCCGAACATGCCCACGCCCACCAGCGACGGCCCGATCAGCGGCAGCACCACGTGGCGCAGCGCCTGCCAGGGCGTGGCGCCCAGGTCGCGTGCGGCTTCTTCATAGGCCGGGTTGAAGCGGTTGAACACCGCGAACATGATCAGCATGCCGAAAGGCAGCGTCCACGTGAGGTGCGCGCCCAGGCCCGAGGTGTACAGGCCCATCAGCGTGGTGTAGCTCTCCAACGCGTCCGTCCATTCCCAGCCCTCGAACAGGCTTTTCACGATGCCGTCGAACAGGCGGAACTGCAGGCCGATGCCCAGCGAGATGATGATGGACGGCATGATCAGGCTGGCCACCGAGGTGTAGAACAGCACGCCGCCGCCCTTGAGTCCCTTGCGGAAGGCCAGGCCCGCCAGCAGCGAGATCAGCACCGTCAGGCCCATCACCACGGTGCCCAAGCCGAGCGATCGGCGCAGCGCCGCGCCGATGTCCACCACGCCCAGGCCCTTGAACAGCTCCTGATACCAGTGCAGCGAGGCGCCCTGCATCGGGAAGGTCAGGCCGCCGTTGGGCCCCTGGAAACTCAGCACGAAGATGGTGATGACCGGGCCGTACAGGAACAGCACGTACAGCCCGAAGAGGATGGCCAGCGGCCAGAAGCCGCGCCCACGTCGTTTGACAGTACCGGCCATGTCAGAGCTCCTTGCGCAGATCGACCAGGCGGTTCAGCGCCGCGATGATCAAGAGCACCACCGCCAGCAGCACCACCGCATTGGCCGCGGCCAGCGGGAACTGCAGGTACGAGGTCTGCACCTGGATGGTCTTGCCGACGGACGCGATCTGCTGCCCGCCCATCACGCCCACGGTGACGAAATCGCCCATCACCAGCGTGATCACGAAGATCGAGCCGATCAGGATGCCCGTGCGGCACAAGGGCACGACCACGTTCCACAGCGTCTGCCAGGCGGTGGCGCCGCAGTCGTCGGCGGCCTCCAGCAGCGAGCGGTCGATCTTCATCATCGAGTTGAAGATCGGCACCATCATGAAGGTGGTGTTGAGGTGCACGAAGGCCAGCACCACCGAGAAATCCGAGTAA
>DXIO01000078.1 GCA_019112875.1 Candidatus Aquabacterium excrementipullorum
CCACCGCCGGCAGCCTGGGCCGCGCCGCCGAACAACTGGGCATGACCCAACCCGCCTTGACCAAGGCCATCCAGCGCCTGGAATCACGCCTGGGCGTGGTGCTGTTCCACCGCACGCCACGCGGGCTGGAATTGACCGAAGCCGGACAGGGCTTCCTGAAACGCAGCCAGGTGGCCTCGGGGCTGATGGAAGATGCCGTCCAGGAGGCGCGCGATGTGGGCGGCGGCCACGCTGGCCTGCTGCGCCTGGGCATGAGCCCGGCCAGCGCGCACTTTGTGCTCAACGCCCTGTTCCCGCGTCTGCGGCAGGAGCGGCCCGCCGCGGTGCTTCAGTTGCAGACGGCTTTCGGCGACACGCTGCTGGACGCGCTGCTGCGCAGGGAACTGCACATGGCCGTGTGCCCATTGCCCGCAGACCTTCCGCCGGAAGTTGAAGCCGAAGCCCTGTATGACGACGCCTTCAGCCTGGTCTGCCATGAGAGCCACCCGCTGGCCTCGCAGACAGGCCCGTTGGACCTGGCCGAGTTGCTGCAGCACGAGTTCGCCGCCTCGGGCAAGCACGAGTTCGCCCGCCAGATGATCGAACGCGTGCTGGCCAAGGCCGGGCTGCCATTGCCCCGCGTGGTGGTGGAGGCCAACACGCTGGAGGCTTTGGTGCACATCGTGGCCAGCGGCGGCCTCGTGACCGTGCTGCCTCGCCAAGCCATGCCCCCGCAGGCTGTGCCTCGCTCCCTGGTGTGGCGTCCGGTGGAATTACCAGGCGCGCGTCGACAGATCGGGGTGATCCGGCCGCGTCATACGCCATCGTCCATGGCGCAGAGGGCCACGGAGTTGCTGCGCAGCGCCGCCGCGTCAGGTCCTTGACCAGCCAAGACCTTCGCCGAAAGGTGGATACCCGCATTGACGTTAACCCTAGGGCGGCACAGCATCGGGTTCTCCGGCCCTGGCGGCCTGTCGATGAGGATCGAACAATGAACCGACCCCTGATGAGCGTGGTGGCGCCTGCCGGCACCGACACCCTGGACGCGGACCTGCCACTCATGCAGCAGGTGTTCGAGGCCCAGCAGGCCACGGCCCTGAAATGGCGCCAATCCACCGCACAGGAACGCATCGACCGCATCAAGCGCCTGCGCGACGGCATGATGGAACAGCGTGAAGCCTTGTACGAGGCTTTCATGCAGGACTTCCACAAGCCCCGCATGGAAGTTGATGGCACCGAGATCATCCCGACGCTGGACGAGGCCAAGCACACCATCGGCAACCTGCGCAAATGGATGCGTGCCACCCGCGTGAGCCCCACACAGCTGACCTTGGGCAACACGGGCTCGATCCAGTACCAGCCACGCGGCCGCTGCCTGATCATCGCGCCCTGGAACTACCCGCTGTACCTGATGTTCGGGCCGCTGATCTCGGCCCTGGCCGCCGGCAACACCGTGATTCTCAAACCGTCGGAACTGGCGCCGCGCGTGTCGGCCGTGATGGCGCGGATCATCGCCAAGGTGTTCCGCCCCGATGAGGTGGCCCTGTTCGAAGGCGCCTTGCAGACCTCGCAAGAGTTGCTGGCCAAGCCTTTCGACCACATCTTCTTCACCGGCTCACCGGCCGTGGGCAAGATCGTGATGGCAGCAGCCGCCAAGCACTTGACCAGCGTGACGCTGGAACTGGGCGGCAAGTCGCCCACCATCGTCGATGAGAGCGCCGACCTGACGAAGGCCGCGCAGACCATCATGTGGGGCAAGTTCCTCAACAGCGGCCAGACCTGCGTGGCGCCAGACCACCTGTACGTGCATGAGTCCGTCAAGGAACGCTTCGTCGCCGAGTGCAAGGCCGTGCTGGCCGAGCGCTATGGCGCCACGCCCGAGCAGCAGAAAGCCAGCGCTGATTTCACGCACGTGATCAACCAGCGGCACACACAGCGCGTGAGCGGCTTGCTGGCCGATGCCGTGCAGCGCGGTGCCCGCGTGCTGGCCGGCGGCGAGGTCGATCCGAGCACCTGCTACATCGCGCCCACCTTGATCGACCAGGTGCCGGCGCAGGCCACCATCATGGGTGAAGAGATCTTCGGCCCGGTGCTGCCCATCATCGGCTTCACCAGCATCGACCAGGTGATCGCCGAGATCAACAGCCAGCCCAAGCCTCTGGCGCTGTACGTGTGGAGCCGCCAGGAGTCGACCATCGACAAGGTGGTGACGAGCACCAGCTCCGGTGGTGTGTGCGTGAACCACTGCATGGTGCACGTGGCCCACGGCAATCTGCCGTTCGGCGGCGTGAACAACTCGGGCATCGGCAACGCGCACGGCATCTTCGGGTTCAAGGCCTTCTCGCACGAACGCGCCGTGCTGCGCAGCACCTGGCTGAACACGATCAAGATGTTCTTTCCGCCTTACACGGAAGGCCGGCAGAAGGTGGTGACCTTCCTGGCGGGGTGGCTGGCGCGATAGGGTCGGCAGACGCCTCGGGCAGGCGAGAAGGGCAGCCCCTCCTTGCCAGGGCCCGATCGTCAGGCCGACTGGCGCATCATCCAGCGGCGGTACTTCCAGTTCTTGAGCAAGGTCTCCACCTGCTGCTCCACCAAGGCCACCCCCGGTGTCACCGCCGGGTTGGGCTGCCGGCCCTGGCTCAGCCTGCGCAGCTGGTGCTTGACCATCGCCATGTAGGCCACCGAGGCCAGCACCTTGCTCTTCCAGGTGATCGGGCGGAGCACGGGCGCGCTGGCCTGGCCCGATCGCCATTCTCGGGGCAGGTTCGGATTCAGCGCCAGGGCCGTGCCGATGCCGGCCATGTCGATGCCACTGGCCAGCACCTGCTCGGCCACGGGCAGACGCCGGATGCCGCCCGTCACCATGATCGGCATGCAGGCCACCGACGCGATGTCCTTGGCGAACTCCAGGAAGTAGGCCTCGCGGGCGAGCGTGCGCCCATCGCGGGCCTGGCCGTGCATGGCCGGCGCCTCGTAGCTGCCACCGGACAGCTCGATGAGGTCCACACCCAGCGGGTTCAGCATCGAGATCACCTGCTTGGCATCCTCGGGGCTGAAGCCGCCGCGCTGGAAATCCGCCGAGTTGAGCTTGACCGCGACCGCGAACCCCGCGCCCACGGCAGCCCGGATCTCCGTGACCACATCGACCAGGATGCGCGCCCGGTTCTCGAGCGCGCCGCCCCAGCGGTCCTGCCGCTTGTTCGTGATCGGCGACAGAAACTGGCTGAACAGATAACCGTGGGCCGCATGGACCTGCACGCCGTTGAAGCCGGCCGCCTCGGCCAGCACGGCGGTGTTGACGAAACGCCGCTTGACCTCGGCGATGTCCGCCTCCGTCATCTCCTTGGGCGGGCTGAACTGCTTGGAGAAATTGCCCAGGTCCATGGCCACGGCCGAGGGTGCAATGGTGTCCTGGCCCAGCGCGGCCGGCATCTGGCGGCCCGGATGGTTGATCTGCATCCAAACCTGTGCGCCGTGCGCGCGGGCGGCTTTCGCCCACTGCTCGAAACGGGCTCGGTGCCGTTCTGATTCGAGCACCACGCCGCCCGGGCCCGTCATGGCACGCCGATCGACCATGACGTTGCCGGTGATCATCAGCCCGACCTCGCCCTCGGCCCAGGCGCTGTAGAGGCGGATCAGCTCGTCGGAAGGGGCGTGGTCCGCATCCGCGAGGTTCTCTTCCATGGCGGCCTTGGCCAGGCGGTTGGGAATCAGGGTGCCGTTGGGCAGGGTCAGCGGGGTGAAGGGTGTCATCACGGGTTCCTCGGTTTAGACATCCGAACCATAAGCTTGAAGTCAACTTTAATGTCAAGTAAAATCAACGCAATCATTCACCGACGAGGTCCACATGAAGATTGGCGAGCTGGCCAGGCGCACGGGCCTTGCCCCTTCCACGATCCGGTTCTACGAATCAAAGGGGCTGTTGAACGCCGTGAGCCGTCAGGAGAATGGCTACCGCGCGTACCCGACCGAGGCGATCGCCGTGCTGTCGATCATCGTCAACGCCCAGCAGACCGGCTTCACGCTGGACGAGATCAAGCAGGTGATGCCCGAGGATTTCAGCAACTGGCAGCATGAAGCGCTGATCACCGCGCTGCGAAAGAAGATCGCCGACATCGAAGCCATGGAGGTGAAGCTGGCGCACAACAAGGCGAACCTGCAGTCGCTCATCCAGCTGATCGACACCAAGCCCGAGGGCATGGAGTGCAGGGACAACGCCGTCAGGGTCATGGACACCATGGGCATCCCGGTGGGCAAGAAAGCGACCTGACAAATCACGCAACGGCACTTGACCTTCAAGTCTGGTTGAAACCTAGGATGCTCTGGCGCCTCGCTTCGCAGGCGCAGTGACCAACCGAGCATTCGAGGTGCGAACCCCATGAACATCAGACATACCGCGGCAATCACAGGGTTGCTGCTTTCCACGATCGCGGGCCCGTCGTTGGCGGCCGACAGCGCAGGGCAGAGTGGGCAGGGCGCTCACACGGTGATCGACATCGCCGGCCATCAGGTGCCTGTCGTCGCGGGCGGCCTGTACGACCGTTATCGCTCCAACCCGCCGCTGTCCGTCATCCAAGCCGAGGCCCCGGGGCTTGACCTGAGCTGGTTCAAGGAGCTCAAGAAGGTGAAGGTCGACATCGGCTTCGAATCCTATTCGCCGAATTTCTATTACAGGAACAGCCGGGTGACGGCGATCTTCACGGCGGATCTGGCGCGCTTGAAGGAGTTGATGCCCGCCAAGGTGCTCGAGCAGGTGCAACCGGTACAGGTGTGGCCTGGCAGGGGCCTGGTGGCTTTGACAGCCTATGCCTACGATTACTGCGACAACGACAGCTACAACGAGGTGGCGCTGTCCATCGTGACGAACAGGCCGGGCGGCTCGAACCTGGGCCCGTTCACGCTGATCGGACAGTCGATGTCCAAGGATTTCTGGGGCTATGTGCTCAAGCTGCCGGTGAACACCGAGCTGGCCAAGGTGCGCGGCGTGGTGGGCTACAACCTGCCCAAGTGGCTGACCGGCATCGACATGAAGGACGGCAAGGATTCCGTCACCTTCGAGATCAAGGACCACGAAACGGGCAAGACCGACGTGGTGCTTGAAACGAAGAAGCTGGACGGCCTGTCGGAGAAGGCCGAGCTGGTGACCAACAGCTTCACCAATCTGGATGCACAAGGACGGCTGACCTATGGCCATGCGGTGTCGCGCCAACTGCGCCACGCGTCGAGTTCGAGCGCGGAGGCGGTCAAGCTCACGCTAGGCGACGGCAGCCTGTCCGGCTACATCAGGTCGCTCAAGCTGGGCAGGATGCTGAAGTACGAGTACGTGCCGGAGTTCCAGAGCGCGCTGTACGCCCCCCAGCCCCTTCAATCCATCCTCAAGGACTGAGCTCAGAGCGCACCGTGGGCGGTGTCGTCGCGGTGGAGTTGGTCGAGGATGACGTCCTGATGGTGCAAAGGCTCGGTTTCAGCGAGCAAGGCACCGACCCGTGCCGTCAGATCGGCCATGTCGAAGGGTTTGACGATGAGCGCCATGCCCGGCTTGATCGTGCCCGTGGGCATGCCCGCGCCATCGGCGTAGCCGGTCATGAACAGCACACGGATCTGGGGAAGCCGTTGGCGGGCGATCTCGGCCACCTGGCGTCCATTGAGGCCAGGCAGCCCCACATCGGTCACGAGCAACTCGAAGCGCACGCCGGTGTCCAGCAGGGTCAGCGCCTGCTCGCTGTGGGCCGCCTGCATGACTTCCAGGCCCAGTCCACCCAGAGCGTCCACCACCAGTTCACGGACGAACTCTTCGTCTTCCACGACCAGCACCGTCCGCCGCTTGAAGGAGGGGAGTGTGCCGTCGGAGGGCAGGGCAACGGCCGCCGGCCTGACTGGCGCCTCTTGCGAAGCGGGATCGTGACGAGGCAGGTACAAGTGCACCCGGGTGCCCTGGCCCACCTCGCTCTGGATCTCGCACGCACCGCCGGATTGCTGCGCGAAGCCGTAGATCATCGACAGGCCCAGACCTGTTCCTTGCCCCAGCGGTTTGGTCGTGAAGAAGGGCTCGAAGGCCCGTTTCAGGACATCGGGCGCCATGCCGCACCCGCTGTCGATGACGTCGATGCGCAAGCAGTCGATTTTCTTGCGGGTCAAGGCGTCCGGTATGGCGTGGTCCTGGACGTTGTGGGTGGCAACGGTGATGGTGCCCCCATCCGGCATGGCGGCACGTGCGTTGATCACCAGGTTCAGCAAGGCGTTTTCAAGCTGGTTCTCATCGCAATGGACCGTCCAGGCGCCAGGATCCAGCTTCATATCGAGCTGGATGTTCTCCCCAACGGTACGGCGCAGCAGCTCCTCCATGGACAGGATCAGCGCGTTGCCATCCAGCGGCTTTGGGTCCAATGGTTGCCGGCGTGAAAACGCCAGCAGCCGGTGCGTGAGATTGCCCGCCTTGAAAGCCGAGCGCTCCGCGATTTCGAGCGCCCGCGGCAGCTGCTCATGGCGCTGGGTCTTCAGCGACTGCTTGGCCACGGCCAGCGCGCTGATGATGCCTTGCAGCATGTTGTTGAAGTCGTGGGCGATACCACCCGTGAGTTGGCCGACAGCCTCCATCTTCTGGGCCTGCCGCAGTCGCTCTTCGGTTTCCTGCAAGGTGATCTGCTGTGCCCTTTGCGCCGTGATGTCGCGCGCCACGGCGTAGATCTTGCCGTCCAGCGCGACCGCGCGCCATTCCAGCAGCTTGTACTGCCCATCCGATGCCTTGAAGCGGTTCTCGTAGGCATGGGTGATCCTGCCGGCGGCCAGGCCCGCGATCTCGGCCCTGGTCTCCTGACGGTCATCAGGATGCTCGAGCCATTCGGACGTGCGGCCGACGATGTCTTCGGGCTGCCAGCCCAGCACCAGCCGCCAGGCCGGGTTGACGCTCAGCCAGACGCCGTGGATATCAGCCACCCCCAGCAAATCACGGCTGACTTGCCAGATGCGGTCGCGTTCCTGCGTCTGCAAGGCCACTTCCCGGGCCATGTCTTCGCGCGAGCGGGCAAGCACCTCGCGGGCGTCCACGATGTCCTGGATGTCGGTACAGGTGCCGAACCAGCGAACGATGACACCGTTCTCATCGCGCACCGCCTGAGCGCGCCCCAGAACCCACCGGTACTGACCGCTGTGGTGCCGCAAGCGGTATTCGATCCGGTAGGGCTTGCCTGTCTCCAGGCTGTGACGCCAGATGGCCCAGGCCCGCGGCTGGTCCTCAGGGTGGAAGACACCGTTCCACGCTTCGCCATCGGTGCTGCCCGGTGGCACGCCGGTATAGGCATACCAGCGCTCGTTGTAGTAGTCGTGATGGCCATCGGGCCTGGTCGACCAGACCATTTGATCGATGGAGTCGATCATCCCCCTGAACAAGGCCTCGCCGGCGGCCAGGGCCTGCCCGGCCTCCGCGCGCTCCAAGGCATCCCAGGTGAGCCGCGCTACTTCCTCGACCAGGGAGACGTCTTCATCCGACCATTGCCGCTCGCTCATTTGGTGGACGTAGATGCCGGCAGACCACCGGCCTTCGACCATGAATGGCACACCGATGACGGACACGACACCCATGTGCTGCAGCACGGTGCCCTCCAGCACATGGTGGTCGGGCGCGCCACGAACCAGCACATTGCGCCCCGTGGAGAGAAGGTCCGTCATGTTGGTGCCGACATCCTTCACGGCCATGTCGCCTGTCAGCAAAGTCAACGGTGAAACGGCGTAGGACGGCCCGAAAGACAGTGTCCGGGTGTCGCCGCTCACCTTGTAGAAGCCGGCGCGATCGACCGCCATGTACTGAGCCAGGGCCAGCGCCGTGCCGGACATGATCGCGTCTGGTGACTTCTCAGCGCGCTGGCGCTCTGCAATGCGGAAGATGAGTTCCCGGCGCAGGGCGGCCGTGCGTTCGGCCTTCTGGCTTGCCAGCAACTGGGCCTCGCGCTCGGCCAGTTTCTCGAACTGATCGCGGACCTGGAACTGGCGCTGGCGCATGGTCAAGGCCCAGTGCACGGCACTGGCCAACGACTCGCTGCTCAGGGGCCTTTCGAGCACCATCACATTGGTCATGCCGGAGGGCCAGCTTCTGCGCAGACGCTCGGAGTCCGAAGACAGGCCCGTCTGCTTCGGCGTCAGGTAAACGAATGGAGGATCCGACCAGGCTGGCTGCGCCCTCAAGGCCTTTTCGAGCCTGTCCACCCCCGGACCATGGAAGGCCTCGCTGGTGACGAGCACCGCGCCTGCCTGCTCGTCAAGCCTGCTCGACAAGGCATCGAGCGAAGAAACGATCTCCGGCGAGAAACCGTGCCTTGACAAGACAAGGTGTGCGTTTTCAGCGTCCCTGCCCGTCGGGGCCAAGATCAATACTCGCCGGACGATGAGCTCCTGGCTATGGAGCGTCAACGCGTTGCTCCATCAAGGCCTCGGATGAACCGATGTATTCCGGCACGCCGGTCAGAACGCCTCTGAAAGCAGTCAACGCTTCGCCAATGCGCAGGCCCGGAGAGTCGATCCGCAACTCACGGATCGTCTCTTCATGAGATCCGCCACGGTTCTTGATCACGGACAAGGCCTTGCGGATGCGGCCTTCCGATTCGAAGAAGCGCAAGAGCAGCACCACGTCGCTCAGGTAGCTGATGTTGATGCCGGAGGTGGACATCGTTCCTACCAAGCTTTGCTGCGCATTGATCAGCAAGGAAAGCACGCCCTGCTGGTTGAGATACGAGAGCAACTCGTGCATCTGCAGAACCAGTTGGTTCTCTTGAGGCATGGCGCTGAGGTAGCCGCTCAAGCTGTCGAGCACCACCATTCGCACCTGCCGTTGCTCAACCTCTTCCTGGATGAGCGCTGCAAACTCGCCAGGGGAAATTTCTGCGGGATCCACCTGACGAATGGCCAAGGAACCCGCATCGATGCAGGCCTGCAAATCCAGGCCCATCAGTCTGGCGCGCTGGAGGAGGGTGCCGATGCGCTCGTCGAACTCATAAATGGCGACGCGTTCGCCGCGCGCGCAAGCTGCTGCCGCGAACTTGAGTGCGATGTTGGTCTTGCCGGCCCCGGCCGGGCCCGAGATCAGTGTCGATGTCCCACGGCGAAGCCCGCCATGCAACAACTCGTCCAACTCCGGAATGCCGCTGGAGACGGGATCCCCAATAAATGGGGTACGGTGCTCCGAAGCAATCAGCCGAGGGAACACCACCATGCCACCGCGCCTGAGCACAAGGTCGTGATAGCCCTCGACAAAATTCACGCCACGAAGCTTCTGCACCTGCAGACGCCTGCGCGAGCCACCGAAATCAAGCGTGAGGCGATCAAGGGTGATGACGCCATGGCTCAGGCTGTGCAGGTGCGCATCGCGCTCGCCCGCGTTGTCGGTCATGTCGTCGATCAACAGGGTGGTGATGTGACGCTCGGCGAAATACTGCTTGAGCGCCAGCACTTGCCGGCGGTACCGCAGGGAATCCTGTGCCAGCAGGCGCATTTCCGACAGGCTGTCGAACACGACGCGTTTGGCCTTGAGCTTTTCGACGCGCGCGGTGATCAACTGCACAGTGGCGCTCAGCTCCACCTCCCAGGCGTGCAAGAGCGTCTGCTCGGTGCCTGCACCCAACGCGTCGCTTGCCTGGGCCAGTTCGAACAGCTCAATGCCATCCAGTGACCAACCGTGCGAATCCGCGACGGCCAGCAATTCTTCACTGGTCTCTGACAAGGTGATGTAAAGCGCCGGCTCGCCGGTCTTGACGCCCTCCAGCAGGAACTGCAGCGCCGCCGTGGTCTTGCCCGCGCCCGGCTTGCCTTCGAGCAAGTAGAGACGACCTGTGGGAAGGCCACCGCGCAGCACCTTGTCCAGGCCCGGAATGCCGGTTGAAGCAATGGGAGGGTTTTCTGAGTGGGATGACACTGTAGACATGGACTCCAGCTATTGAGGGCGCCGTGACACCCTGAGCAACGACCGTGGAGATGCCACGATCTTACTCGGCAAGAAAAAGGTGCACATGGCGTGGGCATCACGGGCACGCATGTTGAATGGCACCGCCTATGTCCGTACGTATAAGCAAAGCTCGGTTTTTCGAGGGGTCGAACGCGACGAGCTTGTAGCCAGATGTTTTCGCAGGGTCGTCTACACAAGCTTCTTCACTTATTTTTTACAATGTACATTCCCGTCAACCGACGGGGAAACTGCAGAGTGAGCGGGAGCAGAAGGGACACTTAAAAAAGCCCCGACCAACACTGCTGCTGCGGTCGATGCGCCTGCGCCAGCGTACCGGCGCCAGAAGCTAACAGCCTTGTCGGAGTGGGTTTTCTCGGCCCGCTCTATTTCCACCTGGGCAATGGCGTGCATCGGTTCAAAACCGGCCATTTCAGCTAATTGCACCGTGAATTTGGTGTCTGGGAAAGATACTCCACGGGACCAATTTCCGACGGTGTTCGGCTTGGTTTCAAGGCATTTTGCAAGCGCGTAATCCGATTCAATACCGGCGCGCTTTTTGGCGAGAATAATTAAGTCGCTAGTAAACATTTGGGTTTGCCCTTCACACAAAACCAGAGTAGGGCGAATGCTAGCGCATATGACAAGCCCTTGTCGTCATGCCAGGGCTTGCAATAGTGCAAGGTCTTGCAACAAGATGCACCCCGGACCACGCAAACGCCTGGGCCTTCACCCCACGCGAATGAGCGTGGTCCCCCCAAGGGGGTGAAGCCGGCGAGCAACAACACCGTGAAGGGGTGGCATGAAGCACACGATCAAGATCGGCGACAACAAGGCCGTCGTCATCGAGCCCAAGGGCTCACAGGTCAGTCTGTCCGTCCAGAATTTCGGGTTCACGATGATCGAGCGATCGATCGACCCGCAGGCAGCGGCGGCCCTGGCGGGCGCCCTCAACATCGCGGCAGAGCAGGCAGTCACGGCAAAGGCCGGCTGATCCATGGCCGTCACCACCACACACGAACAGGCCGCGCTGCGCGTGGCCGACTGGCGCGCACAAGCCGCGCTTGAGGGCAAGACCTTTGCCGAGGTGGCAACCGCGGCCATGAAGGCCCGCTTCACGGGCCGCAAGCTGCTGACGGCGGCCGAAGCCTGGGGCAACCTGTCGGACCGCACTCGAGAAGTGCTCGTGATCATGTGCACCGACCGGCCCAGCGCCAACCGCGTGCGCTGGGACATGCTCACCGAGGCCGAGAAGCTGGCCATCGGCGCCATGGCCCGCACCACGTTGAAAGAGCTCAACGCCAGCGCCCGGACCCTGCGAGCGTGAAGCACCAGGCCATCAGCGCGGCGCGGCTTGAGGACATCGAGCGCGCCGTATACGCGCACCGCGATGCAGTCACGCTGGCTGATGCCCGCCAGGAACTGGCCGACACCTGGGCGGCCAATGCGGCCAAGCCCGTGCACCCTGACGCATCGCCGGCAGAGATCCGCGCCCTTGCGGAGCGCCGCGCCTCCCTGATGATGGATCGCATCGCCGAGGGCGGGGCCTACGGCATGCCGGATTGCGCGCTGGTGGCCTGGCTCAATGGCCAGGTGCTGGCCCTGCAGGGGCGCCCCCTGCGGCTCGCTGGCAATGCCGACAGCGCGCAGGCGCGGCGCGGCATCATCGGCCGCGCCACATGCAAAGACTGGTGGACACGCGCACTGCGCCGTGCGGCCACCGATGCACGCGAAGCCCTGGCCCGTGGCGGCGCCGTTGTGTGCGCTGCCCGACAGCCTTACGTCACCAATGAGACGGTGCGCCGCAAGATCAACCAGGACGCGGCCAATGCGGCCATGCTGGCCAAGACCGAGCTTGAAAACGAGGATGGCCAGGTGTTCAGCCTGGCCCGCCTTGCCGAGGTCAGCGTCAGCAATCCCGCCATCCGTCGCGGCGAACTGATGACCCGCATTCGTGGCTGCGAAGAGTGGGCCAGCGCACACGGCATGGTCGGCGTCTTCACCACCCAGACAACACCCAGCCGCTTCCACGCGGTGCATCGCCATGGAGGCGTAAATGAAAAATGGATCAACGGCGGCGAGCCGACACCAAAGGATGGCCAGCGGTGGCTATGCAAAGCCTGGGCGCGAGCCCGTGCCGAACTTGATCGCCGTGGCCTCGGCATTTTCGGCATGCGGGTGGCCGAGCCTCACCACGATGGAACGCCCCATTGGCACGGGCTTTTCTGGTGCAAGCCCGAGCACGTCGGCCGCGTGTGCGTCGTCATCCGTCGTCACTGGCTGAAGGACGCAGGCGACGAACCGGGCGCCAAGCAACACCGCTTCAAGGCCAAGCGCTTGGAGCATGGCGGCGCGGCCGGCTACATCGCGAAGTACATCGCAAAGGGGATTGACGATGAGGGTTCCGTGGGGGCTACGGCACATCATGATGAGTCTGTTTCGGGCACGGTGGTTATGCCGCAAGGTGATCTGTTTGGCGGTGGCGCACGGCGTGTGCGTGCTTGGGCCAGCGCCCATGGCATCCGCCAGTTCCAGCCCATCGGGCAACCTCCCGTCACTGTGTGGCGCGAACTGCGCCGCATCAGCGAAGCTCAAGCGGGCATGGCAAGCGAGCGCATCCAAGCCATGTGGCAGGCAGCACAGCGCGAAGGCGACAAGCGTGCTTCCTGGGCCGCCTACATGCTGCGGCAAGGTGGGGCAATGGTCGGACGCGGTTACCGGGTTCAGGTAGATGCCATCGAGCAAGAGCACACCGGCCGCTATGAAACCACCACAGCAGCGCGGCCGGTGGGCGTGCTGGATCGCGTGGAGGGCCGCAAGGCCGCCAGCGACCGCAAGGAATGGCGCCCGCGTGGCGCATGGGGGCCAGGGGCGAGCAGCCAGCAGCAGCGGCCAGTTAAGCCGCCATCGGCCGATGGGGGCCGCGCTCTGGCTGTTCACCCTTGGACCCGTGTCAATAACTGTACGGGCCAGCCAAAGAAAAAGCTGGTCCTTTGCTGGCGGGAAGCCTTCCCGCCAGCGCTCGTGGCCGAGATTGAGGCCACATTGGCGATGCGTGAAGGGCAGAGCCGGCAGACAAGCCCCAGCGGTGGGGCGTCTCCATAGAGATTCCCCATAGAGAAGTCAACTCAGGGCCGTTTCGACCAGGGCAGCGCTTGCCCATGGGGATGCCGGGCGACTTCAATCGGGGCTTCTGATCCACCAACCCTTTACGAAAGCCTCTCATGAGCGAACTGCTGAAAGACCTGATCTCCCGCCTGGAAGCCCTCAACGGTTCCGGCAACGTGCGCCCCGATGGCCAAGCCGAATTGAACGGCATCCGCGTGACTGCTGCGCAGTTGCTGGAACAGGTGGAAGCGCCGGCCACGGTGGACCCCGTAGAGGACCGCCTGGCCGCGCTGGGCGATGTCGTGGGAGAACTCTCCCACCAGGTGGCCCAACTCGTCAGCCTGGCCAACCAGGCCGGCGCCGCTCAAGCCACCGCGGAGGGCTGATCATGACCGCCATCATCGGCCGCAAGGGCTGCACGTGGTGCGGGTTTGAATCCGCCCACGTGAAGCAGACAGACGGCAAGCACCCCTATCACCATTGCCCCCATTGCGGGATCATGACCCACGCCAAGAACGGCGCGCAGGCCGCGCTGATCACTGCCAACATGCGCCCCGAGCCCAACTACAAGGCCGGCCCGCCTGTGCCCCCGCCCACGGACAATCCCATCATCGTGCCGGGCGTCGTCGTCAAGGATGGCGCCAAGACTGAGCGCGCACCGGAGCAGGACAAGTCCGCCAAGCCCGCCAAGCGTGCGGGCCTGTGGGCGCAGTTGATGCCGGGGAGTGGCGAGTGAGCACCAAGACCACCAAGCCCGCGCAGGATGCGGCCCCCTCGCTGTCGCCTGAACTGGCCGAACTGGCGGCCATTGCGCAGGCGCAGGACGCGGCCATTGACGGCGCACAGATCGTGCCAGGCGCGGCCACTGCTGAACCTGCAGAGCCCGAGAAGGATCGAGCGGCAGAACTGGCGGCAATGCTGGGCATGGGCGTGGCCATGGCGGCCCCCATGCTTCCATTCCTGCCCGCCTGCTACACCCCCGAGGTGTGCGCGCAGATCGGCGTGGCGCTCGATGCCGTGGCAACCAAATACGGGTGGAACCTCGATGGCCTATCGTCGCCTGAATTGGCCCTAGCCACCGTGAGCATTCCGCCAACGGTGCTGGCCTTCGTGCTGGCCCGCCAGCACTTCGCAGCAAAGCGCCAGGCCGATGAGGCCGCCAAGCAGGCAGCGGACAAGGCCCGCACCATTGATGCGCCCACGGGCGGGCAGGGCGTCAGCAGTCACTCTGGTAAGGTGCTGCAGCCCACGGCGGTGAACTGATGGGCGCGCACCTCTCCGGGCAATCCTGGGGGGTGCTTGCGGCTTCGGAAATGGGCAAAGGTGTGTGGCTCAAGCAGCACCTGGCCAAGCTCAAGCCCAAGCGCCTGTTGATCTGGGACACCAACGACGAATACGCCAAGCTGGCAACTGAGGTGACATCGTTCGGTGCACTCGTGGCCGCCATCAACATGAAGGCTTTCAGCGTGCGCTACGTGCCGCGAGCCAAGACGGACAAGGCGCTACGCGCTGAGTTTGAAACCTTCTGCCTGATCGCCTACGCGGCGGCTCAATCGGTCATCGTGGTGGAAGAACTCGCCGACGTCACAACGCCCCAGCACGCGGCACCAGCATGGCGCAAGCTCAACACGCGAGGACGACACCATCAGGGCCTCACGATCTACTGGTGCAGCCAGTCACCGGCCTTCGTGGATAAGGCATCCATGGGCAACGCAACGCACCTTCATGTGGGCTATCTCGGTGAGCCTGGCCACCGCAAGGCCGCAGCCGCGCACATGGGTTGCACCGCCGACGACATCGACGCTCTCAAGCAATTTGAGTTCATCGAATACGTGAAGGCCACCAAGGTCCGCACCCATGGGCGCGTGAAGCTGTCAACCCGCTGAGGCATTCGCGCCACGCTCCATTGGGCTCCATAGGCCCCCGATCTCCATAGGGATCGGGGGCTTTTTCTATGGGCGTAGCGGGCCGTTTCCATAGAGACGGCGGCGCGTGGACGGGGAGGGCGCCGGTCCAGACCATGGCGGCCATGGACTTCAAAAAGTACCTGCCAACCCTCCCGCAAATCAGCCGCGAACTCGTGGCTGTGCTGGTTGCCACGCTGGGCGCCGCCTACCTCATCTCCAAGGTGCCCGCATGGAAGCAACTGGTGCGCGAGAACCAACTCACCAACTGAAAGGAAAGACCTTGACGGATTATCTGAAGCTGGCCGGTGTGGCCCTCGCCGCCTACGCCGTTGTTGCCGCTGTGCAGCGCCACGTGATCGCCGTTCCGGTGGTCGGCAACTACCTGCCCAAGTGATCGGAGGCTGACGCGTGATCTACCTCAAGCTGCCCCCTTTCAACCCCGTCACCAACGGCCAGCGCTCGACCACGGTCGTGCAACGCTGGTCCCTGACCCTGGGCCGCGTCGTGCTGGCGTTCCCGGGTACCAACTCCATCACCAAGAGCACCATCTCTGAAATCGTCGTCAAGATCGGCTCTCGCGTGATCTTCGGCCCCATCAGCGGCACCGAGTTGGACAAGCTCAACATGTACCGGGGCATCTACGACCAGGCCGACCATCTGACCATCGACTTTACCGACGCGAACATGCCAAACGTCGGTGAACGCGAAGTGGGCGGCATCGACATCCCGGCCCTCGGTGACGAAGACGTCTTCGTTGAGGTGCAGAACACCGCAGCCAGCGGCACGCCGACCCTGTACGCGCTGGGCGGCTTCACGTCGCTGCAGTTCGACCCGAGCAAGCCAGACCCCAATGGCCAGTTGATCAAGAAGACGCTGGCCATCACGATCCCCACCAGCGGCGGCACGTCCGTGACCTGGTTGCCCAACTTCAGCGGCGCCCAGATCCAGCGTATCCACTTCTCGTATGCGGGCACCGACTGGTCCACCCTGGTGAACGGCAACCTGCAGACCGTGGAGTGCCGCAAGAATGGCACGACCATTCACGACCGCATCGGCTGCGCCGACAACCGCTTCATCCTGCGCGAGCACAAGAAGGTGCCGCAGTCCCGCTTCTACACGCTGGACTTCACGCACGACAACAACGTGCGCGGCATGCTCGACACGCGGGATGCGCGAGCCCTGGAGTTCAATTTCCAGTTGGGTGCCACCGACACCCTGAAGGCCATCGTGGAACTGCTGGACGCGCCGAAGAACGTCTAAGCCAATCGACAAGCGGGCCGCCCGGGGGCCTGCGCTCCGAAACCCCGGGCACCTCTCACACCAAGGAACCTAATGGATTGGCTTACTGACATCCTCAACGACAACGTGTCGGCCGCGCAGGTAGCGCAGAACACGATGAACGGCGCCTATGGCACTTTGGGCACGTCCTCGTCGGGCACCTGGCAACAGGCGCTGTTGGGCATTGGCACAAACTACTTGAACGGCCTGGCCACCATCGACCTGCAGGGCCGGGCCTACGCCAACTTGCCGCAGATCACCAGCCGGCAGGCCCCGCTGAACACGGACCTAACCACTCAAGGCGTGAGCGCCCTGGGCGGCATGCGCCTGGGCAACCTGCTTCCCTTCATCCTGCTGGGCGTGGGCATCTACGTCGTGGCAAGCCGGGCCTGATCATGTGGCAAATGATGGCGGCACAAGCCGCTCAATCCGCCGCGCAGGCCCTGGGTGGCCCGAACACATCGGGCGCTCCGGTGAATCCGTTCCTTGACAGTTCCGGCTGGACAGTCGCCACGGGGGGCAGCAAGGCAAGCGGCGCAGTGCGCGCTGATTCGGGCACGGGCGCCCTGGCCGGTGCCCTGGCGGCCGATCCGACCATGCTGCTGCTGATCGGCGGCGCCGTGGTGCTGCTGCTGGTCCTCAAGAAGCGCAAGAAGTGAAAACAACCATCGCCCTTGCCCCCCTGCTGGACGTGCGGCACCTGCTCATGCGAGCGGTGCACTACGCCGTCGATGGCCCGTGCACGCTGGAGGAAATCACCGATGGCTGCGCTGTGTTCTCGATGTGCGACCAGGCGGGCCGGATCGTGGGCGCCTTCGCGTTGCAGTGCCTGACCGATGCCGATGGAACGGTCATGCACGTGAACGCAGCAGGCGGCCTGCCGGGCCAGCGCCTGGACCTTGCCGGCGATATGGCCGCCTTCGTGGAAAGCGAAGCACGGCACCGCGTCAAGGCGCGGGCCGTGCGCTGCGCCACGCGGCGCCGTGGCCTGGTCAAGCGCCTGCAGCGTGCGGGATACCGCGTGCACAGCCGGGCAGGGCAGGGCTACGTGATGCAAAAGGAAATCTGATGTCCGGTGGTTCAATCCTCGGCGGTTCGTCGTCAACGGGCAATAAGCAAAGCTCGACCAACACGACCACGAACCAGTACGACAACCGCATCGTCAACGATGCCAGCGCGGGCGGTCGAATCACCGGGGCCGGTGGTGTGGGTGCGGAGGCCGGCGCATTCGTGACAAACGTCAACGGCACGGGCAACACGGTGACGGATGGCGGCGCGTTCAGCATCGTGGACAAGCTTGTTTCCCAGTTGGGCAGCGTGGCCACCATGCAGACCACGGTTGCCCGTGACCTGGCGTTGCGCGGCACCGATGCCGGCACCGAGTATGCAAAGGCCGCTGCAGCTGCACAGGAGGCCGCATTGATCGAAGCGGGCGGCCTGACACCGCAGCAAAAGCTGATGGTGGGCCTGGTCATCGGCGGCCTGGTCCTGTACGTGATCGCACGAAAGAAAAAATGATCCAGCAATACGCATTCAAGGATGGCGGGCGCGACATCAACGCCAAGGGCAGTTTCTTCCGCTATGAGTCGGCCTCCGAGGGCTCGGGTGTCACAGACATTCGGCTGCGTATCGACGGCACCGACGTGGGTGTGTACGCCCCGGGCGACGCCATCGAACTGCCCACCTCGGCACGGCGCTGGGAAATCATCGCGGCGTCTTCGGGCTGCATTGGCCTGGTCAAGATCGGCGAGGGCCGAATCACCAGCACCAAGCTAATGGGTGTGGTGCAGACCGTGGACGGTGGCCGCGCACGCTCGCTGGCAGATCGCGCATTCGCCGTCTACGGCTACAAGGCCCAGGTGGCATCGCAGAATCCCTTCGTACAACTCTTCAACCCTGCGGGCAGTAAGAAGGTGGCGGTGGTCAATGGCATCTCCCTGGGTGCCAACGCAACGCAGACGGCCCACATTCGAACGGGCAATGTGGCGGTGGCGGGTTCACACCTGAGTGCGGGTGTCAGCAAGCGGAACGGCAATGCATCCGTGGTCGGTGTGCGCGTTGCATCAAATGCCTCGTTCACATGGGTGGGCGGCACCGATGCCATGGCCATCTTTCTGACGGCAGGCAAGACCGAGCAGCACAAGCCGACAGAGCCATGGATCGTCACACCAGGAAACGGCCTGGTCCTCGTGGGCTCCAACCAGGCAAGCGACCTTGGAGCCTCGTTCGAATGGTTCGAAGAGGACGAGTGATGCGCGGCGCTCTGACTGCTGCTGTTGTGCTGGGCGTTGCCGCCTGGTGGGTCTATGACCAGGTGGCCACCGTGCAAGCGGCGGCCGACGAAGCAGCCGCGCCGGAACTCCCATTTTTCGATCCATGGGCCTACACAGAAACGGCCATCTCTGACCTACAGGTGAGCATGACGCAAGACACCCGCGCCGCCAGCAACGAAGCGGCCTTTCTCCTGATGCTGCGCTTTGCCGAAGGCACTGCCGGCGTCAACGGCTATCGCACGCTGTTCGGTGGCTCGCTGTTCAGCAGCTACGACGATCACCCGCGCATCGCCAAGCAGTTCACCGATGGCCAGGGCCGGCGCCTGTGGACCACGGCGGCAGGCGCCTACCAGGCAATGGCCGTGAGCCCAATCCCCACGGGCGGTTCCACCAAGGTGAACACCTGGGACCGCATCAAGGCAAAGCTCGGCCTGCGCGACTTCACACCGGCATCGCAAGACGCCTTCGCGCTGGAACTGATCCGCGAGGCCGGCGCGCTGGCCGACGTGCGGGCAGGGCGCCTGGCCGATGCCATCAACAAGGTGCGCGGAATCTGGGCCAGCTTGCCTGGTGCTGGCTACTCGCAGCCCGAGAAGTCACTGGCCGCGCTGACTGCGGCGTATCAACGCAACGGAGGTGCCCTCGCATGAGCATCAGCACGAACGTCAAATTCATGGCGGCGGCCGGCCTGGGCATGGTGGCCCTGCTGGTCTACCTTCAAAAAAAAAATCTTCTGGCGGGTGCGGCTGCGGGTGCAGTGGGTGCGGTGGCTGATGTCGGCGCTGGCCTGGCCCTGGGCATCGGCGACCTGTTCGGCGTGCCTCGCACCGACGAAGCGAAGTGTGCTGCGGCTAAAGCCTCGGGCTCGCTGTGGGACCAATCCATGTATTGCCCCGCGCTCACCTTCGCAAGCTCTGGCACCGCCGAAGTGATTCAAAGCATCGGCGATGTGGTCGGCATCCCCCGCACCAACGAAACCGAGTGCCAGCGCGCTATCCGCGAGGGCCGCACCTGGGATGCCTCTTTCGCGTGCCCTGCCGGCACCTTCCTTTCCTACACCTTCGGACTCTGACCATGAAACGCCTGATCGTGCCGTCCAACGGCTCACGCTTCATCCACACCGCCGCAGTGAAGGCCGCACGCGCTGCCGTCGTCACGCACAAGGTGGTCAAACCTAACCCCGCCGTGGGCGTCCTCACCAAAGCTCTGAAAGGCTGACATGCTGCGCTTCCTCCTGTCCCGTCTCCGTGAACCTTCCACCCTGGCCGGCCTGGGCGTGCTGGCCGTGCTGATCGGCGTCAAGCCCGAGCACGCCGACGCCGTGACGCAGGCCATCGGCGCCACTGCCGCCGCTGCCGCCGTGCTGCTGCCTGATCGCAAATGAAGCTGGAGCCCAAGCACTTCTTCATGCTCGCTGCAGCCGGCGTGCTGTGGTGGGCGCTGCGGCCTGGCCAGGTGGACTGGTACCGCATGAACCATCTCGGGGAGTGATCAGATGACCTTCGCTGATCTCATGGCATTGGGTGGCCTGCTGTCCGTTCCCACGGGCGCGCTGGTGGCCTTGCTGTTCCGCACAGAGGCGCGGATCACACGCCTTGAAACCATCGTTTTGGAGGTGCTCAATGGCACGAAAAAAGACGCGTAAGGCGCCGGCCCGCGCCGCCAATGGCCGCTTCAAGAAGAAGCGCTGAGGCCAGGCAACCCAGACAAGCCCGCCGCGTGCGGGCTTGCGTGCGTCTGGGGCATGCCGCTGGCGTCGTTGGCGGCCTGTGGCCACGCCTTGCGGATGCGGTGGATGCGGTTGGGTGCGCGTGCCTTGCGCAGCTTGAGGCCCCGGCGCTCGGACTCTTGTTGCAAGAAAGCCTCAAACGTACCCCGGGATTTGTACTGTGCGATTTTGGCCGGGACATTCCACAGCCGAATATATTGGGGCCAATATCTCTCGGCCACGGCGGGCGCCACAACGACCAACCAACGGTGAACGTCTCCGATGGTCACGGTGACGTCCCCAAACTCCCATTTTCGTTTTCTTGGCATACAACCTAACTACACCTCACGAGAGGTCACATGGTTGCGTGTCGCGGCGGCTGGAAAAGGCCGAACAGCGGGCCAAGCCACGCAGTGTTCCGCCTGCGTGATAACTTGCGACAATGTATATTATGTCAACTCACGAGGACGCCGAAAAAAAGTGTTGTCGTAGATCGGGCGTCATGAACAAGCTCGCCCGATTCAAGGCCATCTGCCAACCCTGACAAGGGCCCGTCAGAGAATCACATAGTCGATCGGCTTGAAGCACCCATTGTTGGAGCCTTCCGCCGAGCAGGCGGTCAAGCCACAGACCAGGTCCATTTCCGCACGCAACTCGATGAAGTCCCCGGCTTTCGATGTGGGCACGTCGACAGTCATGCGTCCACCTTCGTGGATGTTGACGTTCATGAAGATGTTGAAGGTGGTTCCGATTCTGCTGGCGTCGATTCCGAAAGGCGCGAGTGCCCGGCGCAGGTTCTCGAAGCAACTCGGATGATGTCCCACGTGCTTGTACAGGATCTTGAACATTTCCGGGCTGCATGGCGTCAGCAGGAAGTCGTGCTTGCGAACGGTGTCTTTCACGATCGTGAACATCACTTCGCTGTTGTTTGCGTACAGAAGATCGCCTTCGCTCAGGTAGATTTTGCTGGCGTAATCCAGGCTGCGCCCGGATGACAGCGAACAGCCATGGTCGTGTTCACTGACGGCGAACAGGTCTGCCACCTGTTCACCCATCGGGTCCAGCACTCTCAGGATCTGTCCCTTGCGCAAGCGGAACGCTGTCCCGCTCTGGGGCGGGATTCGGCACAACTGCCCTTCCCTCGCGTGGTTGACTTGAGCAGCAATGGGCGTCACTGCGCCAAGTTCGGCGGACGTGGTTTTATCCAGGATGGCGGTCATGATGCTTGTTCCTTTCAGGCCATGAAGCCGGTGTCTTGTTGATGATGGTGCATGAAAGGGCAACGCCATTCAGCCGGTACCGCACGGCCGGAATACTGGCGCGCCTCCGACAGCTGACCAAAATCGTGAAGCATAGGGTTAACGGATCCCTGGCAGGCCATGTCCCGCGCCCGGATGGCTTCCTGCAGTTGCCCATACTTGCCGGTGGCGCGCAGGTTTTCAAACTGATCATGCGGGTTGAACACAAGGATGCTTTCGCAGGCCGTGCTGCGCGCGATGCGGGAGGCACAGGGATGGAGGCCCACCACATAGAAGGCGCGTCGCCCGATGCTGAAAGAGAAGTTCGGGCTTTCAGGATCCTTGCTGACACTGCCATCCCAATCGTGATAACGGGCATCCACACCGTGCATCAACTGGAGCTGCTTCCACAGCGCCCTTTCGAAGTCGAGCTCGTCGTGCAGCTGCGGCGCCCGAAAAACGGCGATGAAACTGGTGAAGGGGTGCATCCCCGGCCTGAATTCATGGTCGAACTCATAAAGGTCATGGCACAAGCCCACTGCGGCTTCAGCTGAGCCGAGCATTTCATAAATGCCCAGGCGGTAGGTGCCCCTGTTCATCACTGAGCGTGCAGCGACACAGGGAAAATCAGAGCCCATGATCTTGGCTTTCACCCGTTGATGAATGGTCTCGTCAAGGGGGTCACAACGGCGACTGGAGCCCGATACCCGTTGCAGTCCCCGCTCCCGGGATGGCACGAGGTAGCGGCTATGCCGCAACGCCTCGGGGTCGTCATGGAGAGGATTCCAGGGGCGCACTTTGTCGGCCCACGGAGTGATGGGCTCGGATGCGTCGGGTTGCTGCTCAGGGATGCGCGAATTGAAGGCTGAAGTGATCGATGGGTTGAAATGGTTGGCAAGCATGGAACGGCACAAGCAGATGAGGAGATGGCTGCTATTGGCATTTGCCGTACCGGCCAGCCGAGCCGCACAGCGGTCATCGGCGCCCCCTGACATGGGACGTGGTCAAGCGCTGGCTTCGAGCACGCTGTCGCTGCGCCCTGGTGTGAGCACCACCTTGCGGCAGTCTTCCTGCTTCTTCTCGAAGATCTGGTAACCGCGCACCGCCTCTTCCAGCGACAGGCGATGCGTGATGATGATCTCCGGATGCAGCTGGCCTTCCAGGATCTTCTCCAGCAGTTCAGGCATGAAGCGCTGGGTGTGCGTCTGCCCCGAAGCGAAACTCAGGCCCTTCTCAAAGGCGTCGCCGAAGAGGAAACCATGGATGAATCCTGCGTAGACGCCCGGCACGCTCACGACGCCCCCGCGACGGGTGGCAGCAATGGCTTGCCGAAGTGCCTTCCCGCTTGAGCCTTCCAGCTTCAGGTCGGTGAGCACCGTTTCCAGCGCACTGCCCTTCGCTTCGAAACCTACGGCATCAATGGATGCATCGACGCCCCGAAAGTCTGTCTGCTCGATGATGAGTTCGGCGGGATCGTCAACCTCGTCGAAGTTGATGGGAATGATGTCGTAGGCCTGCTGCGCGAAGGCCAGCCTGTAGGCGTGGTGGTCGACCATGAAGATCTTCTCGGCGCCCAGCAACCGTGCGGATGCCGCGGCCATCAGGCCCACCGGGCCGGCCCCGAAGATGGCCACGCTGGAGCCGGGCCCTACCCGTCCGTTGACCACGGCCTGGTAGCCGGTGGGCAGGATGTCGGAGAGGAACAGCACCTTCTCGTCCGCCAAGCCAGCAGGAATCACCACCGGCCCCACATTGGCCTTGGGAACGCGCACGAACTCCGCCTGCCCGCCGGCATACCCTCCGTACAGATGGGAGTAGCCAAACATGCCGGCACCGGAGCGCACATTCTTCTTGTTGAGGATGGCCCCGCGCCCCGGGTTGGTGTTCTCGCACGCGGAAAACAGCGTGTGGGTGCAGAAGAAGCAGTCACCGCAGGCAATGGTGAAGGGAACCACCACGCGATCACCTCGGCGGACCTTCGTCACGCCTGGTCCAACGTCTTCCACGACGCCCATGAACTCGTGCCCGAGGATGTCGCCCGACTTCATGCCGGGGATCTTGCCGCGGTAGATATGCAGGTCAGATCCACAGATGGCCGTGGCGGTGATCCGCAGGATGATGTCCTGCTCGTCCTGGAGGACCGGATCGGGTACGGTTTCCACCCGCACGTCCTTGGCGGAATGGTAGGTCAGTGCTTTCATGGCGTCTCCTGGCAGTCGCGGTGTTGCAGACCGGCTGCCCGGCAATCGATATGCCGTGGGATTGCGATGACCACGGTGTTGCACCGATGCCTGACAGAACGCCGGGGGCGCAGCGGCTGCGATGCCTTCAGGCTGCTAGACTCGTGGCCCCATGTCCGGCAGAACCAGACCATGGCCAGCAAGAGTTCTAGATTCCTCAACCTCTGGCGTACGGGCGTCGTCCAGCTGGACATCTTCCGGCTGAATCACCTCCCGGGACGCCCTCGTCCAACTGCTCGGCAAACCTGCTGCGGGTAGTGATCAATACGATTGTTCGCCTTCGCCGGCCAGCTACTGGTACCAGGAGTACCCCTGTGGCTTGAAGGTGGTGCTACAGGCTTACGCGTTCGGTGGCCAGAACGTTGTGGCCATCCATGCCGACCGCGCAGAGTTCGGACACATCCGCCGCCATCTCGCGCCGGTGTTCGCCCAGACCGACAGTTGGTCGAGCCTGGAACACATCGGGGCAGGCATGGACGAATTCTGGCCAGGCCGTGACTGGGCGCTGGAAACCTCAGGGCTTGAAAGCAGTCAGGCGCTCACCCATGGCGGATTGACCGAACGTGAGGCCCAGTGCCTGCTCGCCACCCTTCAACACGGCGGCAACCGCACTTGCCGTCTGGTGAGGCCATTGCATGCCGCTCAGTTGAGCATGGGGTGAAGCAACTCGCCCCCGTCAGATGGCCCAGCGCGGCAAGGCCTGTGCCAGGACGTTCTGCCCCAGGCCGCTGAGGTGGGATGCCACTTGCGCGGCGTTGTCGCCCACGGTATCGACCGCCGCCCTGATCCTGCTTTGCGAGACCTTGAAATGGCGGGCCCAGCAGACCAGTTGAAAGGCGTCGTGGACGTCGATTCGGGCATTTGCCGAAGGCCGGGTCTGCTGGTCTGACATGGAAGGCTCGCGGTGTTGATCAGGGATGAGCAATCCTCCCCGACCCGCCCCCCAAGCGGAATAGGCCGCGCGAGCGTTTTCCTGTAGGGCTATGCCTACACAAGATAAGCATCAGTGCCGGGCGGAGGGCTGGGAGGGCTGGCGTGTCCCCTGGATGCCCGCAGCGACCGGATCCTCGCCACGGGCGCGAGCACGCACGATAGACATGACCTCGCTCATCGCCAATTGGCTGGTGGCGAATGGCAATGCACTGGCCAGTGGGGCCTCGCCTTCCACACGCAAGGACCACGACCACCGCCCAGGCGCGAGTTCCGTGACCCTCACTGAGGCGGCCTTGCCCTCCAGGTCGACGATGACTGTGCGGTTCCTGCTCACGATAGCGCTCTCGAAAAGTTGTTCAACGCCATACCTATCGACCGCTTGCCGCCAGGATGAAGACCGAGTTCGTATCACTTTGTGAGGTTGCCGCGAACGTCACGGCGGCATTCGAGCGCATGGTCTTCACCAAATCGGCCGCGATGGCGACCGCGATCTCGGGTGGGGTGCGGGCCCCGATGTCCAGGCCCACCGGGCCGCGCAAACGGTGAAGCGCATCGGGGGTGACATCGAACATCAGCAGCCGGGACTTTCGGGCGGCCGTGGTCCGCAATGAGCCCATGGCCCCCACGTACATGGCATCGGACTTCAATGCCTCCATCAGCGCCAGGTCATCCAGCTTCGGGTCGTGGCTCAGCGCGATCACCGCCGTCCGGGTGTCAGGCGGGCGCATGGCCAGGACATCGTCGGGCATCTCCGCCCACAATTGGCACTGCTGGTGCGGCCAGGTCGATCGGTATTCCGCGCGGGGATCGACCACCTCGACCTGGAAACCCAGCGACATGGCCATCGGGGCGAGGTAGCGGGAGACATCGCTGGCGCCGATGAGCACCAGGCGATGGACAGGACCCATCACATGCTGGAACACGCCTTCGGAAAGGTGGCTGGACATCGTCGCGCCGGGGGCCGAGCAGGTCCACCGTCCACCCGGGATATCGAGCCTGCGGCACACAAGCTGGCCCGCGTTCAAGCGCGACAGGCACGTGGCGAGCAGCGTGGGACATGCCGGCTCCAGCCACACGGACAGCCGCCCCTGGCAGGGCAGGCGCAGACGGGCCCGCTCCTCCGCATCCGCGCCATACACCATCAACCGGCCCGAGGTGCACGCCGCGGCGTCCCGTCGAAGCCAGTCGATGAGTTCGTCCTCGACACACCCACCGGACACAGAACCGACGACATGCCCATGGCCGTTCAATGCCGCCATGGCGCCCACGGGGCGTGGCGCAGATCCATAAGTCTCGATCACGGTTGCAAGCCAGACCGGCATGCCGGATGCCAGCCACGCATCCGCCGCGCGGAGCACCGTCAGGTCGGGCGCATCCACCGATGCGGCCTCGGGCGCAGGGGGGCGCGGCGTGTTGGCGGGCAGTCTCACCGTGCACGTGCGAATCGGTTTCCGGAGGCCAGCGGGCGAACCAGCCCTGCCCTGCCAACGGATGACTCCTGCCACCGCAGGAACAGCGTCAACCGCCATGTGGACAGTTTGACGAGCAGCGCCCAGTGAGCGCGTCGTGCGATCTTGAGAATCGACAATGCTGGCATGCGGAACTCCGGCAGGGTTCGGAGACCCATGATGGCAGGCGCCTTCCACGTCGGCAGTAAGGTGTAGGCGCCACTTGCTGCCAGAGGAATCCTACAAGAGGCCCGTGGATCTTCAGGCATTCGATCCGCCCTGATAAACTGGACCGCATGCGTCGTCTGCTTGCCATGTTGTTGCTGCTCACCTTGACGTTCCAGTCGGTCTGGGGCGCTGCGGAAGCTTATTGTCGACACGAAGCGGGCGGCGCGGCGCAGCATGTGGGGCATCATGTCCATGAACTGGCCCAATTCGGTGACCATGCGTCCGCGGATGCGCCAGAGCAGGCTCCCGACCAGGCCAAGGCCAAGTCATCGCTGGCAGCCGACCACGACCACCACTGTTGTTCGATCTGGGTCGTGCTGGCGCAGTCCCAGTCGACCATGCCAGGGGTCGTGAAATTCTCCGAACTGCTGGCGACCCCGGTCAGCCTGTACCGATCTGCGGATCCACGGCCGATCGAACGGCCCAATTGGCCTACCTCGCTGTGACCGGCGAGAGCGTGTGCCTTCCTGACCTGAACTTCTCCCCGACTTGAGTTCTTCGCCATCACATGGCGCGGAAAGCCGAGGCCACGGAGAAGGCCTCTCGCCGAATTCATCCTGTTGTATCCCACGGAGAATTCGATGCGAAACCATCAACGTCCGCATGGACTGGCCGGCGTCATCCTGGTGTTGTGCGCCCGGCTGTCCTTCGCCGAGCCGCTCGCCAGCGACGACCCGCCCCCAGCGCCCGCGCTGACATTGGAAAGCGCGTGGCAGTTGACCGTCCGCCATCACCCGGAGTTACGCGCCGCGGCAGCGCAACGGGAGGCCACGGCAGCCCTGGAGCGACAAGCCGCGGCGGTGCCCAATCCGGAGCTGTCTGCCCAGATCGAAGATGACCGGGCCGCCAGCAGGACCACCACCTTGCTCTGGAACCAGCCGGTCGAATGGGCCGGCAAGCGCTCAGCAAGGATCGACGCGGCCCAATGGGCCTTGAAGCAGGCAGACACCGCCGTGCAGGCCCGGGTGGCCCAGGTACGCGCGCAACTCATCATGGCATTCCACGGCGTGAGCACGGCACAGGAGCGCCTGAGAAATGCCGACGAGATGCGCAGGATCGCAAGGCAGGCGCATCAGACGGCGTCCAAGCGTGTGAGCGCTGGCGAAGTGCCTCCCATCGAGGCGGTGAAGGGCCAGGTGGCCATGTCCCAGGCTGAGTCAGCATACCGGGCTGCAGACAGCCAGCACCAGGTGGCTTGGCAGTGGCTGAGGCATGCTGTGGGCAGCGATCTAGGCGGTGTCGAGCGGCTGCAGCCTGACGAATCCGGGCAATGGCCCTCCCCCGCTCGCTGGACCAACCTTGACGCTTTGGTGGATCGCGCCACGCTCACGCAGCATGCCGAACAAGAGGTGTCTCGCCAGCGTGCCTTGGCCGAAGTGGAGCGTACGCGTGCACGCCCTGACGTCGTCCTGCAATGGGGTGTGAAGCGCGATGCAGGGCGCCATCTGCCCGTGATCGGGGTATCACTGCCGCTGGCCCTCTGGGACCAGAACCAGGGGGCGATCGCTGCGGCACTCAGCCATGCAGACCAGGCCGAAGCCGCCCTGGCGAGCACCCGTGCCACGGTGCGGGCTCAGGCCTCCGAGGCCCGGGCCCAGCTCGGCAACGCCGTCGAGCAGGCCCGAGCCCTGCGGGACACCGTGTTGCCGGCCGCGCGACAGGCGCTGGACATCGCGAACCGAGGTTATGAACTGGGCAAGTTCGGCATCCTCGATGTGCTCGATGCGCAACGCACCTTGGCCGACATCCACCAACAGCTGCTGATGATGAGCGAACAAGCCGTGCGCGCCGATGCGCGGTTGATCGAACTCTTCGGCGATGTCGCGCTGTCAAGCGCCCCATCGCACAAGGACACCCCATGAACACAACCGCAATATCGAAGCCTGTGCTGGGCATCGCGATCGTACTGGGCCTGGGTGCCCTGCTGGCCTGGGCCATCGTGCACAGCACACGGGCCTCTTCAGCCGATCCGCACGAGGAACCAGCTCATGCATCTCATGCCCATGGCGATCAGGCAGGCGAACAAGCCACCGCCACGGGGCCGGAAGGCGGCAGGCTCTTGCGTGACGGCGATTACGCGTTGGAAGTGACGCTTTTCGAAAGCGGGGTTGCCCCGGAATTCCGTCTGTACAGCTACCGCCAGGGCAAGCCGTTGCCGCCGACCCAGATCGAGGTGCATCTCACGCTGGAGCGGCTGGGCCGGGCACCTCAGACCATCGCGTTCACGCCGGTGGCAGGTTACCTGCGCGGCCAAGCCGAGGTGGTGGAACCGCACTCCTTCAAGGTGACGATCGACGCCACCGAAGGGGGGCGCACCCATCGCTTCTCCTATGAGCAGGAGGAGGCGCGCGTCCACATGGACGACACTCAACTGGCCGAGGCAGGCATCACGCTGGCGGTGGCCGGCCCCGCGCGCATCAGCAGTTCGCTCGAGCTGCTGGGCGAGGTGCGCTACAACGCCGATCGCACCGTGCAGGTCGTTCCGCGTGTGGATGGGCTGGTGGAACAGGTGCTCGTGAGCGCCGGGCAGGCGGTGAAGAAGGGACAGGTGCTGGCGGTGCTCTCCAGCCCCGTGCTGGCGGACCAGCGCGCCGAAGCCCTGGCCGCACACCAACGTGTGGCACTGGCCCGCGCGACCCACGAGCGTGAAAAAAAGCTCTGGGAAGAACGGATCACGGCGAAGCAGGACTACCTGCGCGCCCAGGCGGCCTTGCAGGAGGCCGAGATCATGGCGCAGAGCCTGCAGCAGAAGCTGGCCCATCTGGGCACGACAGACAAAGGACCAGGCGCCCTCACCCGCTTCGATTTGCGGGCACCGATCGGTGGTGTGGTGACCGACAAGCGCATCAGCGCGGGCGAGACGATTTCGGGCAGTACGCAGGTGTTCACAGTCTCCGATCTGTCCAGCGTGTGGGTCGAAGCGCCGGTGGCGGCCAAGGATCTGCAGCACGTGCAGCCGGGGCAGACGGCAATGGTCAGCGCCGGCGCATTCGACGCGCAGGCCAAAGGCGAGGTGGTGTTCGTGAGCGCGCTGCTGGGCGAGCAGACCCGCGCCGCCACCGCTCGCATCTTGTTGCCCAATCCCGATGGCCGGTGGCGCCCGGGCCTTCCCGTGAAGGTCCGGGTGACCTCCGGCAGCGTGGACGTACCGGTGGCCGTGCGCGTCGAGGCACTCCAGAACCTGAGGGACTGGCAGGTGGTCTTCGGGCGCTACGGTGAACTGCTGGAGGCACGACCGCTCCAACTGGGCCGCAGCGATGGCCACATGGTGGAAGTACGGCAAGGCCTGGCGGCCGGCGAGCGCTATGCCACCAACAACAGCTTCGTCATCAAGGCCGAACTGGGCAAGTCGGGGGCCAGCCATGAGCACTGACACATCCCCCGTTGCGGCAACGCCTGCAGGCGCAATGCCCTGGCCCGAGCGCCTGCTCCACTTCGCGGTCACGCAACGCTGGCTGGTCTTGCTGGCCACGCTGGTACTGGCGGTGCTGGGCGTGCTGGCCTACGCCCGGCTGCCCATCGATGCCGTGCCGGACATCACCAACGTGCAGGTTCAGATCAACACGGAGGCTCCCGGCTATTCGCCACTGGAGGCCGAGCAGCGTGTGACCAACCCGATCGAGACGACCATCGCAGGCCTGCCGGGCCTGCAGGAGGTCAGGTCGCTGTCGCGCTACGGCCTGTCGCAGGTGACCGTGGTGTTTCGCGATGGCACGGACATCTACTTCGCACGACAGCTCGTCAATGAACGCATCCAGGAGGCCCGTGCACGCCTGCCGGGTGGGCTGAGCCCCTCGTTGGGCCCCATCTCCACCGGGCTCGGGGAGATCTACATGTGGACGGTGGAAGCGCGACCTGGGGCCTCGAAGCATGACGGCACGCCTTACACCCCGATGGACCTGCGCGAAATCCAGGACTGGATCGTCAAGCCCCAACTGCGCAATGTGCCTGGGGTGACCGAGATCAACACGATCGGTGGCCATGTCAAGACGTTTCTGGTCGCGCCGGATCCTTCGGCATTGGTGGCGCACGGCCTCGCCCTGCAGGATCTGGTGGACGCCCTGGAGCGCAACAATGCCAATGTGGGTGCGGGCTACATCGAACGGCGTGGCGAGCAGTACCTGATCCGGGCGCCGGCCCAGGTGCGAAGCCTCGAGGACATCGGCGCGATCGTGATTCGCAGTCCCCAGGGCGTGCCGGTGCGCATCCGCGATGTGGCGAGCGTCGAGCTGGGGCAGGCACTGCGCACGGGCGCGGCCACCGAGGACGGCCAGGAGGTGGTGCTGGGCACGGTCTTCATGCTGATCGGAGAGAACAGTCGCGAGATTTCTCGCGCGGTGGACGAGCGCCTGGCCCAGGTGAACAAAAGTCTGCCGGACGGCGTCATCGCCAAGACCGTCTACGACCGCACGGCGCTGGTGGACAAGGCCATCTCGACCGTGAAGAAGAACCTCTTGGAAGGCGCGGTGCTGGTGATCGTGATCCTGTTGGCCTTCCTGGGCAATGTGCGTGCGGCCCTGCTCACCGCAATGGTGATCCCGCTGTCGATGCTGTTCACCTTCTGCGGCATGGTGGGCGGTAAGGTCAGCGCCAACCTGATGAGCCTGGGCGCACTGGACTTCGGCATCATCATCGACGGGGCCGTGGTCATCGTGGAGAACTGCGTGCGCCGCCTTGCACACGCACAGACACACCATGGCCGCGTCCTGACGCGCGACGAGCGCCTGCGCGAGGTCTTCGCGGCAGCGCGGGAAGCGCGACGGCCGCTGATTTTCGGCCAGCTCATCATCATGGTGGTGTACCTGCCTATCTTTGCGCTGACAGGCGTCGAGGGCAAGATGTTCCACCCGATGGCCAGCACGGTGGTCATGGCCCTGGCCGGGGCCATGCTGCTGTCGATGACCTTCGTGCCCGCCGCGGTGGCGCTGTTGCTCACCAGCCGGGTGAACGAGCAGGAAAACCGGCTGATGGCCTGGGCCAGGCAGTCCTACGCCGCCTGGCTGGAACGCGCGTTCCGGCGGCAGGCGCTTGTGCTCACCACCGCGGGTGTGAGCATCGCACTGGCCGGCCTGATGGCCTGGCGCATGGGCAGCGAGTTCATCCCGAGCCTGGATGAGCACGACATCGCGCTGCACGCGCTGCGCATTCCCGGTACCAGCCTGACGCAGGCGGTGGAGATGCAGAAGCAACTGGAACGGACGCTCAAGACCTTGCCCGAGGTGGACAAGGTGTTCGCCAAGATCGGCACGGCCGAGGTGGCCACCGACCCGATGCCCCCTAGCGTGGCCGACAACATCGTGATGCTCAAGCCACGCGAGCAGTGGCCGGACCCCAAGCGCCCCAAGGACGACCTGGTCATGGCCATGCAGGCCTCACTGGCCAGGGTGCCGGGCAACAACTACGAGTTCACCCAGCCCATCCAGATGCGCTTCAACGAGCTGATCTCCGGAGTGCGAAGCGACGTCGCGGTCAAGGTGTTCGGCGATGACATGGCCACGCTGGAGCAGACCGCCGATCGCATCGCCGAGGTGCTGCAGGCCGTGCGCGGCGCGCAGGACGTGAAGGTCGAACAGACCACCGGGCTGCCGATGCTGAGCGTGCACATCGACCGTGAGAAGACTGCCCGGCTGGGCCTGAACGTGAGCGATGTGCAGGAGGTGCTGAGCACGGCCCAGGGAGGACGCCAGGCTGGTGCCGTCTTCGAGGGAGACCGCCGCTTCGACATCCTTGTGCGTTGGCCCGAATCCTTGCGCAACGACGAGCAGGCCATGCTCGACCTGCCGCTGCCGCTGCCCACAGCGGGTGGTGGCAGGTCCTACGCCAGGCTGGGCGACGTGGCCAACATCGAGTCGGCGCCCGGCCCCAACCAGATCAGCCGCGAGGCCGGCAAGCGCCGGGTGGTCGTGACCGCCAACGTACGGGGCCGCGACATCGGCAGTTTCGTCGCCGAGGCGCGGCAGCGGATCGATACCGAGGTGAAGGTGCCAACAGGCTACTGGACCCGCTGGGGCGGCACCTTCGAGCAGTTGCAGTCGGCCTCGATGCGCCTGGCCGTGGTCGTGCCTGCAGCCCTCGTGCTCGTGTTCGCGTTGCTGTTCGCCATGTTCGGCAGCGTGAAGGATGGTCTGCTGGTCTTCACGGGCGTGCCCTTCGCCCTGACCGGCGGTGTGGCGGCCCTGTTCCTGCGCGGCATACCGCTGTCGATCTCGGCAGGGGTGGGCTTCATCGCGTTGTCCGGTGTGGCCGTGCTCAATGGCCTCGTGATGATCTCGTTCATCCGGGCATTGCGAGAAACCGGCACGCCGCTTCAGCAGGCCATCAGCGAAGGCGCACTGACCCGGCTCAGGCCCGTGCTCATGACCGCACTCGTCGCCAGCCTGGGCTTCGTACCCATGGCGATTGCGGTGGGCACGGGAGCCGAAGTTCAGCGCCCGTTGGCCACGGTGGTGATCGGGGGCGTCCTCTCATCCACCATGCTGACCTTGTTCGTGCTGCCCCTGCTGTACAGGTGGGCTCACGGTCGGGCTCAGAACGCGTATGCATAGCGCACTTGCAGGAAGGTCTCCCCGGGGTTGGGCTCCTTGATACCCGCGTTGGAGACGTGCTGCACGCGCAGCGACACCTCATGCCGGTCTGCCAGGCGTTTGCCCAGCGCCAGGTGTTCGTTGAAGTTGAAGACGGTGCCGAACTCCTTGGTGCGCGTTCGGTACCTCGGCGAAATGGCACTGATGCCCACGCCCGCTTCGACGAACCAGCCGGAACTCCAGCGGTGCGGATACAGCCGCCAGGCAGGCGTGAGGCTGAACTGCGTGAACCAGCTCGCCTGCCCGGGGGCTTCATCCTGGGCATGCCAGCGGCTGGCCGAGACCTCCCAAAGGCTGGTCACCTTGCCGAGCGCGTAGCGACGTTGCCACGGCCCATCCCAGGTGACGCCGACGGCGATGCTGCTGGAGGCCGGTGCGTGGCCCGCCTGGATGAAGACCGAGGAAGGGCCCCAGCCGCGATCCAGTCGATCAGGGCTTGTCTCGGCGGCGTGGCAGATCGCCGCCAAAGGGCATGTGAAGAGCAGAAGGGTTGCGATCCTGGCGCGGTACCGGTTTCGCCAGGGCCTGACGATGGGCCATGTGGTGTTCAAGTTGTTCTCCAATGTCCCCTGGTGCCAACGGGATCGTGTCCCGCGGCACCGGTGACATTGGCATGGCCGGCGAAGGCTCGCAACCGGTGCGGCTCAAACCCCTGCGGCCGTCATCTCAATTCAGTCCACGATCTTCAGCGTCAGACCCGTGCTGCTGTAGGTCGGCGTGGCCGTGTGGCCCTCCACGGTGATGCTGTCGAAGCGGCCTTCGAGCGAGGCCGCGGTGAGCACGTTGAGCGAGTCGCCCACGGAAGGCGCCGTGCCGTTCTTGAACTTGACGGTCAAGCTGCCTCCGCCGATCACCGTCTTGCCGGCCAGGGTGCCGCTGCCCAGCTTGGTCAGCTTGCCCGCGCCACCGATGTCATTGCGCCAGCTGCCCAGCGCATTGAACCCACCGAGCGAGGCATCCATGGTGACAGCGACATCGCCATTGAAGGCGCCGTAGCCATCGGCAGCGTCGAACAGATTGAGCCTTCCCCAGCCCTCGGCATCGTCGAGCACCGGGTAGCCGGAAGGCAATGCCGTGGTCTTGAACACCACACGCCGCTGTGCTGCATCGAGGTAGGGCAGGCGTGTTTCCAGCAGCACCTCCGCCCCCTTGGGCACGGTGGCGGCCTTGGTGGTGTCGGCGATCTGGCTGAAGCCGTAGGTCAGGCGGCGACGGTACTCGGCCGAGCATCTCCACGCTGGTTCGTGTAGGCGTAGTCGATGAAGGGCAGGAGACTGGTCTCGTCGGGCACGGCCGCCGTTTCGGCATACCCCAGCCCGGCAGGTGCCGCGGGCATCGTGACGGTGTCGTCGGAGCCGCCTCCGCAGGCACTGAGAACAGACTACTGCAAGGCGCTGCTGGGCGGCTTGGCCAGCTCCTTGTGCAAAGCCTGGCCGACCTGTGCCAGCACGTCATCCCAGCGGCCCCAGTGCCCCTGGCGGAACAGGCGTGCCGATGCGTACCAGGGCGTATCCGGACGCGCCATCAGCCAGCGCCAATCGGGCATCTTGGTCAGCAGGATCCAGGTCGGCTTGCCCATGGCCGCGGCCAGGTGGGCTACCGAGGTGTCCACCGACACAACGAGGTCCATCTGCTCGACCAGTGCGGCCGTGTCGGCGAAGTCGCGCAGCTCGGCAGAAAAATCCGCCACGCCATGTGCCTGCAACGCGGGCCTGTCAGTCGCACGGATGTCCTTTTGCAGGCTGTACAGCTGGATGCCCGGTGGCATGGCCTGCAGCAGCGCCGCCGCGGACAGGGAGCGCAGCCGGTCGTTGCGGTGCGCCATGTTGCCGGACCACACGAGGCCGACACGTGGAGACACGCGAGGGCCCAGCCGCTCCGCCCAGGCCTCGGCCAGGGCACGATCAGCGTGCAGGTACGCGCCGGCGGGTGCCATGGCCGGGTGGGCGCCGAATGCCTGAGGCAGACTCATCAAGGGGCAATGGACATCAAATGGCGGCAGGAAGCCTTCGCCTTTCACCACCACCTGGGCCACACCGGCCAACGAGCCCATGAGCTGCTTCAACGGGGGCTGGACCTCCAGCAGCACCCGCGCGCCCATGGCACTGAGCTGTGATGCGTAGCGGCAGAACTGCACCGTGTCGCCCAGCCCCTGCTCCGCATGCAGCAGGATGGTCCGGCCACGCAGATCGTCCTGGCCCAGCCACAAGGGCTTGGAGAAGTTGCGCACGGGCGACGTGAAGCCGGGTTTGCGCCAGCGCCATTCCAGTTGCGGCAGCCCACGAGTCCAATCGCCCAGCAGCAGGTCGCACCACCCCAGCGACCATTGCGCATCGGCGTCGTCGGGCTGCAGCGACACCACTGTCGCAAAGGCCTCGCGCGCGGCCGGCAGCTCGCCTCGGTCCAGCAGCACATTGCCGCGGTTCATGTGGGCGCCCGCATGCAAGGGCTCGATCTGCAGGGCCTTCTGGCAGAACGCCCAGGCATCATCCCAGCGTTCGGCCTCTCGCAGGGCCCCGGCCAGATTGGAGATCACCGTGGCATGCTGGGGCTCGATGGCCAGCGCCTGTTCGAAACTGTGGATGGCCTCGGTCGCACGGCCGAGCTTGAGCAAGGCGCTGCCACGGTTGGCCAACGGCACGAACTGGCCGGGCTGCAACGCAAGCGCGCGATCGTAGCTGGCCAGTGCCTCGGCGTACCCGCCCATCGCCATGCAGGTCTCGCCGAGCACGGTGTAGGCAGACGCCCGGTCCGGCTGCAGCGCATTGGCCTTCTGGCAGTTCTGAATGGCTTCCTCATAGCGCTTGAGCGCCAGGCAGGCATGCGCACGGTTGATCAAGGCTCCGACATGGTTCGCATGCACGGCCAATACCTTGTCATAGCTGTCCACGGCTGCCTCGAAGCGCTTGAGCTCCAGAAAGGCGTTGCCCCGGTTGAACTGCGCCTCTGCATTGCCTGGTTGCTGCTCGAGCGCCTTGCCCAGGCTGTCTGCGGCACCTTCCCATCGCTTGAGCGCCATCAGCGCCGCGCCATGCCCGAGGAAGGCCCCTGGCTCTTGTGGGTCCAGCGTCACGGCGCGCAGGAAAGCCTGCTCGGCCTTTTCGTGCAGCCCCGATTCCATCGACGCCACACCCAGGTTGACATGCGCCATGGCCACATCAGGATCGATGGCATTGGCCTGCTCGATCAATTCGATCGCCCGCGCGAAGTCGCGCGCCTGAAGCGCGATCACCCCCAGCAGATGCCAGGCGTCGAACTGTCGGGCGTCCAATGCCAGTGCACGCTCGAGCCCGGCCCGGGCTTGCTGGGTATGCCCCTGGTCCAGCGCTGCGACGGCCTGGTCGATCAGGGCATCCACCACCTCGGCATCGACAGGAGGCAATGAAGTGGGTCCACCAGCTTGTTCGGAAGATGCGGGAGATTGCATGAACGGTCCTGTGTTGATCGCCCCGACACGACGCCGCCATGCGGGAGCCAGAAGATAGGGCGAAGGGCCGTGTGCGGCAGGTTGGGACTTACCCTCTCTTGTTACCGGTGGTAAGCATTCTCAAGGACAATGCGACAAGCGCATCTGTTTGAATTTCGTAAATTCTTGCTCGCCTGCCCTTCATAGCGGTGTTTTAACATGGACCCTGTTAAACACATCGCTTGAACGCTGACCACGACAGCCCATGGATGAAGGAATGAAGTTGCACCCGCCGGCCTTCGTGGAGTCGCGGGCCGCAGTCAAGGGGCCGCCCGCCTCGGACATGGGTGCGCTCATCGACGCGACCCTGGCGAGCCGCTACCGCTGGCTGCGGTTTCCCTCCGCACTGGAAGCACGCTTCCTGGCGGACACGGCCGACAGCCGCCTGCGCACGCTGCTCATCGCGGGCACGCTGGTGGCCTTCGTGATGAACCTCTTTCTCATCTCCGACAGGGCGATGCTGCCGGATGTCTTCGAGCAGGCCGTGTTGTGGCGCACCTGGGTGCTGACACCCGTGTGCCTCCTGGGGATGTGGGTGATGAGTCGCCTGCCCTATCCCCCCTTGCGTGAACTGCTGGCGGTGTCGGCGGGCGTGCTGGCCAGCATGGTGCATGTCTACCTGGCAGCCATCAGCCAGAGTCCTCACACGGCGGCCTACATGACCGGGCTGGCCATGGTGATCCTCTACAACAACGTCTTCGTGCGCTGCCGGTTCTGGCTGGCACTGCCATCGACGCTGGCCGTGCTGCTGGCCTACCTGGCATCGCTGCACTGGGTTGAACACCACTCGCTGCAGATGTCCATCTCCATAGGCCTGGTGCTGTTTTCGACAGCGCAGTTCACGCTGTACAACCTCTACACCCTTGAGCACGAGGAGCGCCACAACTACCTGATGACGTTGCGCCAGGGCCTGCTCAAGCGCGAACTGACGCACGCCAACGAAGAGCTGGAACGCGTTTCGCGGTATGACGGATTGACCCAGGTGGCCAACCGCCGGCATTTCGATGAGTTCCTGGCCCACCTGTGGGAGCGCGCGCAGGTCACGCCCGGACAGCCGCTGTCCATCATCATGGTCGATGTGGACCACTTCAAGGCCTACAACGACCATTACGGACATCCCGCGGGCGATGCCTGCCTCGTCAAGGTGGCCGAAGCGGTACAGCGTTGCCTGCGCCGCCCGGGCGACCTGGTGGCGCGCTACGGCGGCGAGGAGTTCATCGCCGTGCTCAACCGTGCGCCCCTGGGACAGGCCCTGGCCGCCGCTGAGCGCGTGCGCGAAGCGGTCGAAGCCCTGGGCCTGCCCCATGAGGCGCCGATCACCCACGGACAGGTCACTGTCAGCGTGGGGGTGGCCACCATGGTCCCGGCGGACAGGCAGGTCTCGGTCGAGCGGCTGATCTCACTGGCCGATGAGGCGCTCTACCAGGCCAAGAACCGTGGTCGCAACCGGGTGTGGCCTGACGGGGAGGCGCCCGCACCATGCTGACCATCGTGAGCGGGGCGTCCAAAGGACTGGCATTGCCTGGCCAGGACATCCGTGCGCTGGTCGACCGAGGGCTGAAATCGTCCTTCTGGCAATTGCGCCTGCCCGATGGTCTGGAACAGCAATACCTGCAGGACTCCATCGAGGCCCGGGTGATGCACACGCAACGGGCGGGGTGGTTCGCCCTGTTCGTGTTCAACAGCTTCCTGCTGGTGGATTGGCTGATGGTGCCCGACGTGTTCTGGCGCAGTGTGCTGATACGGATCGCCGTGTTCTCGCCGCTGGGCATCGCCGTGCTGCTCAACGCGGACCGCCTGGCACGCCTGGGCCATGACAAGAGCTGGGTCAATGTCGCCGACTGGATGAGCCTGTTGAGCGGCTGGGGCGCGGCCCTGTCCCTGGCCGTGATCCTGTGGATGAGTCACAGCCCTTGGGTGCACTACTACCACGCCGGCTTCCTGGTCATCATCATCTACGGCAACCTGGTGCAGCAGCTCAGGTTTCCCTTTGCCATTGCCTTCTCGCTGGGCGTGCTCGCCCTGCATGTGGCGGGCGTGGCGTTGACAGCGGATTTTCCGCCCGGCATCCGGGTCGGCATGGTGCTGATGCTGCTGGTCACGGCATCATTCACGCTGACAGCCAACTACTTGGTCGAACGGGCCACGCGCAGACGCTACCTGCTGGCCTGGCGTGACGACCAGATGATGGAGGAGCTGAGCGTCCTCAACGCCCGTTTGCAGAAGCTCTCGCGCTCGGATGTGCTGACAGGCGTGGCCAACCGCCGCCACTTCCACACGCATCTGCAGCAGGCCGTGGCACGCGCGCAGGATGCGGGCACGCCCTTGTCGCTGCTGATGATGGACGTGGACCATTTCAAGGCCTACAACGATCGCTATGGCCATCCCGCCGGCGACGAATGCCTCAGGCAGGTGGCGACGGCATTGCAGACTCACCTGCGCCACCCAGCCGATCTCGTGGCGCGCTTCGGTGGCGAGGAGTTCGTGGTCGTGATGCAGGAGGCCAACGAGGACGCTGCCGCCTGCGCCGCGGATCGCCTGCGGGAAGCCGTTCAAGCCCTGAACATGCGCCATGAAGGCTCGAGCAGCCACACCGTGGTCACGATCAGCGTGGGCGCCGCCACGCTGACGCCGGGCGGCGGGGCCACGACGGCGGACAAGCTGGTCTCCTGCGCTGACCGCGCCCTCTACGAGGCCAAGCGTGGCGGTCGCAACCGCGTGCAGCTGTTCCGGGACAGCTAACGTCCGGGCTGTCCGGACAGGTCCACCGGGTCCAGGTGCGTCATCAGGTCGAGCACGGGCAGATCACGCATCACACGCTCGCGTGCCAGCACGGCGATGGCGTGTCCGTCCTTCACACTGAGCCGCTCGTCGACATCCAGGTGGGCATCCACCACGATCATGTCTCCCATCTTGCGTGTGCGCAGGCCATGCACGCCCAGCACGCCCGGCGTGTCTTCCAGCACGCGGCGGATCTCACCGATCTGCTCTTCGGAAGCAGCGCGGTCCATCAGATCGTTCAACGCGTCCCAACCGAAGCGCAGGCCCATGCGCCCCACCATCAGCCCCACGACAAGGGCCGCGACGGGGTCCAGCAGCGGCAGTCCTGCCAGACTGCCCCCGATGCCCAACGCCACCACCAGCGATGAGGCGGCATCCGAGCGGGCATGCCATGCGTTGGCCACCAGCATGCTGGAACGCACGCGCTGCGCCACGGCCAGCAGATAGCGGAACAGCCCCTCCTTGCACACCAGCGTGACGCCCGCCACGAGCAGGGCCACCTGGTGAACGGGCGCGGTTTCTTCGCTGCCGGTGAGCTTGAGCACGGCTTGCCACAGCATGCCGGCTCCGACAGTGGTGAGCAGCAGGCCCAGGGCCAGTGAAGCCCCGGTCTCGAAACGCCGGTGCCCGTACTGATGATCGTCGTCGGCATCCTTGTGGCTGTGGCGGTTGGCGAGCAGCACGATGAAGTCAGACAGCAGATCGGACAGCGAATGCAGGCCATCGGCCACCAGCGCCTGTGAGCCGGCCCACAGGCCCGTGATCACCTGCACAGCGGTCAGCACGATGTTGACGACCACGCTGACCAGCGTGCTGCGACGGCTCGCCTGTTGGCGTTCGGCGGACTGCACGGCCTTGGCATCGGCCCCTGGCGGGCCGGGATTCAGGGATATCAAGCGGGTGACCTCAGTGCCGGCCGTGGGTGCGTCCCACGTGTTGGTGGACATGCCCGCCGACTGCAGGCGCGGCGTCGGGGTGCTGGGCGGCGGCCTGGCTCAGGCCTTCAAGGATGCCGCAGGCCCCACGGCCTTCGGGCGCCCTGCACTGGCTTCGCAAGGCCCGCAACTGCTTTTCCAGGGCCTTGAGTTCGCGGATGCGGTGGGCCACGTGGCCGATGTGCTCGTCCAGCACGCGGTTGACCTCACCGCAGTCATCCTGGGGGGCATCCTTGAAGCGCAGCAGCACGCGGACTTCGTCCAGCGCCATGTCCAGCGAGCGGCAATGTCGTATGAAAGCCAGGCGTCCGACATGGTCTTCGTCATAGATGCGGTAGTTACCGCTGCTGCGTCCAGGGGCAGGCAGCAGCCCTTCACGCTCATAGAAGCGGATGGTTTCCACCGGGGTGCCCGTGGCCAATGCGAGTTCGCCGATCTTCATGGCTTGACTCTACACCCACTACAGGGTTTCCAATGACCGCATGGACAACACCACCCTGCCCCGCCACGCCGTTCAACGCACCTTCCGCATCGCCACCATGGATTGCCCGGTGGAGGAAGGCGAGATCCGCCGTGCACTCGAAGCCGTGCCGGGCATCCAGGCACTGCGCTTCCAGCTGGGCGCCCGCACGCTGGGCATCACGGCCCCCGAGGACGTACTGGCCCGGGCCCTGGAGGTGATCCGACAGACTGGGTTCGATCCCAAGCCCCTGGCAGCCAGCCTCGCGGCGGTGCGGGTGGTGCATGAGCACACACACACGCAGCACGGCGAGAACGCCTGCTGCTCAGGGCAGGCGCATGGACCAGCCCCCGGCGCTGACCCGCGCGCCCCCTCATCGACCACGCATGAGCACGGGCCTGGCGATGATCTGCATGACCATGCGCACGCGCCCGACGGCCGCTGGGGATTGGCACGCCTGCTTGGCGCATTGGCACTGGCCATCCTGGCGGAAGGCATCCATTACTTCACCCCCGAGACCATCTTCTTCAAGGGCCTGGGCATGGGCCTGGCAGCGCTGGCCATCGCGCTGTCGGGCTTCGAGACCTATGCCAAGGGCTTGAGCGCGCTGCGCCGCGGCCGGCTCAACATCAACGCCCTGATGGCGGTGGCCGTGACAGGTGCCTTCCTGATCGGCCAATGGCCCGAGGCCGCCATGGTGATGGCGCTCTATGCCATCGCCGAGTTGATCGAGGCGCGCTCGGTGGACCGCGCGCGCAACGCCATTCAAGGCCTGCTGGCCCTGGCGCCGGCACAGGCCCATGTCCAGCAAGCCGATGGCCGCTGGGCCCATATGCCTGCGGAGCAGGTGGCGCTGCACGCGCTGGTGCGCGTGCGACCTGGAGAGCGGCTGCCGCTCGATGGCGTGGTGACGGAGGGCCGCACGACCATCGACCAAGCTCCGGTGACAGGGGAAAGCCTGCCCGTCGACAAGGCGCCGGGTGACGTGGTCTTCGCAGGCACGGTCAATGGCGCCGGGGAACTGACCTTCCGTGTCACCGCGCAAGCACAGGACACGACGTTGGCGCGCATCATCCACGCCGTGGAGCAGGCCCAGGGCTCGCGCGCACCGACGCAGCGCTTCGTGGACCGCTTCGCCAGCGTCTATACACCCGCCGTGTTCGTGATCGCCCTGGCCGTAGCCGTGCTGGGGCCGTGGGCCGGTGGCTGGACAGCGCTGGAGGCGCTCTACAAGGCGCTCGTGCTGCTGGTGATCGCATGCCCGTGCGCCCTCGTCATCTCCACGCCGGTCACCGTGGTCAGTGCGCTGGCCAACGCCGCACGCCAGGGCGTGCTGATCAAGGGCGGCGTGCACCTAGAGAACGCACGCCGCATCCGTGTGGTGGCGCTGGACAAGACGGGCACCGTCACGCAGGGCCGCCCCCGCCTGGTGGACTGGACCGGCTGGGACGGAGAGCGCACCACCACGGCTGGCGGTGACGTGCTCGCCGTGGCGCAGGCCCTCGCCACCAGGTCTGACCACCCCGTCTCGCAAGCCATCGTGCAGGGGCTGCAAGGCGAGCCTCAGACGGGCACCACGCCGATGGTTGCTGAGCTGGAGGCACTGCCCGGCAAGGGCCTGGCCGCCATGGTCGGCGGTGTACGCCACATGTTGGGCAACCACCGCCTGGCGCATGAGCAGGGACATTGCAACGCGGCCCTGGAAGCCGAACTGGCGCGGCACGAGCAGGCGGGGCGCACGGTGACCTTGCTGATCAGCGCTCAGGGCGTCAAGGCAATCTTCGCCGTGGCTGACACGCTCAAGGACAGCTCGACGGAAGCAGTCGCCGAACTCACGGCGCTGGGCATCCGGACCGTGATGCTCAGCGGTGACAACCAGGCCACCGCCGCGTTTGTCGCGCGTCAGGCCGGCATCCAGCAGGCACAGGGGGCACTGCTGCCCGAGGACAAGCTGGCCGCCCTGCAGCGACTGCGCGCAGCGCATGGCCCCGTGGCCATGGCCGGTGATGGCATCAACGATGCGCCAGCCCTGGCGCAGGCCGATCTGGGCATCGCGATGGGCGCGGCCGGCACGGACATCGCCATGGAAGCCGCCGACATGGTCATCATGAACGATGACCTGCGCCGCGTCCCGGCAGCGATCCGCCTGTCCCGCAAGACCTGGGCGGTGCTGTGGCAGAACATCATCCTGGCCCTGGGCATCAAGGCCGTGTTCCTGGTGCTGGCCCTGGCTGGCAGCGCCACCATGTGGATGGCGGTGTTCGCCGACATGGGGGCCAGCCTGCTCGTCGTGGCCAACGGGCTGCGGCTGCTGCGGGCCCGGGCATGATCAGGGGCATCAGCTCAGCGAACGCCCCAGCAGCTTGGGCTTGAGCGAGGGGTCGGCAGGACTCTCTCCGAGCCAAATGCTCAGCAGGGCGTTGTAGAAGGCCCGACCGGGCATGGGCTCCACCAGGGGCTTGCCGTTGAGCTGCACCACCGTGCCGGTGTCCGGCACCCAGTCCATCGTCAGGGTGTCGCCTTCCCGCAGCCCATCGGGCCGACGAGCGATCGCCTTGATCAGCGCCGCCATCTGCGCGCGCACGGCGGCACGGTCGTGCTGCTGCGCACTGCGGTTCACGTGATCGGCCACCGCGTTCTGGAAATCCTCGCTGCTGATGTCGCGCAGGATCGATATGGCGATGCGGCGCGGCCCATCGGTGGCCAGGATCTCTTCGGCGCTGACCTTGCGGTCCATCAGGTAGAGCCCGATGGCGTAGACGCGGAACACCAGTTGCCGGGCGATGCCCGCGCCGTTGAGCACCAGGCTCTTGCCCCCTACGCGGGCCGAGTCATCAAGTCGCACGCTCTCCACATCCAGCGCCTGCGCCGGCTGGCTGGAAGCCAGGGCACAAGCGGCCGGCACGAGGATCGTGCGGACCATGCGTCGATACTGCTTCATGGCATTCTCCTGAGAATGCGGAGGTGGCCGTTCTCACCAGACCGACAGCGTGTTGGTCAGGAAGCGCTGGAGCCAGGTGCGCGAGACACTCTCGGGCACATCGCCCTTGCCGCCGACCTCGAAGCGCGCATCGACGATGTCCGCCGATGCGACCACGTTGTTCGACTTGATGTCCCGCGGGTTGACCACCCCCGAAAACCGCAGCGTGCTCATGTTGCCGTTGAGCAGGATGCTGCGCTCCCCTGCGACGACCAGGTTGCCGTTGGGCAGCACGTTGATCACCGAGGCGGCCAGTTGCGCCTCGAACTTGCTGCTGTTGGTGGTCGCACCGCTGCCCTTGAACGAATCGCTGCCGGAGGCCTTGGCGTTCATGTTCATGAGGCGGTCGATGAAGCTGCTGCCCGAGCCGGAACCCCCTGGCCCGACCGAGGCGACCTCGTTTTCGCGGCTGGTCTTGGTGTCCAGCGTGCTGTTGGCCGTCAGGGTTTCGGAGATGTCGATCTTGAGCGTGTCGCCCACATTGCGCGGCCGGCGGTCCGTCGTGAACAGGGAGCCCGAGGACAGGCTGGCCTGGAAGATCGCGCCGTTGTTGATGCGCTCGACGTACCCGGCGGGCTGGTTCGGCGTGACGCTCACAGGCGCCTGAACGATGCTCGGGGGGGTGCCGCAGCCGGCCAGGGTGATGGCGCAGGTGCCCGCCAGCCAGAGGCGGGATTGAATTGCAGGCTGGAATTTCATGGTGCGACCTTTCATTACTCGACGCCGGTGATCAGGGCCGCCACCACAGGCGCTATTTTGCTGCGCGTGGAAGTCCATTTCGCGATGCCAAAATTGTCATTCGTCTCATAACTGCTGCTGGCGAGTATTCGGCCGTCAACGGATTGCAGCGTCAGGGTGGCCGCCGTCATGTATGACTTGTATTTATCAGATAATGGCGGCTGGGCCCATTGCATATAGGCGTTGTAGCGAAGCCAGACGGTGCATGAATCCAACACAACGCCCACTTCATATACCCTGCTTTGCACTTCGCGGGATTTGAGTTCCGCCTGCAACGCCGGGATGAAATCAGCCACCTGGGTATCTCGATTGAACTCGATGCACACACTCTTGACCGGCTCGTGCGGCTGGTAAATGGTGTTGTTGGCCTTGCTCTGGCCCAGGCTGTTGCTGGCGGCCATGCCTGCCACCTTGGCCACTTCCCACAGGGGCGCAGAGCTGAAGATGCTGCACCCCCCCAGCCCCAGCGCGGTGGCGAGCAGGCTGCCGCTCAGGCAGGTGGTACGTGCCAAGCCCATGACGTCCTCGCTCAGACCAGGCCGCCCAGCTTGGAGGCTGCCGCGCCCAGGCCCAGGGCGGTGTAGCCCGCCACGGTCGTCGCGGCCGTACCCACCTCCTTGGCGGCAGAGCCCACCACGTCGGTCACGGCATCCGTGGCCTTGTTGGCTGCGGTCAAGCCGGAAGAAATGGTCTTGCCCACGCTTGAGGCCATCTGCTCGACCGAGTCATAGGCGCTTTCGACCTTCTTGATGCCCTTGCTGGCCAGGGAGACCACGTCATGGGCCACGGTCTCAACGCCATCCTCGACGGCGTCGACGGCCTTGCCCACTGTCGTCTCCACCGTGTCGACGGCATCCTTGGCAACGTCGTAGGCCTCGCCTGGGAGCTTGGCCAACTCCTGCAGGCTCTTCTCACTGAAGTTGTAGACCGCGCTGGCCGCGTCGCCCACGGTATCAGCGACCGAAATGGCTGTGGCCACCACCGGGCCATATTGCTTGCTGTTGATTTCGAATTTACCCTGCGGCTCGACTTTCGCAGCCCTGGAGGCTGATTGCGTCGATGTCAAGTGAGAATTCGAGAGGGAGCTGATGCTGGTCATTGGCCATCTCCATCAGGTGAGTTGAGGATGACCAATGCTAGGTTTTCATGGGCGGCACTTGAATTCAATAACAAGCTGTATTCTCAAGCTGTTCATGCGCGACCATATAAAATCACCAACAAAGCAAACAGAGTCAACCGGCATCTATATTTATCTAATGATGTCACACGCCGTGGCCATCCATCATGTACCGTGATTTGCGGTGATCCGGAAATTATATTTACCACATATTGAGATGCTGACCCAATATATGGAATGAGAATCTCGGCCAGGGTCAACCAGAATGAGCCTCGTTCACCGAATCGCGTACACTCGCCGGCCAAAATCGACTCACCGCAGAGAGGTCTCATGTCATTTCATCGCGTTGCCGGGCTGAGCCTGGCCGTGTTCGCCCTGCTGGGCGCGGGCTACAGCCATGCCCAGGACGCCACTTGCAAGCTCAAGTACCCCATCGTGCTGTCGCACCACTGGTCCATGAGCAAGGTGTGCAGCGACAGCGCCCCCGCCACAGGTGTGGCCTCGTGCATGCAGACGCTGAATTACGAGACCCAGTGCGCCATCAAGGGCCAGGACGCTCAGGGCAAGCCCACCTGCTCGCGCTGGCAGGTGGCCGCTGATGAAGAGGACCTGCCGCCCCGCAACCGCAATGTCGTCGAACCCGACCTCACCCGCGATGTGCGCCAGTACCACCGCTACTTCAGCCTGGCCATCGTCAAGCGCCTGCGCGAGACCTGTGGCAATGCGGTCTACCTGGCCGACAAGCCGGCCTTCGCATCGTACGAGGCTCGGGCCCGCTCGTTGCGCAACACCGTGCAGCAGGCTCTGGCCGCCGAGCATGCCGACAAGGTGATCCTGATCGGTGTGTCGCAAGGCGTGCAGGACGCGCGCTACATGGCCGCACTGCTGCCCGTCGATGATGCCGATGCGTCGCGCGGACGCATGAAGGACGAGGTGGCGGCCATCGTGAGCCTGGCCGGCGAAGACACAGGTTCAGAATCGTCGTCCATCGCGCTGGACCTGGCCTTCCTGCTCAACGGCGGCCAATGGGCCGACAGCAGCAAGGTGGGCTTCAAGGACAGCGATGTGCTGGACGTCTACTGGCAGCGGCCCACGGCCACCGGCACGGCGCTGGTGCTCGGTGAGAAGTGCAAAGGCCAGGCCGAGTGCGACACCACGGCGGCCGACCGCTTCCGTTGGTCGATGCGTTCGCTGTTCGATCTGAGTGTGCGGCACATGAAGCCACCTACCGTGCAGGTGGGCCTGTCATCGCCGTCCAACTGGGAGACGCTGCGCCAGTTCGTGCAGGCGCCGACGGCCAGCTGGGCTGAAGAGATCCCGGCCACGCTGGAGTCCAACAACGGCATCCGCTATCTCAATTACGCGGGCCGCATCGTCAACTGGAACGCCTCATGGGGCGATGTGTTCAGTCGTGACTTCCTGCTGTTCTCGGCCATCTCGCTGAGCGATGGTGCCAACGATGTGCACGTCAGCGTCAAGCGCCAGCGCTTCGCCAACACGGCGGCCAACTTCGAGAACGTGAAGACGCTGCAGGGACCGCTGTGGAGCCGTGGCTACCACCACCTGTTCTACACCGGCCGCAACGACAAGCTCTACGTGCCGGCGCCCGATTCGCGAGAGGCCGCGCCCTACAACGGGGACACGGCCGACTTCTACCAGCAGGTGGCCCGCGACCTCAAGGCGCGGGGCTTCTGACCACGCTCAGCTGACCAGCGCAGCGCCGCCAGCGTGGTTGGTGGCGTTGTCGGCCTGCCAATGCTCGTGCTCTTGCGGCACGAACATGTAGCCGTGGCCGCGCACGGTCTGGATGTAGCGCGGGAAGGCCGGCTCGGGCTCCACCACCTTGCGCAGGCGCATGATGGAAGCATCGATGGTGCGCAGCATCACCGCGTCCTTGCGGGTGTGCGAGGCGGCCAGCAACTGCTCGCGCGTCAGCGCCACGCCGGGGTTGGACGTGAGCTCGGTCAGCAGCGCGTATTCCACCGACGACAGCACGCGCACCGACTGGCCCCGGCGCAGCACACGGGCCGACACCACGAAGGTGTAGTCGCCGATCGGCACCTGGCGGCGCGTGTCCATGGGCGTGCCGGGCACGAAAGACGCACGGCGCAGCACGTCCTGCACATGCGACAGCAGTTCGCGCACCGAGAAGGGCTTGCCCAGGCAGTCGTCCGCGCTGGTCTCGTCCTTCAGGCGTTGCGCTTCCTGTTCCGTGGCGGCCAGCAGGACCACCGGCACGCGGAAGCCTTCTGACTGCAACAACTCGCACGCCTGGGCGCCGCTGATGCCAGACAGGCCGGCTTCCAGCACGATCAGGTCAGGGCGCAGGTGGCGGGTTCGGTGCAGCAAATCGTCGACCGAACTGATCGACGTGACCGTCAGGCCCTGCTTCTCAAGGTAGTTCGACAGCATGTCCCGCAAGGTGGGGTCAGCATCGGCGATGTACAAATGAAAAGGGCGATCGGCTTCCATGACGGGCTCGTTTGTTCGGTACTGCGAAAGGGACGTTGTTCAACTCCTGGCTGGTGGGCCTCAGGAGTTGTTCGATTTTGTGCAATCAAGTCATACAGGGCAACGCGCTTCGCATTTTTTTACCCATCAGCACCTCTTGGAAACATGAAGTGGCCGCCTTCATGGGCTCTTTTGATGTCATCGAAGAGCCTGGAATCTGCACCCCCTAATGCACTTGCATATCCCAAAAATGAACACGGCCAGCGCGATGCTGGCCGTTCTTCATCGAGCCTCACAAACGAGGCTTTCAGGACAGGTCAACGTTTGCGGACGGGCATCAGATCGGTGCAAGTGCCATGCGCCGCCTCCGCCGCGAGGCCCACGCTTTCGGTCAAGGTGGGGTGCGGATGGATGGTCTTGCCGATGTCGACTTCATCGGCGCCCATCTCGATGGCCAGCGCCACTTCACCGATCAGATCGCCCGCATGCGTGCCCACGATGCCGCCACCGACGATGCGGTGCGTCTCCGCATCGAACAGCAGCTTGGTGAAGCCTTCGGAGCGGCCATTGGCCAGTGCGCGGCCCGAAGCGGCCCAGGGGAACAGGCCCTTCTTGATCGCCCTGCCCTGCGCCTTGGCCTGCTCTTCCGTGAGACCGGCCCAGGCGATCTCGGGGTCGGTGTAGGCCACGCTGGGGATCACGCGGGCATCGAAAGCCGAGCGAGACAAAGCCTCGTCGCCCAGCAGTTCACCCGCGATCACCTCGGCGGCCACATGGCCCTCGTGCGTGGCCTTGTGCGCCAGCATGGGCTGGCCCACGATGTCGCCGATGGCGAACAGGCTGGGCACGTTGGTGCGCATCTGCGCGTCCACCGGGATGAAGCCACGCTCGTTGACGGTCAGGCCTACCTTGTCAGCCCCGACCTTGCGGCCATTGGGCGTGCGGCCCACCGCCTGCAGGACCAGGTCGTAAACGCCGGCCTCCGGCGCGGCCTCGCCGGGCTTGGCTGACTCGAAGCTGACGCGGATGCCGTCAGGCGTAGCCTCGGCAGCCACCGTCTTGGTGCCCAGCAGGATGCGGCCGAAGCGCTTGGCATTGAACTTCTGCCAGACCTGGACCAGATCCCGGTCCGCGCCCGGCATCAGGCCATCGCTCATCTCGACCACGTCGATGCTGCTGCCCAGCGCGCCATACACCGAGCCCATTTCCAGGCCGATGATGCCGCCGCCGATGACCAGCATGCGCTTGGGCACCTGCGGCAAGGTCAGCGCGCCGGTGGAATCCACGATGCGCGGATCATCCGGCAGGAACGGCAGGTGCACGGCCTGCGAGCCGGCCGCGATGATGCATCGCTTGAAGCTCACGGTGCGCGTTTCGCCGTTCTTGTCCTGGCCCGGGCCGGTGGTGCCTTCGAGTTGCAGATGGTGCGCGTCGATGAAGCTGCCGTAGCCGCGCAGCACCTGCACCTTGCGGGCCTTGGCCATGCCGTTGAGGCCGCCAGTGAGCTTGCCGGTGACAGCGCTCTTGTGCGCGCGCAGCTTGTCCAGGTCGACCTTGGGCTCTCCATACACCACGCCCAGTGCATCGAAATGCTTGACCTCGTCCATCACGGCGGCCACATGCAGCAGCGCCTTCGACGGGATGCAGCCCACGTTCAGGCACACGCCGCCCAGTTCGGCATAGCGCTCCACCAGGATCACCTTCAGGCCCAGGTCGGCGGCGCGGAAGGCCGCGCTGTAGCCACCAGGGCCTGCACCGAGCACCAGCACGTCGCAGTCGGTCTCGGCCGGGGCGTTGACGGTGGGTGCTGCCTTGGCTTGGGCCGGAGGCTGCGATGCTGGCGTCGCGGCGGGCGGTGCGGCGGGCGCGCTTGCAGGTGCCGGTGCCGGAGCAGCGGGTGCAGGCGCTGCTGCGGCCGGTGCCGCCGCAGCAGCCCCTTCCACATCCAGTGTCAGGATCACCTGCCCCTGGCCCACGCGGTCGCCCAGCTTCACCTTGACCTCGCCCACCACCCCGCCTTTCGGCGAAGGCACCTCCATGGAGGCCTTGTCGGACTCCAGGGTGATCAGGCTTTGCTCCGCGTTGATGCGGTCGCCTGGCTTGACGAGGATCTCGATCACCGCCGCATCGGCGATGTCGCCCAGATCGGGCACGGGAATGTCGATGAAAGCCATGTCGTTACACCACCGCGCGTCGGAAATCCGCCAGCAGGCTGGCCAGATAGGTGTTGAACTTGGCCGCCGAGGCGCCGTCGATGACCCGGTGGTCATAGCTCAGGCTCAGCGGCACGATCAGTCGAGGGTCGAACCCCGATCCGTTCCACACCGGCTTCATGGCTGCGCGGCACACGCCCAGGATCGCCACCTCGGGCGCGTTGATGATGGGCGTGAAGGTGGTGCCCCCGAACCCGCCCAGCGACGAGATCGAGAAGGTGCCGCCCTGCATGTCGCCCGGGGCGAGCTTGCCGTCACGGGCCTTGGCGGCCAGTGCAGCGGTTTCAGCCGCCAGCTGAGACAGGCTCTTGGTGTCCACATCACGGATCACAGGCACCACCAGCCCATTGGGCGTGTCCGCCGCGAAGCCGATGTGCACGTACTGCTTGAGCACCAGGTCATCGCCATCGAGCGAGGCGTTGAACTGCGGGAAGCGCTTGAGCGCCACCGCGCAGGCCTTGAGCAGGAAAGCCAGCAAGGTGAACTTGGGGCCGCTCTTGGCATGTTCCTCGTTGAGCTTGACGCGGAAGGCCTCCAGTTCGGTGATGTCCGCTTCGTCGTTGTTGGTGACGTGCGGGATGCGCACCCAGTTGCGGTGCAGGTTCGCGCCCGACAGCTTCTTGATACGCGACAGCGGCTGGCGCTCGATGGGCCCGTACTTGGCGAAATCCACCTTGGGCCAGGGCAGCAGGGTCATGCCGCCCAGGTCGGCGGCGCCCACGGCGCTGGACGCGGCCGGCGCTTGCGCCCCCCCGCCCGCCAGCACACCCTTGACGAAGTTCTGCACATCGACATGGGTGATGCGGCCCTTGGGGCCGGAGCCGGGCACCTTCTCCAGCGCCACGCCCAGTTCACGCGCGAAACGGCGCACGGAGGGCGAGGCGTGGGGCACGCCGCCTGTGGCGGGTGCTTCCACGGCCGGCAACGATGCCGTCGGGTGGGAACGTTCGGCCGGCGCCGGCTGAGCCGCCGCAGCAGCGATGGCCGGCACGGGCGCAGGCCCTGCCACGGGGGCCACGGGCGCAGCGGGCGCCGTGGCGGGGGCCGCCGCAGGCACCGGGTTCGGGGCAGCCACACCGCCCTCCACCGCGCCAGGCGCGGCTTCGGTGGCGGACACATCGGCGGCACCGGTCTCCAGCACCGCGATGATGGAGCCCTGGCTCACCTTATCGCCCAGCTTGACGCGCAGCTCCTTGAGCACGCCGCCTTGCGACGACGGCACTTCCATCGAGGCCTTGTCGGATTCGATGGTGATCAGGCTTTGCTCGGGTTTGACGGTATCGCCCGGTTTGACGAGCAGTTCAATCACGGCCGCATCGGTCACGTCACCGATGTCAGGCACGGTCAGTTCAATCGTAGGCATGACGGACGGCCTCAGGCATACAGGGGGTTGATCTTGTCGGCATCGATGCCGTACTTCGCGATGGCTTGGGCGGCCTTGTCGATCGGCAGCACGCCATCATCGGCCAGCGCCTTGAGCGCGGCCACCACGATGTAATGGCGGTTGATCTCGAAGTGCTCGCGCAGGCGGTAGCGGAAGTCACTGCGGCCGAAACCGTCGGTGCCCAACACCTTGTAGCTGCGTCCCTTGGGGATGTAGGCGCGGATCTGCTCCGGCAAGGCTTTCACGTAGTCGGTGGAAGCGACCACCGGCCCGGCTTGCGACGACAGTTGCTTCGTCACGAAGGCCTCTTGCGGGGCCTGACCCGGGTGCAGCAGGTTCCAGCGCTCGGCGGCCTGGCCGTCGCGGGCCAGTTCGTTGAAGCTCGGGCAGCTCCACACGTTGGCGCTCACGCCCCAGTCCTTGGCCAGCAGGTCGCGCGCGGCGATCGACTCGCGCAGGATCGAGCCCGAACCCAGCAGGTTCACGCTCGGCGCGCCCTGGAGCTCGCCTTCCTGCAGCAGGTACATGCCCTTGATGATCTCGGCCTCGGTGCCCTGGCGCAGGCCGGGCTGGGCGTAGTTCTCGTTGAGCAGCGTCAGGTAATAAAACACGTTCTCCTGCTGCTCGACCATGCGCTTCATGCCGTTCTGGATGATCACGGCCACTTCATGGGCGAAGCTGGGGTCGTAGCTCAGGCAGTTCGGGATGGAGCCCGCCCACAGCTGGCTGTGGCCGTCTTCGTGCTGCAGGCCTTCGCCATTCAGCGTGGTGCGCCCGGAGGTGCCGCCCAGCAGGAAGCCGCGCGCCTGCATGTCGCCGGCCGCCCAGGCCAGGTCACCGATGCGCTGCAGGCCGAACATCGAGTAGTAGATGTAGAACGGCACCATGATGCGGTTGTTCGTGGAGTACGACGTCGCCGCCGCCATCCACGAGCTCATGCCGCCCGCCTCGTTGATGCCCTCTTGCAGGATCTGGCCGGCCTTGTCCTCGCGGTAGTACATGACCTGGTCCTTGTCGACCGGGGTGTACTTCTGGCCTTCAGGCGCGTAGATACCGATCTGGCGGAACAGGCCTTCCATGCCGAAGGTGCGGGCCTCGTCGACCAGGATGGGCACGATGCGCGGGCCCAGTTGCGCGTCACGCAGCAGCGGGGTCAGGCAGCGCACGAAGGCCTGCGTGGTCGAGATCTCGCGGCCTTCGGCTGTCGGTTCCAGCACGGTCTTGAAGGCGTCCAGTACGGGCACCTTGAAGGCCTCGTCGGCCTTGGGGCGGCGCTTGGGCAGGTAGCCGCCCAGGGCCTCGCGGCGCTCACGCAGGTAGGTCATCTCCGGCGTGTTCTCGGCCGGCTTGATGAAGGGCAGCTTGGCGATGTCCTCGTCAGCCACCGGGATGTTGAAGCGGTCGCGGAACACCTTGATGTCCTCGTCCGTCAGCTTCTTGGTCTGGTGGGCGGTGTTCTTGCCTTCGCCGCTCTTGCCCATGCCGAAGCCCTTGACCGTCTTGATCAGCAGCACGGTGGGCTGGCCGGTGTGGTTGGCCGCCTCGTGGTAGGCCGCGTACACCTTCTGCGGGTCATGGCCGCCACGGTTCAGGCGCCAGATGTCGTCATCAGACAGGCGGGCCACCATCTCCAGCGTGCGCGGATCGCGGCCGAAGAAATGCTGCCGCACGAAGGCGCCATCGTTGGCCTTGCAGGCCTGGTAGTCGCCGTCGACCATCTCCATCATGATCTTGCGCAGGATGCCGTCCTTGTCGCGCGCCAGCAGCGGATCCCAGTAGCTGCCCCACAGCAGCTTGATCACGTTCCAGCCGGAGCCGCGGAACTCGCCTTCGAGCTCCTGCACGATCTTGCCGTTGCCGCGCACCGGGCCATCAAGCCGTTGCAGGTTGCAGTTGACGACGAAGATCAGGTTGTCCAGCTTCTCGCGCGCGGCCAGGCCGATGGCGCCCAGCGATTCGGGTTCGTCCATCTCGCCGTCGCCGCAGAACACCCAGACCTTGCGCTTGGAGGTGTCCGCGATGCCACGGGCGTGCAGGTATTTCAGGAAACGGGCCTGGTAGATGGCCGTGATGGGGCCCAGGCCCATGGACACGGTCGGGAACTGCCAGAACTCCGGCATCAGCTTGGGATGCGGGTAGCTCGACAGGCCCTTGCCACCGACTTCCTGGCGAAAGTTGATGAGCTGTTCTTCGGTGATGCGACCTTCCATGAAGGCACGTGCGTAGATGCCGGGGGCTGAGTGGCCCTGGATGTACAGCAGATCACCGCCGTGGTCCGGCGTGTCACCATGCCAGAAATGGTTGAAGCCGATGCCCAGCATCGTGGCCAGCGAGGCGAAGGACGAGATGTGCCCGCCCAGGTCGCCGCCGTCTTCGGGGTGGTGTCGGTTGGCCCGCACCACCATGGCCATGGCGTTCCAGCGCATGTAGCTGCGCAGGCGTTCTTCGATGTCGAGGTTGCCCGGGTGGTGGGCCTCATCTTCCACCGCGATGGTGTTCACATAGGCCGTGTTGGCCGAGAACGGCATGTCGATGCCAGCCTGGCGGGCATGGTCGAGCAGGTTTTCCAGGAGATCGTGGGCGCGGGCGCGGCCTTCGGTCTCGATCACGCCGGACAGCGCATCGAGCCACTCACGAGTTTCCTGGGGATCCATGTCCATGGATGCGGACGGGATCGGGTCAAGAGCAGACATTGGTAAGTCTCCTAGAGTTTGAAACCTGTCTCCGAGTATGGAGACAGGAACAGCGTCTGCAGTCACGGATAAGTGGTGCAAACCACGGCGAATGTAGCCGTTATTTCGGGATTGGCGGACGTGGGAATCCACACCGATAATTTGAGGATGGTTTTCCCCTCGACGACCCCTCACCTGCCCCCCCCGCAGCCACCCCGCCCCGTGGGCGAAGCCCGACGTCTTTTCTGGCGCTGGTGGCGCCAGCAGTCGCCCAATGCCCAGGACCGGTATGCGACCCTGGGCCCGCTGGTGTCCGTCATGCTGTTCCTGGCGGCCATCATCGTGGCCTTCTGGTACCTGCGCAACGAAGAGCTGGAGCGCGAGCAGGAGTCGGTCAAACGCGACACCGAGGTCGTTCAGCAACAGATCCGCCTGCGCCTGATCGAGAACCAGGAGCAGTTGTTGCGCCTGGCCCGCGAGATCAGCATCCGGGCCGTGAACCCCGAGCAGTTCATGAACCAGGCGGCCGATTTCGTACGCGCCCGCCCCGAGGTGCTGAGCGTGAGCTGGGTGCAGGCCGACGAGCGCATCAAGGCCAGCCAGAGCGGCATGAACTCGCCGCTCGACCCCAGCCGGGCCCTGGAACTGGATTTCTACACGCCCCAGCCCGACACCTTCGCGCAGCCCCTGCTGCCCCGCCGCGAAGAGCCCCGTAGCGCCTTCCGCATGGCCCGCGAGCGCAGCCAGCCGGTCTACTCCCAGGCGTATCAAAACACCAACGGCCTGCGCGTGGTGCAGGTGCACGTGCCTTTGATCGACCGCAGCGGCTTCGTCGGCACTTTGGTGGCTGAATATTCGCTGGATTCGCTGATGCGTTTCCTGGTGCCGCGCGAGATCGCCGCGCGCCACGCCATGAGCCTGATCCAGATCAATGGCCAGCGCCTGACCAGCGCCGTCAACCCGGCCAGCGACAGCCCCTCGGCCCGGCCCACCTTCATGCACGAGGTGATCGTCACGCCGGTGGGCAACGGCCTGCTGCTGCGCGGCGAAGGCTTCAAGACATCCTCCAGCCTGATCGGCAACACCCTGTTCTGGATGGTCGTGGCCCTGTCCGGATTCACCGTGTGGACACTGCTGGGCACCTTGCAGCACATGCGCCGCCGCACCGATATCCAGAAGACCCTGGTGCAGGAAACCAACTTCCGCCGGGCCATGGAGAACTCCATGCTGACCGGCATGCGCACCATCGACCTGGAAGGCCGCATCACCTACGTGAACCCCGCCTTCTGCGCGATGACGGGCTTCTCCGAGCAGGAGCTGCTGGGCTGCACCCCGCCCTACCCCTACTGGCCCAAGGACCGGCTCGACGAGTTCAACCGCATGTTCCAGCAGGAGCTCCTCGGCCGCAGCCCCACCGGTGGCCTGGAGGTGGTGGTGCAGCGCCGTGACGGCAGCACCTTCGACGCCCGCATGTACGTCTCGCCCCTGATCGACGCCCAGGGCGACCAGACCGGCTGGATGACGTCGGTGACCAACATCACCGAGGCCAAGCGCGTGCGTGACCAGCTCAGCGCTGCGCACGAACGATTCACCACCGTGCTGGAGGGCCTGGACGCCGCCGTGTCCGTGGTCTCGGTGCAGCAAAACGAGCTGCTGTTCGCCAACCGCTCCTACCGCCTGTGGTTCGGCGGCTCGCCTGAAGCGCACATGCAGCTCACCGGCGGCGACGTGTCCGCCGACATCGCCGCCGCCGATTCGGATGACTCGGTCGACAGCTTCGGCGGCCTGCCCACCCAGCACCTCACGGATGCCGGCGGCGACGCCCGCGAAGCCTTCGTCGACTCGGTGCAGAAGTGGTTCGACGTGCGCGCCCGCTACATCCAGTGGACCGACGGCCGCCTGGCCCAGATGCTGATCGCCACCGACATCACCGAGCGCCGCGAAGGCGAAGAGGCGGCGGCCAGACAGGCCGAAAAGGCCCAATTCACCAGCCGCCTGATCACCATGGGCGAGATGGCCTCCACCGTCGCGCATGAGCTGAACCAGCCGCTGGCCGCCATCTCCAACTACTGCAGCGGCATGATCAGCCGCATCCGCAACGGTGCCATCGACAACGACGGCCTGATCGAGGCGCTGGAGAAGACCTCCCGCCAGGCCCAGCGCGCCGGCCAGGTCATCCACCGGATCCGCCAGTTCGTCAAGCGCAGCGAGCCCCAGCGCCAGATGACCCGTATCAGGGAAATCACGGATGCCGTGCTCGACCTGGCGAGTTTCGAGATGAAGCGCCGCCGCGTCACGCTCAACGCGGTGATCGGCCAGCGCCTGCCCAACATCAGCGTCGACCCCATCCTGATCGAGCAGGTGTTGCTGAACCTCCTCAAGAACGCCGCCGAGGCCATCGACAACGCCGACACCCCGCAGTCGCGCCGCATCGTCGACCTGCGCGTCACCCAGAAGCAGTCGGAAGACCAGGGTTCCGTGATCGAGTTCACGGTCAGCGACGGTGGGCCGGGCATGAAAGAGGAGATCCTGGACAAGCTCTTCGAGGCCTTCAGCTCCACCAAGGCGGACGGCCTGGGCATCGGCCTGAGCCTGTGCCGATCCATCATCGAGTCTCATCATGGCCGCATCAAGGCCGAGAACATCTACAATGGTTCACTGGTGACGGGTTGCCGTTTCACGTTCACCCTCCCGGTCGACACCTTGGCGCCGGGCGGCGGCGTGGCTTGACGACGGCCCTGTCATGGCCCTCCCACCTTCAACGAACGATCTGCACAACCCCATGAGTCTGATCCCCAAGAAAGGCACCGTCTACGTGGTCGATGACGATGAAGCCGTGCGCGACTCGCTGCAATGGCTTCTGGAGGGCAAGGACTACCGCGTGCGCTGCTTCGATTCGGCCGAATCCTTCCTGGCCCGTTTCGACCCCCGCGAGGTCGCCTGCCTGATCACCGACATCCGCATGGACGGCATGAGCGGTCTGGAACTCCAGGACAAGCTGCTCGACCGCAAGTCGCCGCTGCCCATCGTGTTCATCACCGGCCACGGCGACGTGCCCATGGCCGTGAACACCATGAAGAAGGGCGCGATGGACTTCATCGAGAAGCCCTTCAAGGAAGACGCCCTGGTGTCCCTGGTCGAACGCATGCTCGACGAAGCCCGCGTGGCCTTCTCGCAATCGCAGGAAGCCGCCAGCCGCGACGCCCTGCTGTCGCGCCTGACCACCCGTGAAGCGCAAGTGCTCGAACGCATCGTCGCCGGCCGCCTGAACAAGCAGATCGCCGACGACCTGGGCATCAGCATCAAGACGGTCGAAGCCCACCGCGCCAACGTGATGGAAAAGCTCAACGCCAACACCGTGGCCGATCTGCTCAAGATCGCCCTGGGTGCCAGCGGCCAGCCGGGCGCGCCCGCCACGCCTGCCAAGCCCTGAGCGCTCCGCCCCCTCCAGAAGGCCGCCTGACCGCGGCCTTTTTACATTTCCGATCCCTGATTCCTTCTCGAAAGACCTCGCCATGACCGCCCAACTGATCGACGGCAACGCCCTGTCCAAGCAACTGCGCGGCGAGGTGGCCACCCGTGCCGCCGCGCTCACTGCCCAGGGCCTCAAGCCCGGCCTGGCCGTGGTGCTGGTGGGCGACAACCCGGCCAGCCAGGTCTACGTGCGCAACAAGGTCAAGGCCTGCGAGGACGCCGGCCTGCACTCCGTGCTCGAGAAGTACCCCGCCACCATGACCGAGGCCGAGCTGCTGGCCCGCGTCGAGGCGCTCAACAACGATCCGAGCATCCACGGCATCCTGGTGCAGCTGCCCCTGCCCGGCCACATCGACGACCACAAGGTCATCGAAGCCATTTCGCCGCTCAAGGATGTCGATGGCTTCCACGTCGCCAGCGCCGGCGCCCTGGTCGTGGGCCAGCCCGGCTTCAAGGCCTGCACCCCCTACGGCTGCATGAAGATGCTCGAATCCATCGGCCTGGGCAACCTCAAGGGCAAGCACGCCGTGGTGATCGGCCGCAGCAACATCGTCGGCAAGCCGATGGCGCTGATGCTGCTGCAGGCCAACGCCACCGTCACCGTGTGCCACAGCGGCACGGCCGATCTGGCCTACCACACCCGCCAGGCCGACGTGGTCGTGGCGGCCGTGGGCAAGCGCAATGTGCTCACCGCCGACATGGTCAAGCCGGGCGCGGTGGTGATCGACGTGGGCATGAACCGCGACGACGAAGGCAAGCTCTGCGGCGATGTCGACTTCAACGGCGTGAAGGACGTGGCCGGCTGGATCACTCCCGTGCCGGGCGGTGTCGGCCCCATGACCATCACGATGTTGCTGGTCAACACCATGGAATCGGCCGAACGGGCCCTCGCGGCACGTTGATGCGCGCCTTGGGTTAATCTGGCGTCAACCCTGGCGCCAGTTTTCATGCTGCCGCCGTTGAAATCGAGACTCTCACCTTCAGCTAGGCACCATGAGCTCCAACCCTTTGCTTGACACCGCCGGCCTGCCGCTTTTCGACCAGATCAAGCCCGAGCACGTCACGCCCGCCGTGGACGTGCTGCTGGCCGAAGCCGAGGCCGCGCTCGACAAGGTCACCGGCCCCGATGTGCCGGCTGATTACGACGCCTTGTCGCTGCTGCTGGACGTGACCACCGAGAAGCTCGGCCGCGCCTGGGGCGCCGTGGGGCACCTCAACGCCGTGGCCGACACGCCCGAGCTGCGCGCCGCCTACAACGAGAACCTGCCGCGCCTGACCGAGTTCTACACGCGCCTGGGCTCCGACGAGCGCCTGTACGCCAAGTACAAGGCCCTGGTCGTGTCGCCCGAAGGCCAGCGCCTGAGCCCGCCGCGCGCCCGTGCGCTGGACAACGCCCTGCGCGGCTTCGTGCTGGGCGGTGCCGAACTGCAAGGTGAAGCCAAGGCCCGCTACGCCGCCATCCAGGAAGAGCAGGCGGCCCTGTCGCAGGCCTTCTCCGAGCACGTGATGGACGCCACCGACGCGTTCAGCCACTACGCCACGCTCGATGAGCTGGCCGGCGTACCGCAGGACGTGATCGACGCCACCCGTGCCGCTGCCCAGGCCGAAGGCAAAGAAGGCCACAAGCTGACGCTGCACATGCCCTGCTACCTGCCGGTCATGCAGTACGCCACGCACCGCCCGCTGCGCGAAACGCTCTACCGCGCCTACGCCACCCGCGCCAGCGAGTTCGGCCCGGCCGAGCGCGACAACACGCCGCTGATGCAGAAGCTGTTGGCCCTGCGCCAGGAGGAAGCCCAGTTGTTGGGCTACGCCAACTTCGCCGACGTGTCTCTGGTGCCCAAGATGGCCCAGACGCCGCACCAGGTGATGGAGTTCCTGCGCGATCTGGCCAAGCGCGCCCGACCCTTCGCCCAGAAGGACATGGACGAGCTGCGCACCTACGCCAAGGACTACCTGAACCTGCCCGACCTGCAGGCCTGGGACGTGGCATTCGTCAGCGAAAAGCTCAAGGAAGCCCGCTACGCTTTCAGTGACCAGGAGGTGAAGCAGTACTTCACCGAGCCCACCGTGCTCAAGGGCCTGTTCGGCCTGATCGAAACGCTGTTCGAGGTGCAGATCAAGCCCGACACCGCGCCCGTGTGGCACGAATCGGTGCGCTTCTTCCGCATCGAGCGGGCAGGGGAACTGGTCGGCCAGTTCTACCTGGATCCGTATGCCCGCCCCGGCAAGCGCCCGGGCGCCTGGATGGACGACGTGCGTGGCCGGTGGAAGCGCCCGGACAACGGCCAGACCCAGACACCCATCGCGCACCTGGTGTGCAATTACGCGGCCGGCGTGGGTGGCAAGCCTGCCCTGCTCACCCATGATGACGTCACCACCCTGTTCCATGAGTTCGGCCACGGCTTGCACCACATGCTGACCAAGGTCGACGACATCGGCGTGGCCGGCATCAGCGGCGTTGAATGGGATGCCGTGGAGCTGCCCAGCCAGTTCATGGAGAACTTCTGCTGGGAATGGGCCGTGGTCCAGAAGCTCACGCACCATGTGGACACGGGTGAATCGCTGCCGCTGGAGCTCTTCACCAAGATGATCGCGGCCAAGAACTTCCAGAGCGGCATGATGACGCTGCGCCAGATCGAGTTCTCGCTGTTCGACATGCGGCTGCATGCCGAACCCGGCAACGACCAGCGCGTGCAGCAGGTGGTCGACGAGGTGCGCCTGGAAGTCGCCGTGAACATTCCGCCGGCCTTCAACCGCTTCCAGCACAGCTTCTCGCACATCTTCTCGGGCGGCTATTCGGCCGGCTACTACAGCTACAAGTGGGCCGAGGTGCTGTCGGCCGATGCGTACGCCGCATTCGAAGAGGCAGCCACACCCGAAACCGGCGTGCTCAATGCCGAAGTGGGTCGCCGCTACCGTCAGGCCATCCTGGAAGCCGGTGGCAGCCGCAGCGCCATGGACAACTTCAAGGCCTTCCGCGGCCGCGAGCCTAGCATCGATGCCTTGCTGCGCCATCAAGGCATGGCTTGAGCGCGACAACACTGACCTGGCGCAGGTAAAAGGCGTAAATCCGGCCCCGTCCGGGTCAACCCAGGGGCCGGGCCTGCCGTTGTGCAGGGTACAGTCCGGCCATGCGTTCACTGGCTGTCGAGAGAGTTGCACCATGACCCGTTCCCAGAAGTCTCCGATCCAGACCCCGGTCTGGCGCCAGGGTGTGTCCGCCATGCGCGCACCGTTGTTGCTGGGCCTGGCCGCCCTCGCGGCCACCACGCCCGCCTGGGCCCTCTACAAAGTGGTGGGGCCGGATGGCAAGGTCACCTACACGGATCGCCCACCTGCTGACAAGCCCGCCCAGGCAATGCGCACCAACGGCTCGGTCAGCTCCACCGCCAGCCTGCCTTTCGAATTGCGGCAGATCGCCATCAAGTACCCCGTCACGCTGTACACCGGCAAGGACTGCGGCCCTTGTGACCAGGGCCGCCAGAGCCTGCGCCAGCGCGGCATCCCTTTCTCTGAAAAGAGCGTGGACACCAATGCCGACATCCAGGCCCTGCAGCGCCTGGAAAACACCCAGCAACTGCCTGTGCTCCGGGTGGGCAGCCAACAAGTCAAGGGCTACTCGGAGGCCGAATGGCAGAGTTATCTCGATGCCGCCGGCTATCCCAAGCAGTCCACTTTGACGGGCTACCAGTGGGCTGACGCCACGCCTCTGGCACCGCCCGCGGCCTCGGCACCGGCGCTGAAGGCTCCGGCCACGCGAGCGCCCAACACGCCATCCAGCAACACATCGGCCTCCGCGCCGTCCGGCTTCCGCTTCTGACCCTATGACACCACACCCACGGGTCGCCATCGTCGGGGGCGGCCCGGCGGGGCTCATGGCCGCCGAGGTCCTCGCCCAAGCTGGCGCACAGGTCGATCTCTACGACGCCATGCCCTCGGTCGGCCGCAAGTTCCTGCTGGCCGGGCGCGGCGGACTGAATCTCACCCATTCCGAACCGCTGGAGCTCTTTCTGGGCCGCTATGCCGAACGGCGTGGCGAACTCGCCGCCATGGTTGAAGCCTTCACACCGCAGGATCTGCGCGACTGGACCGAGGCCCTGGGCATCGGCACCTTCGTGGGCACCTCCGGCCGTGTGTTCCCTACCGAGATGAAGGCCGCGCCCATGCTGCGCGCCTGGCTGAACCGGCTGCGCGGGCTGGGCGTGCGCTTTCACATGCGCCATCGCTGGCAAGGCTGGGCCGCCAACGGCACAGGCCTGCACTTCACCAGTCCCGCAGGCGATACCACCGTACAGGCGGATGCCGTGCTGCTGGCCCTCGGTGGCGCCAGTTGGGCCCGCCTGGGCTCGGACGGTGCCTGGGTGCCCTGGTTGCAAACGCGGGGCGCGGACATCGCGCCGCTTCGGGCAGCCAACTGCGGTTTCGATGTGGCGCCCACCGCGTCTGATCGCGCAGGCTGGAGCGAGCACCTGAGTTCACGCTTCGCCGGCCAGCCGATCAAGCCGGTCGCCCTGAGCTTCACCGGCCCGGATGGCGAACTGAGGACCAAGCAAGGCGAATTCGTGCTCACGGCCAGTGGTGTCGAGGGCAGCCTGATCTACGCATTCTCGGCCGCCATGCGCGAGGCCATCCAGGCCCAAGGGCAAGCCACGATCCACCTGGATCTGCTGCCCGCGCACACGCCAGAGCAGGTGCTGGCCGAGACGCGGCGCCCTCGCGGGCCGCGCAGCCTGTCCACGCACTTGAAGAGCCGCCTGGGCATCCAGGGCCTGAAGATGGCCCTGCTGCACGAGGTGCTGACGCCCGCGCAACTGCAGGATCCGGCCGAACTGGCCCGCGCCTTGAAAGCGCTGCCCATCACCGTGACCCGCCCTCGTCCGGTGGATGAGGCCATCAGCACAGCCGGCGGGGTACGCTTCGAAAGCCTCACGCCCGGCCTGATGCTAAAGGCCGCGCCCGGCGTGTTTTGCGCCGGCGAAATGCTGGATTGGGAAGCCCCGACCGGCGGCTACCTGCTCACGGCGTGCTTCGCGACGGGCCGGCAGGCTGCGCGGGGCCTGCTGGATTGGTGGTCGACGGGCCACGGCGCCTGAGGCGCCGCCAGCCAACCAGGCCCACAGGATCAGAACGTCAGCGTCTTCACGCCTTCGGGCGTACCGAGCAGGCACACCGAGGCCTTGTTGCGGGCGAACACCCCCACCGTGACCACGCCGGGCCACTGGTTGATGTCGGCCTCGAAGCGGGCGGGCGATTCGATGCTCAGGCCCGTCACGTCCACGATCACGTTGCCGTTGTCGGTGGTGACGCCCTCGCGCACCTTGGCCTGGCCGCCCAGCTTCTCGAAGCCGCGGATCACCTGGGCCGCAGCCATCGGGATCACTTCCACGGGCAGCGGGAACTTGCCCAGCACCAACACGAGCTTGGATTCGTCGGCGATGCAGACGAACTTCTCGGCCAGGTCGGCCACGATCTTCTCGCGCGTGAGCGCGGCGCCACCGCCCTTGATCATGAAGCCGGCGTGGTCGATCTCGTCCGCGCCATCGACATAGACGCCCAGCGAGGTCACCGACTCAGAGGGCTGCACCTTGATGCCGAGGGCCGTCAGGCGCTCCGTGCTGCGTACGGAACTGGACACGGCGCCCGCCACGCGGGCCGGATCGGCCTTGAGCGCTTCGCCCAGCGCGTCGATGAACTTGTCGACCGTCGAGCCGGTGCCCACGCCCACGATCGCGCCATGGGGCACGTAGTCCAGGGCCGCGCGGCCCACCAGGGTTTTCAGCTCGTCTTGCGTCATCGTCGTCATGAGGGAGTTCTCCAGAAATTCAGCCACAGCATCAGCCCACCGATCAGCAGCGGCTGGTGCACCATGTAAAACGTGAGGCTCCAGCGCCCCAGCAGGGTCAGGCCACGCGTCGGCGCGGCCGTGGCGCCCACCAGCCAGCCAGGGTGGCGCGCCAGCAGCCACTGCGTGGCCGCCAGGCCCCACCACATCACGCCCAGCCAGGGCAGCACGGGCACGTAGTCTTCGGTGATGGGCTTGGCGGTGACCAGCCCTACCCAGTTGGTCCAGCGCGTGTCGAAGAAGGGATGCTGCACGATTTGGGGCAGGGCCACCACAACGGCGCCAAAAGCCCACAGCCAGTGCCCCAGAGGAGCGCTCAGCCGCGCGATGATCAGCATCACGGCCATGCCGTGCAGCACACCGAAGTAGATGAAGCTGTCCGGGAACATGAAGGCGCTGCCCACGCTCACGGCCAGGGCACAGCCGGCGACCTGAGCCCAGCGCTTCCAGAAACGTCGCCATGTCTGCCCCTGGGCCGTGGCGATGGCCTGCCCCGCCCCCGCGCACAGCAGGAAGATGGACAGGATCAGCGTGCGCTGCGTGGTCCACACAGTGTCACGGTAGAAGTCGGCCTCGATGAGGCCGTAGTGGCTGAGGTCGAAGCTGAAGTGGAAAATGGCCATCCACACCAGGGCCAGCCCGCGAAGAGCGTCCAGGCGGTCAAAGCGCCCCGGGGCCGGTGCTGTGAGTGCCTGGGCGGCGCGGGTGGAGGGACGGGATGGACGCAAGATGGAAGAACTCGCTGGGCTTTCGCGACCGGATTTTCTCATTGCATCGCTGCAATTCTTCAAGACAAGGCCCATGACACCACGTTGATGTTTGCTGACAGGACGTCAGCGATGATGCGTCTGGCCATAAGCTGTCCGCATGCTTGAGAAGAACGATTCGCTGCGGCTCACCGTGCTGAGATTCCCCTTGATGGTGGGCGTCGTTTTCATCCATGCGTTCGGTGCGGGCCTGAGCGTCGATCGGCACCTGGGGCTCATCGCCACCGATGGACCGGTTTACGTCTTCATCACCAACCTGGTGTCGCAAGGCCTTGCGCGAACGGCCATTCCGGTGTTTTTCCTGTTCTCGGGCTACCTGTTCTTCCACGGCTGGGTTTCGATACGCGCCTCTTACTGCGCCCGGATCCTCAGCCGGACCCGCAGCCTGTTGATTCCGTATGTCTTCTGGAACGGATTGTTGCTCGGCGCCATCCTCCTGCTCCAACTGGTACCCAACCTTGCAAGCCAGTTGTCCATACGGACGGAGCCGCTGGGAACCAGCACGGCGGAAGACATCATCATCAACCTGTTAGGCGACCCCTCGAAAGGCGGGCAGCCCATTGCCTACCAGTTCTGGTTCGTTCGCGACCTGATGCTGTTGACCCTGTTCTCGCCCCTGGTGTTCTTGCTGGTGAGATTCCTGGGTTGGGCGGCTCCTCTTGCGCTGGCCTGCGGCTGGTTTGCCGGCCTGTCCCTCCAGGTTCCGGCAACCGAAGGCATCTTGTTCTTCACCTTGGGTGCCTATCTTCAGATGACATGCCGGAGCCTGTTCGCCCTTGACCGGATCGGCCCCGCATGCGCGCTGCTGTACCTGCCTCTGCTGTTCGTGGACGCAGCACTGCTGGGCAAGATGACCACCCCGTGGCCGTTTCACACCACCGTCATTGCCGTGGGCATTGTCGTGGTGCTCTGGGTCAGCCAATGGATGGCCTCGCATCACAGGATCGCCGCGCCACTGGCTCGCCTGGGCGCCGGCAGCTTCTTTCTCTTTGCCGCGCATGAGCCGCTGCTCACCCTGCTCAAGAAGGCGGTCTACCTCACCCTGCATCCGTCCAGCGAGTGGGGCGGACTGGCTGCCTATTTCTTGCTGCCCACGGCCACTGTACTGCTCTGCACAGGCGCTTTCGCCCTGTTGGCTCGCGCGGCGCCGAGGTTCACCGCCATGATCACAGGGGGGCGGCACAAGCCCACATCCAGCCACTGAACCGCAAAGGCTTTCCGCATAGCCTTGCGCCCTGGATCGGCACCCAGAAACCAAAAAGCCCAGAAAGCTCACATGAACTTTCTGGGCTGTCTATTTGGTAGGCGCGATTGGACTCGAACCAACGACCCCCACCATGTCAAGGTGGTGCTCTAACCAGCTGAGCTACGCGCCTGCAAGACCATGACTATAGCACGATTTCGCGCGCCCCCGCAAATTTCGAGCGAATGTGTCATTTGCGTCGCGCACGGATCACGCCGTTGACCTGCCCCACCTTGCTGAGCACCGGCGCCAGGCGGGCGGTGTCGGTGGTCTGCACGGTGAGCGTGATCGTGACGTGGTCGCGGTGGCTCTGGCTCTGCATGGCCGACACATGGGCCTTGCCCTGCGCGAAGGCATCGCACACGTCGCGCAGCAGTCCCGGGCGATCGTGCGCTTCCACCTGCACATCGACTGCGTACTGGCCGCTCTTGTCGGTAGGCTGGGCGCCCCAGGCCACGGGGATCACACGCTCGGGATGCCTTCCGGCCATCTGCCGCAGGTTGCTGCAATCGGCACGGTGCACGGCCACGCCCTTGCCACGTGTCACGTAGCCCCCGATGGCATCGCCTGGCGCGGGCTTGCAGCAGCGCGCCAGTTGCGTCAGCAATGAATCCATGCCCACCACCAGCACGCCCTTGCCGGACGCCGGTGTGGCGGCTGCATCGCTGCGGCTGAGCCTCTGGGCGATCAACTGGTCGGCATCGGGTGCGGGCTCGGCGGGCTTGAGCACGGCCTCGATGTTGCGCAGCGAGTATTCGTCCTTGCCCACCACCTCGAACAAGGCGTCGGCGCTGCGGAAGCCAAGCTGCGTGGCCAGGTCGTCCAGCTTGACGGCCGTCTTGCCGGCACGCTGCAGCAGCTTTTCAACCGCGTCACGCCCCTTGGCGATGGTGGCCTGCTGCGCCAGGGCGTTGAACCACGCACGCACCTTGGCGCGTGCGCGCGGGCTGCGCACGTAGCCCAGTTCCGGGTTGAGCCAGTCCATCGACGGGCCGCCTTCCTTGGCGGCGATCACCTCGACGGTCTGACCGCTCTGCAGCGGCGTGTTCAGCGTCACCATCGCGCCGTCCACGCGCGCACCACGGCAGCGGTGGCCCAGGTTGGTGTGCACGGTGTAGGCGAAGTCCACGGGCGTGGCACCCACCGGCAGGTCAATGATGGTGCCATCGGGCGTGAACACGTAGATGCGGTCATCGAACAGGCCCGCACCGCCGTGTGTCTGGCTGGCGTCGGCCTGGGCCAGGTCGCGCTCCCAGGCCAGCAACTGGCGCAGCACGGTTTTGCGGGCCTCGGCCACGCGGCTTTCGAAATCGCCCGCGGCCTGCACGCCGGCATAGCCCTTGGCGCCCGCCTCCTTGTAGGCCCAGTGCGCGGCCACGCCGCTTTCGGCGTGCTCGTGCATGGCCTGGGTGCGCAGCTGGATCTCGATAGGCCGGCCGGCGTCATCCAGCACCACGGTGTGCAGCGACTGGTAGCCGTTGGCCTTGGGGCGGGCGATGTAGTCCGAGAACTCTTCCTGCAAGGGGCGCCACAGCTCGTGGACGCGGCTGAGCGCTTCATAGCAGGCATGCACATCGGGCACGATCACGCGCAGGGCCTGCACGTCGAACACGCGCTCGATGGGCAGGTCCTTGCCTTGCATCTTTTTCCAGATGCTGTAGAGGTGCTTGGGACGGCCCTGCACCTGGGCATCGATGCCGGCTGCGCGCAGGGTGTCCTGCAGGCGCTGGCGTGCGGCCTCCACGCTGCGTTCGCGCGCCACGCGGGTCTCGTCCAGCATGCGGGCGATGCTTTTATACGTGTCCGGCTGCAGGAAGCGGAAAGACAGGTCCTCCAGTTCCCACTTGATCTGCCAGATGCCCAGGCGGTTTGCCAGCGGCGCGAACACCTGCATGGATTCGCGCGCCAGCGCACGGGGGCATGGCTGCTTGGTCTCGGCATAGTGGCGCAGGGTCTGCAGACGCGAGGCCAGGCGAAGCAGCACCACGCGCAGGTCGCGCGAGAAGGCCAGCAGCATCTTGCGGATGCGCTCGACCTGCTCGGCGGGCAACGGACCATCGGCGTGATCGCCCAGGGCGTCGCGCGCGCTGCGTTGCACCTGCACCAGCTTGCGCGTGGCGCCAACCAGGTCGGCCACGTCCTGGCCGAAGGCGCGGGCCACGACCTCTTCGGCGGGCGTAAGGTATTCGCTGGCGTAGACCAGATAGGCCACGGCTTGCAGCGCAGGTGGCGCACCGATGCCGCGCAGGATGGCGCAAACGCCGTCGGCATGGTGCAAGGCATGCTCGCCGGTGTCGAAGCGCTGATGACTCAGCAGGGGCTCAGCGAAGGCACGGGCGCGGGCCAGCAGTTGCTCGCCATCGGCATTGCCGGCCGCACCCGGTGTGGGTGCCAGGTCGGCCCATTCGACGATGGCGGCGGCATGCGGGTCGCCCCCCGCCGCGGCCTTGTGCCCCGGCGTGGTCGACTGAAGGAGACCGGTTTTCATGCGAGCAGGAAACCCTCCACCGCCGCCACCTGATCAGGCGAGATCAGGGTGGGCGCATGGCCTACGCCAGGGAACTCGATCAGGCGGGCGCGAGGGCCACGTTCGGTCATCTGCTGGGCGGTATCGGCGTCCAGCAGGTCGGAGTTCTGCCCACGCAGCAGCAGCACCTCGGCGCGCAGTGCGTCGTACACCTGCCACAGCATGGCCTCGCCCGAGGTGGCGCTGTCGGCCGTCAGGGTCTTGAAGGGCTCGGCAATGGCCGGGTCGTAGTGCAGGATCAGGCTGCTGTCTTCGCTGGCCGTGTCCACGCGCAGCAAGGGGCGCGACAGCGTCAGCCACTGCTCGGGCGTGTGCGGCCCGAAGCCGGCGGAGATGGTCCACAGATAGTCGGCCGCCTCCTGCTCGGTGGCGAAGCGCTTGGGCAGGCCCAGGTAGCTGCCGATGCGGTGAAGGGCCTCGATGCGCAGCCGCGGGCCCACGTCGTTGAGCACCATGCGGCGCAGCACGATCCCCGAGGCTTCAGGCGGCAGCGAGGACAGGCCCAGGCCGATCAGGCCGCCCATCGAGGTGCCCACCCAGTCCACCGAGAGCGGCGCGGCCATGCCTTTGGCATCGCGCAAGTGGCGCAGCAGCACGACCATGTCGCTGGCGTAGGTGAAAACCTGATAGCCCTTGGCGTCGGCCAGCCAGTCGGACTGGCCTCGGCCCACCACATCGGGGCAGACCACGTGGTAGCGCGTGCTCAGCGCGCGTGCCAGCACGTCGAAATCGCGGCCCTGGCGGCTCAGGCCGTGCACGCAGACCAGCACGCGCGGGTTGGCCGGGTCGCCCCAGGACCAGTAGGCCATGCGGTGGCTGTCCGGCGAGCGCAGGCTGGCGCCCGGGCAGTCGACGAACGCGAGCATGGGCTCGGTGCCGGGTGCTGTGTCGGTGGCTTGATTCATGCTGATGGTCCGTGTCGTCGGCCCATAATGGCCCGAAGTCTTGATTGTCTGTCTTATGCCCTGTAGGAGGCCTGCATGTTGAATGGAAAAACCGCCCTCGTCACCGGCTCGACCAGCGGCATCGGGCTGGGCATCGCGAAGCAACTGGCGGCGCAGGGCGCCAACGTCATTCTCAATGGCTTTGGCGATGTCGATGCTCCCCGTGCCGAAGTGTTGCAGGCCGGCAGCGCCCATGGCATCCGCGTGGGTTACCACGGTGCGGACATGTCCAAAGCGTCCGAAATCGCTGATTTGTTCAAGTTCGCAGAGGCTGAATATGGGGGCGTGGACATCCTCGTCAACAACGCCGGCATTCAGCACGTGGCCAATGTGGAGGACTTCCCCATCGAGAAGTGGGACGCCATCATCGCCATCAATCTGAGTTCGGCCTTCCACACCATCCGGCTGGCGGTGCCTGGCATGCGCGCCAAGAACTGGGGGCGCATCATCAACCTGGCCTCGGCGCACGGGCTGGTGGCATCAGCGGGCAAGTCGGCCTATGTAGCAGCCAAGCATGGGCTGCTGGGGCTGACCAAATCGGTCGCGCTGGAAACGGCCACCACGGGCGTCACCAGCAATGCCATCTGCCCGGGCTGGGTGCTCACCCCGCTGGTGCAAAAGCAGATCGAAGCCCGGGCTGAAAAAGGCGGCATCAGCATCGAGCAGGCGCAGAAGGAACTGCTGGGCGAGAAGCAGCCCTCGCTGCAGTTCGTGACGCCGGAGCAACTGGGTGATCTGGCGGTGTTCCTGTGCTCGCCAGGCGCCAACAATGTGCGCGGCGTGGCGTGGAACGTCGACGGCGGGTGGGTGGCGCAATAAGCTGGATGCCTTCCCGCAAGATCTCTCCCGCCGAACTGGCTGACGGCGCCTCCGGGAACACCGCTGGCCTGCCCTACTCGCCCCTCTACGATGACGTCTACCACACGGCATCCGATCCATGGGCGCAGGCTCAAGGCGTGTTCATGGCTCTCAATGGCCTGCCGGGCCGCTGGCAAGGGCGCGATCGCTTCGTCATCCTGGAAACCGGCTTCGGGCTGGGCAACAACTTCCTGGCCACCTGGGCGGCGTGGCGCGCTGATCCGCATCGCTGCGCGCACCTGTTCTTCATCTCCATCGAGAAGCACCCCGTGCGGCGGGATGATCTGGCACGGATCCACACGGCCTCGGCCGAGCCGGCCCTGGCCGAGCGCCTGCTGCAAGCTTGGCCGCCGCTGACACCGGGGCTGCACACCCTTGATTTCGACGAGCCGGAACTGGCGGGCCGCGTGACGCTGCTGCTGGGCCTGGGCGATGTGGCCGAGGTCCTGCCATCGCTCGTGGCTTCTGTCGATGCGTTCTACCTGGACGGCTTCGCGCCCGCCAAGAACCCGGCGATGTGGGATGAGCGCTGGCTGTCACGCTTGGGCCGATGGGCCGCCCCAGGCGCTACGGCCGCCACCTGGAGTGTGGCGCGGGGCGTGCGCGATGGGCTGGCTCAGGCGGGCTTCAGCGTCGAGCGCGTGGAAGGCTTCGGCGGTAAGCGGGACATGACCGTGGCGCGGTACGCCCCGCGCTTCACCTCTGCGCCCTTGCCGGGTGGGCTGCAACCCGCGCCGCACAGGCGCCATGCCATCGTGATCGGCGCGGGCCTGGCCGGTTGCGCGGCGGCATGGGCCCTCACCCGCGAGGGCTGGCACGTCACCGTGCTGGACCGCCACGACGCCCCGGCCGGCGAGGCCTCCGGCAACCCAGGCGGCCTTTACCACGGCATCGTGCACGGCGATGACGGAATCCACGCCCGCGTGCACCGCGCGGCGGCCCTGGCCACGCATGCCTTGGCCGCCCCCTGGATCCATGAAGAGCGCTTGCCGGGGCAAGCCGACGGCCTGCTGCGCCTGGACGCCAAGATCGCTGACGACGCGGCCGCCGCATTGCTGGAGAAGCTGGACTGGCCGAGTGAATTCCTGCGTTGGCTGCCGCAGGCGCAAGCCAGCCAGACCGCTGGCGCACCCCTGCCCAGCGGCGCCTGGCTGTTCGGCCAGGGCGGCTGGCTGCACCCCGCCGGCTATGCAGCCTTGATGCTTGGCGCCGCGCGCCGAACCGGCCGCCTCACCTGGCAAGGTGGCGCGCAAGCCCACGCATTGAAACGCGCGCAACGCCCATTGACGGTTTCGGATGAAACCGATGCCCATCACTGGCAGGTGCTGGGCAGCAGAGGTGACGTACTGGCTGCAGCCGACAGCGTGGTCCTGGCCTGCGCCATGGGCGTGAACCCCTTGCTGGAAAGCCTGAAGCTGCCACCTTTGCCCTTGAGCGCCGTGCGCGGCCAACTCAGCGTGCTCCCCGCCGATTGCCCTGGCTTGCGGTCCCCCAACATCCCGGTGGCCGGAGGCGGCTATGCCCTGCGCCTGAGCGGAGGCCAGGTGCTGTGCGGCGCCACCACCCAGCACCACGACCCATCGCCCGAGCTGCGTGAGTCCGACCACCGCCACAACTTGCGCCAAGCGGCACGTCTTGGCGTCCTGCCGCCGTCGGTGGACGACGTCCCCATGCCCGACGGCATCACTGGCCGCGTCGGCTGGCGCGCGACCACGCCTGATCGCCTGCCGCTGATCGGCGCCATCCCCGACCCAGCCGCCGACACAAGTACCTTATCCCGCCTGGATCAGCCCCGCCTCGTGCCCCGCCTTCGCGACTCGCAGGGCGGCCTGTACATATTGGGCGGCCTGGGCTCACGCGGCATCGGCTGGGCCGCCCTGGCCGGCCAGTTGCTGGCGCACTGGATGGAAGGCACGCCCTGCCCCGTCGAAGCTGACCTGCGTGATGCCCTGGACCCGGCCCGCTTCGCCGTGCGGCGCTGGCGCGAACGGATGGATACAACCCCGTCAGATCGCTAGGCCATTGCCGGCACAATCGTGCAAAGGCAGCGCCTCGATGCCGCGCGGCGCCTTTCCGACACCCGCTGACTTGACAAGAACCCATCGCCAGCCCATGAGCCAGGCACCAACCACAACGCCCCGAGACCTTCCCGGCCTGACCGACCGCCTTCGCCTGGACAAATGGCTATGGGCCGCCCGCTTCTACAAGACCCGCAGCTTGGCCGCCGAGGACATCGACAAGGGCCGCATCCAAGTCAACGACCAGGTGGCCAAGGCCTCGCGCGAGTTGCGCGCAGGTGACCGTGTCGACATCCGCCAGGTCGGCGGCCTCACACGCACGGTCGTCGTGCAGGCCTTGAGCACCATCCGCGGCCCCGCCCCGCAGGCCCAGCGCCTCTACCAGGAGACGCCTGAAAGCATCGAGCGACGCATCCAGCACGCCGAGCAGCGCCGCCAGGGTGTCGAACCTGCCGATGCCATTCAGCAAGGCCGCCCCACCAAGCGTGACCGCCGCGACCTGGCCGATTGGCAACGCTGGTCCGCCAGCGCCGACGACGTGTCCTGATCGCGCAGACCCTTGAAGGGGCGTCGATCACCCCGACGTACAGGATTCATCGGAAATCCGGCCAAACCGACCCGTTTGGGGGTCATTTTTGTTACAAAATGCCCCTCTTTTCCGCATTGGCCACCTCTTGAAGCCGCTTTCACCGCCCTGATATGCGCAGGGTTTTCCAATTTCTCAAAAAGACACCGAGATGAGCGACACACCCGTCTACCCGGATCCGGCTGATGTTCCCGGCGACCAGCCCAACGGCACGGCGCTGCCCCTGGAACAACAACTCGCCGAACTGCAGGCCAAGCACGCCGAAGTGTCCGACGCCTACCTGCGCGCCAAGGCCGAGACCGAAAACGCCCGCCGCCGCGCCGAGGAAGAAATCTCCAAGGCCCGCAAGTTCGCGGTCGAATCCTTCGCCGACAGCCTGCTGCCCGTGAAGGACAGCCTGGAGGCCGCCATCGCCACCCACGTGGCCCAGCCCGACGCCCCGGCCTCCACCGTGCTCGAAGGCGTGCACGCCACGCTGCGCCAGCTTTCCGCCGCGCTGGAGCGCAACAAGGTGCTCGAGATCAACCCGCCCGCCGGCACCAAGTTCGATCCGCACCAGCATCAGGCCATCAGCATGATCCCCGCCGAGCAGGAGCCCAACACCGTGGTCGGCGTGCTGCAGAAGGGCTACCTGATTGCCGACCGTGTGCTGCGGCCGGCCCTCGTCACCGTGGCCGCGCCCAAATAAGCAGAAAAAGCGCGATTTCAGGCCCATAAAGGGCTTGAAAACACCCAAAACACTCACAAGTACAGCGACAACCGGCAGCCTCAGCGCAGCCACCCCGCTTTTAGGAGATTACCGAACATGGGCAAGATCATTGGCATCGACCTGGGCACCACGAACTCGTGCGTGGCCGTGATGGAAGGCAACACCACCCGGGTCATCGAGAACAGCGAAGGTGCACGCACCACGCCGTCCATCATTGCGTACCAGGAAGACGGTGAAGTCCTGGTCGGCGCCTCGGCCAAGCGCCAGGCCGTCACCAACCCGAAGAACACCCTCTACGCGGTGAAGCGCCTCATCGGCCGCAAGTTCACCGAGAAGGAAGTCCAGAAGGACATCGACCTGATGCCCTACACCATCACGGCCGCCGACAACGGCGACGCCTGGGTGCAGGTGCGCGACAAGAAGCTGGCCCCCCCGCAGGTGTCGGCCGAGATCCTGCGCAAGATGAAGAAGACCGCCGAGGA
>DXIO01000002.1 GCA_019112875.1 Candidatus Aquabacterium excrementipullorum
GCAGCTCCAGCATCACCGTCATGCTCTGCCCCAGGAACTTCGGCAGCTCAAGGTCCGACTTGTCGCACAGGATGTCGACCTGGTACTCGAACGGCCGCGACAGCCCCTCCGAAGCTGACAGCGACGACAGCTGCATGTTCCCCTTGCCGGACACATTGCAGATCAGTTCGGCGATTTGTGCCATGGTGATCCTTTCAAATTCCTCGATTCATCCGCGTCAGCCCCGCGAGGCCTCGCATTGTCGTCAGGCCCAGGGTTCACCGGCCCCCCTAGTTCGATGGCCACGCCACACCGGGATTCACGCGCGCACCTGGCCTTCCAGCAGCCATTGCCATCCGCGCCCGGCGGCCACCAGGGCCGACAGCAGCAAAACAGCCCATCCCAGCCGACGCAGCCATGCTCGCCGGGTTTTGACCGTCAGCCAAGCCACGAAAAGGGAGGGCGCAGCCAAGGTGCACAGCAGCAACACCGCCTTGAACTGGCTGGCCTCGTCAACGGGCAGGGTCTGCCCCGGGTCGTCCAGCATCCAGGCGTAGCGGTTCGGCGACACCAGCAAAACCAGCAGCACGGCCAGCACCTGGCCCAGCAGCGCGGCGACCCAGGGCCCCGGCCGGTCGGCGCGAACCAGGCTCATGGTTTGCTCTGACCGGCAGGCGGCGGCGTCATCAGTTGCAGCAAGCGGTCCTTGCGGCGCAACATGGCCTGCCCATAGGACAGGTCCTTGTTGATCTGCTCCAGCGTCAGGTGCGGCCCGCGGTTGTAACGCGCGCCGATCACCACCACCTCCTTGTCCCCCAGGCTCGCCTGCCCGCGGTAATCGACGTCAGCCAGTTGCCGCAGGTGCATCGCCACCACGGCCAGGTTGGAGGGCTCGTCGCTCAGGCAGGACACCAGCTCGGAGCGCTCCTTGCCGCTCAGGTCGGCCCACTCCAGGCCCATGGTCTGCGCCGCGCGCCGCAGCTGGATGCTCACCTCGCCCATGGACGTGAGCTCCGGCCGACGCGTGATGGTCATGGGCTCCAGATAGGGGTCGGCCAGGTGGTCGAAGGCCCGCAACTCCAGGGCCACGTCGTCGATCCAGCCAGGGTCGCCCCCCACCTCGTTCCAGACCACGCCGGCCAGCAGCCAGGGCGGCAGCCCCCGGCGCACGGCCTGCTTCTCGATCTCGTCTCGGTAGTACACCACCCAGCCGTCCTTGTAGGCGAACAGGTAGTCGCGGCCTCCCCCCATGAAGGCGGGCATCTTCCAGCGCACCACCTCGAACGTGCCCCAACTGAAGTGGTCGGACGGGGCACCCGCACGACACAGCGTCAGGCGGCTGGACGCACCGCTGTCACCGACCGGCGCACGCGGTGGCGCCTGGACCGGCCGCTGTCCGGGCCCGGTCGAGGTCGGTGCACTGCTGGCGGCGTCCGGCGATCCCATGGCGCATCCTCGAGGTGGGCGGCAGCAATCAGCCGAAGTCGTAGGTGAAGTCGCCGTCGGCAGCGCCCAGCGTCACGCTCTGCAGGGCCTCGCCACGGCTGGTGCGGCCCAGGTACTCGATCGAGATCTTGGGCAGCACCGTGTTGGTGAGGATGGAGTCGATGATGCGCCCACCCGCTTCCGGGTTGTCGCAGCGCTTGACGATGAGCTTGACCGCGTCGTCCGAGTAGTTGAACGGGATGCGGTGGTTCTCTTCGACGCGGCGCTTGATGCGGTTGAGTTGCAGGCGCACGATCTTGCCCATCATCTCTTCCGACAGCGGGTAGTACGGGATCGTGACGATGCGGCCCAGCAGCGCGGGCGGGAACACCTTCATCAGGGGCTCCTGCAGCGCAGTGGCCAGCGATTCCGGATCGGGCGAGAGCTCCGGGTCCTTGCACATGTTCATGATCAGCTCCGACCCCACGTTCGAGGTCAGCAGGATGATCGTGTTCTTGAAGTCGATGAAGCGGCCTTCACCGTCTTCCATCGAGCCCTTGTCGAACACCTGGAAGAACATCTCGTGCACGTCGGAGTGGGCCTTTTCCACCTCGTCGAGCAGCACGATGCTGTAGGGGCGGCGGCGCACGGCTTCCGTCAGGATGCCGCCTTCGCCGTAGCCCACGTAGCCCGGAGGCGCGCCCTTGAGCGTCGACACCGTGTGCGCTTCCTGGAACTCGCTCATGTTGATGGTGATGACGTTCTGCTCGCCGCCGTACAGCGCCTCGGCCAGCGCCAGCGCGGTTTCGGTCTTGCCGACGCCGGAGGTGCCGCACAGCATGAACACGCCGATGGGCTTGTTGGGGTTGTCCAGGCGGGCGCGCGAGGTCTGGATGCGCTTGGCGATCATGTCCAGGCCGTGCTGCTGGCCGATCACGCGCTTGCCCAGGGCTTCGCCCAGCTTCAGCACGGTCTCCAGCTCGTTCTTGACCATGCGGCCCACGGGGATGCCGGTCCAGTCGGCCACCACGGCGCCGACGGCGTGCGCATCGACCGAGGGCATGATCAGCGGGGCATCGCCCTGCAGCTCGACCAGCTTGGCCTGCTCGGCCTTCAGTTCGGCCAGCAGGGTGGCGCGCTGTGCGTCGTCCAAGGTGGCCGCTTCGGAAGGCTGGCCATCGACGGGCTTGTCGCCGCCGCGCAGTTGCGCGCGCAGGGCCAGGATCTTGTCGACCAGGGCTTTTTCATCCTTCCAGCGGGCGTCCAGGCCGGCCAGACGGGTCTTCTCGTTGTCCAGCGCAGTGGTGGCGTCGGTGCGGCGGCTGCCCACGTCCACGCCCACGGCGGCTTCACGGTCGATGATGCCGATCTCGATCTCCAGCGCCTCGATGCGGCGGGTGGCGTCTTCCACCTCGGCCGGGATGGCGTGCTGGCTCACGGCCACGCGGGCGCAGGCGGTGTCCAGCAAGCTCACGGCCTTGTCGGGCAGTTGGCGCGCGGGGATGTAGCGGTGCGACAGCTTGACGGCTGCTTCGATCGCCTCGTCCAACAGTTGCACGCGGTGGTGCTTCTCGAGCACGGTGGCCACGCCACGCAGCATCAGGATCGCCTTGGCCTCGTCGGGCTCGGGCACCTGCACGACCTGGAAGCGGCGGGTCAGGGCCGGGTCCTTCTCGATGTACTTCTTGTACTCGGCCCAGGTGGTGGCGCCCACGGTGCGCAGGTTGCCACGCGCCAGGGCGGGCTTGAGCAGGTTGGCCGCATCGCCCGTGCCGGCCGCGCCACCCGCGCCCACCAGGGTGTGCACTTCGTCGATGAACAGGATGATGGGCTTGGGCGAGGCCTGCACCTCGTCGATCACCTGGCGCAGACGCTGCTCGAACTCGCCCTTCATGCTGGCGCCGGCCTGCAGCAGGCCGATGTCCAGGCTCAGCAGGGACACGTCTTTCAGCTGGGGCGGCACGTCGCCGCGGGCCAGGCGCTGCGCGAAGCCCTCGACCACGGCC
>DXIO01000079.1 GCA_019112875.1 Candidatus Aquabacterium excrementipullorum
ACCACCACCATGGGCACGGCGACCACGGGCATCATCATCATGCGCATCATGGCCACCACAGCCATGCGCACGAGGGCGATCATGAAGACCTGAACCTGCGCGCTGCCTACCTGCACGTGGTGGCCGATGCCGCCACGTCCGTGCTGGCCATCGCAGCGCTGTTCAGTGGCAAGCTGTGGGGGCTGACCTGGCTGGACCCGGTGATGGGCCTGGTGGGCGCATTGCTGGTCACGGTGTGGGCCGTCGGATTGCTCAAGGAAACCGCGCGAGGCCTGCTCGATGCCGACATGAACGCCCCTGTGGTCGAGGAAATCCGCGAGGCGATCGAGCAGGGGCCGATCCCGGCGCACCTGGCCGATCTTCACGTCTGGCGTGTAGGGCCGGGCCGCTACGCTTGCATCGTGTCGCTGGACACGCCCGCCGCCGAGGCGCAGCCGGAAGATTTCAAACGCCTGCTCCGCGTGCATGAAGAACTGGTGCACATCTCCGTGGAGGTGAACCATCGGGCGAGCGTGGGCTGAGCGGAGCCTTCAGCGCCCATGAAAAAAGCCGGACCAGGTCCGGCTTTTCTGGTTGCACGCGGGAAGATCAGGCGATCTTGCGGCGGCGCAGCAGCGTGCCGGCGACACCCAGGCCAGCCAGCGTCAGTGCCAGCGACTCGGGCTCGGGGACCGCTGCCACGGCCGACAGCGATCCGCCATAGGCGGCGCTGTACGAAGAACTGGGCGTTCCGATGATGGACAGGACATAGGCGCCGTCCGCAAGGGAATTGAACGAATAAGTGGCCGGGATGTTCGTGCTGCCCGCGATGGCGATGGTTGTCGACGTGGGACCGGTCAGGCTGATGCTGTAGTCCACCGGGTCTGTCGAGCGCAGCGACAGGGTCAGATTGCTCAGATCGGTGAGGGAGTCCAGCGTGAAGCTGTAGCTCCAGGGGACGGGGGTGGTGGACAGGCCGGTGCCCACGATGGGAGCGCTGTCCGGGTTGGTCCCGAGGCTGATCGGGGTGGCCGCGAAGGCGCTGCTGAAGGCGGTGGCTAGGACTGCAGCCGGCACCAAGTGACGAAGGTTGAATGTCATGGATGGTTCCTTTGATAACTTTGTAGAAGCCCAAGCCGTAGCCGAAGCTGCAGCCCTTTTCCCCTTGGATCTGAGCGAGGCCCTTGTGAGCCTCATTTTTAATCGGTCTGAATGCGGATTAATTCACATCCTACCGTCTCAGGTATGACCCTCGGATGACCAAAGCGTGTCAAAGGTTAGCAATCGTTGCAGAGTCTGGAGCGACTACAGACTTGCGTCAGCCAGGACGGGGGCCTGCTCGTCCTTGGCGGCCAGTTGCACCGTCAGGCCCCGCACGGGCCAGGTGATGTCGATGACAGGGTCATTCCAGGCGATGGACCCTTCGCAGTCCTTCGCGTAGACATCCGTTGTCTTGTACAGGAAGTGGGTGTCGTCCTCGAGGGCGAGGAAGCCATGCGCAAAGCCCTCTGGCAGCCAGAGCTGCTTCTTGTTGTCAGCGCTGAGCTCGACGCCCACCCACCTGCCAAAAGTCTGTGAGCCGGGGCGGATGTCGACCGCCACGTCGAAGGCGCGGCCCTTGGCCACGCGCACCAGCTTGCCCTGAGCGTGAGGGGCGCGCTGGAAGTGCAGGCCACGCAGCACACCCGCCTGGCTGCAGGAATGGTTGTCCTGCACGAAAGGGCGCGGCGCCGGCAGGCCCAGTTCGGCCAGGCCTGCCAGGAAGCGCTCCTGGTTGAAGGACTCCATGAACCATCCGCGCGCGTCGCCGAACACCGCCGGCTCGATGATGACCACGTCCGGAATGTCGGTGGGGGTGAATCGCATGAAGAAGGCTCCGGATCAGTAGATCTTGTCGTTCAGGACCTTGAGCAGGTACTGGCCGTAACCGTTCTTGAGCATCGGCTGGGCGAGCTTGTGCACGTGTTCGGCGGTGATCCAGCCCGAGCGGTAGGCGATCTCCTCCAGGCAGGCCACCTTCAGGCCCTGGCGTTTTTCGAGCGTGGCGATGAACTGGCTGGCTTCGAGCAGGCTGTCGTGGGTGCCGGTGTCGAGCCAGGCATAGCCGCGCCCCATGATCTCGACGCTGAGTTGGCCGAGTGCCAGGTAGTGGGCATTGACGTCGGTGATCTCCAGCTCGCCCCGTGGGCTGGGCTTGATGCTGGCCGCGATGTCGCAGACTTGCCTGTCGTAGAAGTACAGGCCCGTGACCGCGTAGTTGCTCTTGGGCTGCTTGGGCTTTTCCTCGATGCTGAGGGCCCGTTGCTGCCCGTCGAACTCGACCACGCCGTAACGCTCCGGGTCGGTCACGTGGTAGGCGAACACGCTGGCGCCCTGGTCGCCACTGGCAGCGTGGGTCAGCAGTTGCTGGAAGTTGTGGCCGTAGTAGATGTTGTCGCCCAGCACCAGGGCGCTGGGGTTGTTGCCCACGTGCTCGCGTCCCAGGATGAAGGCCTGGGCCAGTCCGTCCGGGCTGGGCTGCACGCAGTAGCTCAGGTTCAGGCCCCACTGGCTGCCATCGCCCAGCAGGTGCTGGAAGCGGGGCGTGTCCTGCGGGGTGCTGATGACGAGGATGTCCCGGATGCCGGCGAGCATCAGGGTGCTCAGCGGGTAGTACACCATGGGCTTGTCATAGACCGGCAGCAGTTGCTTGCTGATGGCCAGCGTGGCGGGATGCAGGCGGGTGCCGGAGCCTCCGGCGAGGATGATGCCCTTGCGTGAGAGGGTGGTGCTCATTGGATGCTTACTTCCCCAGGTGTTCGGTCAGCATGCGCTCGACCCCTTGCTGCCAGTGGGGCAGGCTCAGGCCGAAGGCTTGTTTGAGTTTGTCGGTGTTCAGGCGGGAGTTCAACGGACGCCGGGCCGGTGTCGGGTAGGCGCTGGTCGGAATGGGCATGACGGCCTCGGGGGGCACGCGCAGTTCCTGACCATGCTTGCGTGCCCATTCGATGACGTAGCGCGCGTAGTCGTACCAGGAGGTCTCGCCGTCTGCCACCAGGTGGTACAGGCCGCTGAGCGACGGGTTGCTCTGGTTGGCACGGATCGCATGGGCGGTGACATCGGCCAGCAGGTCGGCCCCTGTGGGGGCGCCGATCTGGTCGTTGATGACGTTGAGCGTGTCACGCTCGGCCGCCAGGCGCAGCATGGTCTTGGCGAAGTTGCCACCCCGTGCCGCGTACACCCAGCTGGTGCGCAGGATCAGGTGGCGGCAGCCGCTGTCGGCGATGTGGCGTTCACCTTCCAGCTTGGTCTGTCCGTATACGCTCAAGGGGGCGGTGGCGGCGTTCTCGTCCCGCGGGGAATGGCCGCTGCCGTCGAAGACGTAATCGGTGCTGTAGTGCACCAGCAGTGCGCCCAATTCGGAAGCCTCCGCGGCGATGGCGCGGGGGGTGTCCGCGTTGATCAGCCTGGCCAGCTCGGGTTCGCTTTCCGCTTTGTCCACGGCCGTATGGGCCGCGGCGTTGACGATCACCTGGGGTTGCACCGCCCGTACGAGGGAGGCCACCTGGTCGGGGCGGGTGAAATCGGCGGTATCGACATCGTGCGCGGTGATGTGGCCCAACGGGGTCAGCGCCCGTTGCAGCTCCCAGCCCACCTGACCGCCTTTGCCCAGCAGCAGAATGTTCATGCAGTGTCAGGCAGCGCGGCCTGCGTAATTGGTGTTGAGCCAGTCGCGGTAAGCGCCCGAGCGCACGGTGTCGATCCAGGCGCCGTTCTCGAGGTACCAGCGCACGGTCTTGTCGATGCCGGATTCGAAGGTCTCGGCCGGCGACCAGCCGATGTCGCGCTGGATCTTGGTGGGATCGATGGCGTAGCGGCGATCATGCCCGGGGCGGTCGGCCACGTAGGTGATCTGGCTTTCGTAGGGCTGGCCATCGGCACGCGGGCGCAGGGCATCGAGCTTGCGGCAGATGGTGGTGACGACGTCGATGTTCTTGATCTCGTTGATGCCGCCGACGTTGTAGGTCTCGCCGGTGGTGCCTTTCTCGAGCACTTGGCAGATGGCCTCGCAGTGGTCGCGCACGAACAGCCAGTCGCGGATGTTGAGGCCGTCTCCGTAGACAGGCAGCGGCTTGCCTTCCAGCGCGTTGAGGATCATCAGGGGGATGAGCTTCTCGGGGAAGTGGTAAGGCCCGTAGTTGTTGCTGCAGTTGGTGGTCAGCGTGGGCAGGCCGTAAGTGTGGTGGTAGGCCCGGACCAGGTGGTCGCTGCCCGCCTTGCTGGCCGAGTAGGGGCTGTTGGGGGCGTAGGGCGTGGTCTCGCTGAAGGCGGGGTCGGTGTCGCTCAGGGAACCATAGACCTCGTCGGTGGAGACATGCAGGAAGCGGAACGCGGCCTTGGCCGTGGCGTCCAGGGGGCTGTCGGGGCCGTTCCAGTAGGCGCGTACCTCTTCCAGCAGGCTGAACGTGCCGACCATGTTGGTGTGGATGAATTCGCCAGGGCCATGAATGGACCGGTCCACGTGGCTTTCGGCAGCGAAGTGCAGCACGGCACGGGGGCGGTATTGCAGCAGCGCCTTGCGCACGGCATCGCGGTCGGCGATGTCGGCATGCACCAGCGAGGCCTGGCCTGAGCTCAAGTGCTCCTGGATGGTGGCCGGGTTGCCGGCGTAGGTGAGCTTGTCGAACACCACCACCGGTTCGGTGGGCAATCCCGATCTGGTGCGGCGCTCGAACCAGTGGTGGACAAAATTGCCGCCGATGAAGCCGGCGCCTCCGGTGATGAGAATCATGGGTACGGGGGTCCTTGACGATGCTTTTGGCTGCAAAGATTATGCGATCTGGGGTGGGTGTGGCGCTGGAGGCCCCCTAATTGAAGGGCTGGTAGCCCTTCAGTGAGGGGGCTCGGTAATTCGGCGCACATGGACAAAGAATTGTGTGGTTCACTATGGGCCCGATCAGGGGAAGCAGGCCGTTGAGTGTCCATGAGACTGTGCCTGTGTAGTATGAAAATCGCGTAACAGGCAGTGTTGAACAATGGCAAAAGCAATGATTCTGGCTGCGGGACAGGGAACCCGCGTGAGGCCGCTGACCAAAAACATGCCCAAGCCCATGGTGCCGATCCTGGGCAAGCCGGTGATGGAGTACATCATCGAGCACCTCAAGCGGTACGGCGTCACCGAGATCATGGTGAACGTGGCCTTCAACCACTGGAAGATCGAGAACTACTTCGGTGATGGCCATCGCTGGGGCGTGAAGATCGGGTACAGCTACGAAGGTGCCCGTGAGCACGGCGAGATCGTGCCCAAGCCTTGCGGTTCGGCCGGTGGCATGAAGCGTATCCAGGATTTCAGCGGCTTCTTCGACGACACGACCATCGTGCTGTGCGGTGATGCCATCATCGATCTGGACATCTCGGCGGCGCTGTTCGAGCACAAGACCAAGCAGGCCATGGCCAGCGTGGTGACGCTGGAAGTGCCGCTGGACCAGGTCAAGAACTACGGCATCGTGGTATCCGACAAGGATGGTCGCATCACGTCGTTCCAGGAAAAGCCCGCGCCCGAGAAGGCGCTGTCCCAGCTTGCCAGTACCGGCATCTACATCTTCGAGCCGGCCGTGCTGGAACTGGTGCCCTCGGGGCAGGAGTTCGACATCGGCAGCCAGCTCTTCCCCCTGCTGGTGGACAAGAAGCTGCCGTTCTACGCCCAGAGCCGTCACTTCAACTGGATCGACATCGGCCGCGTGAGCGACTACTGGGCGGTGTGCCTGCGCGTGCTGCGGGGCGAAGTGGCCCAGATGGACATGCCGGGCACCGAGGTCCGCCCGGGCGTGTGGGTGGGACTCAACACCCGCATCGATTGGGACACCGTGAAGATCAATGGGCCGGTGTACATCGGCTCGGGCACGTGCATCGAGCCTGGCGTGAGCATCGAGGGGCCGGCCTGGCTGGGCAACGGTTGCCGCTTGCGCCAGAACAGCGTGTTGCGCCACAGCGTGCTGTTCGACTACACCCGCCTGAGCGAGAACGCGGTGTTCGAGGATGTGATCGCGTCCCCGCAGTATGTCGTGGACAAGAACGGCAAGACCACCTACCAGGGTGACGAGACGACCCCCCTGCACTGGGGTGACGCCCGGGCCTGAAGCGCTCGGGCGGGCACTGCTCAGGCCGGGCGCAGTCCCGAGCCTGGCAGCAGGGGGCCGGTGAGTTGCGCACGCAGCTGGTTCAGGCCCGCTTGTGCGTCGGTGGCCATGTGGATGCCTGGGTCGTCCACATCCACATCCATCGAGGGATAGCGCGCCGCCAGACGGCGCAGATCCTGCTCGCATTCCATGCGCACGAGCTCCGAGAACAGCTCCGAGGACACGGCAATGGGATGGCCACGGCGGTGGCGATGGCAGGGGTAGGCGATCGGGCCTTGCCGCAGGCCATTGGCCACGGTGTGCAGCGTGCTGGTTTGCAGCATGGGCATGTCGGCCGGCAGGAGCAGCCAGCCGGGAGACTGGGGCCGGTGCATCACGCCGGAGGCGATGTTGCGCACCAGCCAGTCGCTGTGCGATTGACCGGGGCGGGGCGGCGAGACGGCCAGCACCTCCTGGTGCGGCAGCAGGCTCAGGGCCGCGTGCGCCTGCTCATCGGGGGCGACCAGCAGCAGGGGCATGGCGCTGGTCAGCACACGACGCAAGGTGGTGTCCAGGGTGCTGAGCGCGCCCAGCGGGCTGGTGAGCTCCGGGCGGGCACGTGCCGACTCCGGCTGGGGCGCCGCGAGGATCAGGACGGTGGGCCAAGTGCTCATGTCGACAGTGTGAAAGCCATTGCTGCGATGCACCAGAGTGGCTTTCCTTAAGGGCATACCCCTGTGAATGAGGGGGGTGCCTTCCGTGACGTGATGTGTTGCCGCAGATTGACCCCTCAGGGGATTGACGACGTGCATGTCAAGCGCCACGGCATTTGGTCGATACTTGGGAAATGGAAAAAACGCCACCTCACGATCTGGCGCAGATGCGCCGCAGCTATGGCCAGGCTGAACTGGACGAAACCCACGTGGCGGCTGAGCCGTTGTCGCAGTTCCAGAAATGGTTCAACGAGGCGGTGAACGCCAAAGTGCTGGAGCCCAACGCCATGACGCTGGCCACCGTCGGGGCTGATCTGAGGCCCTCGACCCGGGTGGTGCTGCTCAAGGGCCTGGATGCCCGCGGCCTGGTCTGGTACACCAACTACGAAAGCCGCAAGGGCCGCGAACTCGAAGGCAACCCCCATGCCGCGCTGCAGTTTTTCTGGGGCGAACTGGAGCGCGTGGTCCGTGTGGAAGGCAAGGTCGAGAAAGTGTCGGATGTGGAATCCGATGTGTATTACCGAAGCCGGCCGCTGGGTTCACGGATCGGGGCCTGGGCCTCGCCGCAGAGCCAGGTGATCGCATCGAGGGCCACCTTGGAGGCCACCTGGGCCCAGGAGCAGGCACGCCAGGGAGCGGACCCGGTGCGCCCGTCCAACTGGGGCGGCTACCGCCTGGTGCCCGACCGCTGGGAATTCTGGCAAGGGCGCAGTTCCCGCCTGCATGACCGCCTGTGCTTCAACCGGGTCGCGGAAGGCGAAGGCTGGGAGCGCTTCCGGTTGGCGCCCTGATCGACGATCAGGGGCTGAAAGCCCTCCTCAGGCCGTCGGGGCAGGGGTGTCCTGCCCGGCGTCACGGCTGGTGTCGATCGCCGCGAAGGCCTTCTTGAATTTGGCCACCTTGGGCGCCACCACGAATGAACAGTAGCCCGCCGTCGGGTTGTGTTCGAAATAGCGTTGGTGGTAAGCCTCAGCCGGATGGTAATTGTCCACCGGGAGGATTTCGGTGACGATGGGTGCGCCGTCGTAGGCGCCCTGTGCCTGCAGTGCGGCGATGTGTTCGCGGGCCGCCTTGTCCTGGGCTGCGTTGTGCGTGTAGATGCCGGAGCGGTACTGCGTGCCCACGTCGTTGCCCTGGCGGTTCAAGGTGGTCGGGTCGTGCACGGTGAACAGCACATCGAGCAACTCTTCGTAGCTGACCTGAGAGGGATCGTAGGTGACCCGCACGACCTCGGCATGCCCCGTTTCGCCGGTGCAAACGTCTTCGTAGGTGGGCGCGATGGTGTGACCATTGCTGTATCCCGATTCCGCCAGCTGAACGCCTCGTACACGGTTGAACACCGTTTCAATGCACCAGAAGCAGCCACCGGCGAAGGTGGCCTGTTCGAGCGGGAGCGTGGGATTTATCGTCATGGCGGACATTATCCTGCCATGAGGCCATCATGGTCATGCCTGATGCACGTTGCAGATCAGAGGGGCCTCATAAATGAAAAGCCCCCGGCTTGGCCGGGGGCCGAGGCGGCCTTGGGCCACCATGGGAAAGGGCGAAGGGAGGGTTCGCCGCTTCCCCGGGACGCAGTGACTGCGCCACTTGGGGTTGTCTGCCTTGCAGACGGTTCAAAGACTACGCCCGGCTCCAAAGGCTGTCAACGAAGGGTTGCGAGCAAGCTTTCCACGCGGCGTGTGACTTCGTCTGGCATGGTGATGGTGCGGCCCCATTCGCGGCTGGTTTCGCCGGGCCACTTGTTGGTGGCGTCCAGGCCCATCTTGCCGCCCAGCCCGCTCACGGGCGAGGCGAAGTCCAGGTAGTCGATCGGTGTGTTGTCGACCAGCGTGGTGTCGCGTACCGGGTCCATGCGGGTGGTGATGGCCCAGATCACTTCCTGCCAGTCACGCGTGTTCACGTCTTCATCGACGATGACGATGAACTTGGTGTACATGAATTGGCGCAGGAAGCTCCACAGGCCGAACATCAGCCGCTTGGCGTGGCCCGGGTAGGCCTTCTTCATGCTGATGACGGCCATGCGGTAACTGCAGCCCTCGGGGGGCAGGTAGAAGTCGACGATCTCGGGAAACTGCTTTTGCAGGATCGGCACGAAGACTTCGTTGAGCGCCACGCCCAGCACGGCCGGCTCGTCGGGCGGTTTGCCGGTGTAGGTGGAGTGGTAGACCGGGTCCTTGCGGTGCGTGAGGCGCGTGACCTCGAATACCGGAAACCAATCTTGTTCGTTGTAATAGCCCGTGTGGTCGCCGTAAGGGCCTTCGAGAGCGTGCAGATAGCCGTTTTTCTCTTTCAGCGGCACGCCGTGTTCGCTGGTGCCCTCGAAGCCGATGGGAGCGGTAGGGATGCGGCCTTCCAGCACGAACTCGGCGCTGGCGGGTACCTGCAACAAGTGCTGTTTGCCATCAGCCGTGCGTTCGCCCACGGCGGTGTCGACCACTTCCGTGCGACTGCCCCGCAGCAGGCCGGCGAACTGGTATTCACCCAGCGAGTCGGGCACCGGGGTGACGGCGCCCAGGATGGTGGCCGGATCCGCCCCGAAAGCCACGGCGATGGGGAAGGGTTGGCCCGGGTTGGCCAGCGCGAACTCGCGGAAGTCGAGCGCGCCGCCGCGATGGGCCAGCCAGCGCATGATGACCTGGCGCGGCCCGATCAACTGCTGGCGGTAGATGCCCAGGTTCTGGCGACCGCGCGGGTTGGGCACGCCCTGAGGCCCGCGTGTGACCACCAGGCCCCAGGTGAGCAGGGGGGCCGCATCGCCGGGCCAGCACAATTGGACGGGCAGGGTGCCCAGGTCGATGTCGCTGCCTTCCTGGATCACTTCCTGGCAGGGTGCCCGCCCGACCGTGGCCGGTTTCATGTCCCACAGCGCCTTGGCCATCTGCAGCAGCTTGCCGGCGTCTTTGAGGCCCTTGGGGGGCTCGGGCTCTTTCAGGCTCGCCAGCATGCGGCCAATGTCGCGCAACTCGCTGACGTCATCGGCCCCCATGCCCAGAGCCACCCGTTTGGGGGTGCCGAAGAGGTTGGCGAGCACCGGCACCTCGAAGCTGCCGCCATCTTTAGAGCGGCCAGTCGGAGTCTCGAACCAGAGGGCCGGACCGCCCTGGCGCAGCACGGCGTCACACAGGGCGGTCATCTCGAGGCGCACAGAGACTGGCGCGGCAACGCGTTTCAGCTCGCCAAGCCGCTCCAGGCTTGACACAAAGTCACGTAAGTCACGGTATTTCATCGTCGAATGGTTATAAGAGGTAAATCTCTTATGCTTGACTGGTTATTTGAAGGCTGCCTAGAATCCGCGCCTGTTCCTCCCCCGGGCATCTTTCCGGGGGTTATCCCTAGCGCTCGACATGAGCGCTCACGCTGCCAGCCTGGACCCTGCGGCCTGCCTGTTCAAGGCGCCGCGGTGACCGAGCTGATTATCACTGTTGCCGTGCGGCCCCCGTCTGAAGTCCAGACGCCGGGGCGCCGGGTACCGGTGGGCCCACAAGGCCTGTCGGGGCTCCGGGTGCGTCGATGGCCGAGAAAGGAGAGTCATGACAGCGTTTCGGAGTACCAAGATGTGGCGTACCGTCGCAGCCGATGTGGTTGCAGGCGTTCGCTACGTGAGTCACAACACCCTGGCCCTGCTGGGCTTGCTGGCCGTCACCCTGGTGGTGTTCATGGCGGGCAAGGCCGACTGGCGCCATTCGATGGAAACCCGTGCCCTGGGTTGGCTGATGGAGCGCGCCGCCGAGCGCACGACCGCCAGCGCCGCACCGGAGTCCAATGACATGCTGCTGGCCATGGCCGAGCCCGAGGCCATTTCCCGCGCCACGGCGCTGGACCCGGCAGAGCTGAACCGCCAGCAGGTCGCCCTGGTCAACTGGATCTCGCGCCGCTACAGCGTGGCGCAGGAACCGGTGAGCCGCCTGGTCCAGGAATCCTGGAGTGTCGGCAAGAAGGTGGGCATGGAGCCCACGCTGATCCTGGCGGTGATGGCCATCGAATCCGGCTTCAACCCGTTTGCGCAAAGCCATGTGGGCGCGCAGGGCCTGATGCAGGTGATGACCGGCATCCACCATGACAAGTACGAGTTGTTCGGGGGCCGTCGCGCGGCCTTCGATCCGGTGACCAATCTGCGCGTGGGCGTGCAGGTGCTGCAGGACTGCATCCGCCGCGCGGGCAGCCTGGAGGCTGGCCTGAAGTTTTACGTGGGCGCCGCCAACATGGCCACCGACGGTGGTTACGCCTCCAAGGTGCTGGCCGAGCAGGCCTACCTGCGTGAGGTGGTGGCGGGCCGCAAGGTGGCGTTCAATGCGCCGCTGCCGCAGGCCAGCGCGGTGTTGGTGGAGGCTCCGGCTGCCGCCGTGGCCGTGCCGCACAGCGCCGCCGTGGCCCCTGGCGTGGCCGCCTCCGGCCCCAGCAACGGCCTGATGCCCATTCCCAGCGCCGCGCCGGTGGCCCCGGCCGCCGCCAGCGACCCGCTGCCCGTGATGCACCGCCCCGAACAGGTGGCGCTGGCACACGGCTGACACCCTGGCGTTTCCGTTGGAAGCGCCGCTTGGGTACAATCTCGATCTCCGCGCAACTGGCGATACATGGCGGGCCTTGCAGACCTTTCGGTCAGGGCAGGGCGGCCTGAGGTGGTGAACCACCGGGAAGCGCGGCGCGCGATGGGCTGATGTCGGCCTCTCGCGGATCAGCCGTTCGCCTGGGCAGCCCTCTGGCATGCACATCCCGTGTGGGTGCGCCTGCGGTGGGTCTTCAACCTTGAAGAGGACTGCCAAGTCATGTTTGACCGCGCCCAATACGCCCTTTCCGACGTCGACGCCGAACTGTGGGCTGCCATCCAGGCTGAGAACCAGCGCCAGGAAGACCACATCGAGCTGATCGCCTCGGAGAACTACACCTCGCCGGCCGTGATGGCCGCGCAAGGCAGCCAGCTGACCAACAAGTACGCCGAAGGCTACCCTGGCAAGCGCTACTACGGCGGCTGCGAGAACGTCGACATCGTCGAGCAACTGGCCATCGACCGCCTGAAGCAGCTGTTCGGCGCCCAGTACGCCAACGTGCAGGCCAACTCTGGCTCGCAGGCCAACCAGTCGGTGTTCTTCGCGCTGCTGCAGCCCGGCGACACCATCATGGGCATGAGCCTGGCCGAAGGCGGCCACCTGACCCACGGCATGGCTTTGAACATGTCGGGCAAGTGGTTCAACGTCGTGTCCTACGGCCTGAATGCCCAGGAAGACATTGACTACGACAAGATGGAAGCCCTGGCGCGCGAGCACAAGCCCAAGCTGATCATCGCGGGTGCCTCCGCCTTCGCGCTGCGCATCGACTTCGAGCGCTTCGGCAAGATCGCCAAGGAGATCGGTGCCTACTTCATGGTGGACATGGCCCACTACGCCGGCCTGGTCGCCGCGGGTGTGTATCCCAACCCCGTGCCGCACGCCGACGTGGTCACCAGCACCACGCACAAGAGCCTGCGCGGCCCGCGTGGTGGCATCGTGGTGACCAACTCCGAAGAGATCGCCAAGAAGATCAACAGCGCCACCTTCCCTGGCATCCAGGGCGGCCCGCTGATGCACGTGATCGCCGGCAAGGCCGTGGCTTTCAAGGAAGCCCTGAGCCCTGAGTTCAAGGCCTACCAGCAGCAGGTCGTGAAGAACGCAGCGGCCCTGGCCGACACGCTGACCAAGCGCGGCCTGCGCATCGTGAGCGGCCGCACCGAGAGCCACGTGATGCTGGTGGATCTGCGCCCCAAGAATCTGACGGGCAAGGAGGCCGAAGCCATCCTGGGTCAGGCACACATCACCTGCAACAAGAACGGCATTCCCAACGACCCGCAAAAGCCGATGGTGACCAGCGGCATCCGCCTGGGCTCGCCGGCCATGACCACCCGTGGCTTCAAGGAAGAGCAGGCCGTGATCGTGGGCAACCTGATCGCCGACGTGCTGGACAACCCGCACGACGAAGCCAACATCGCCCGCGTGCGCGAGCAGGTGTCCGCGCTGACCCGCCAGTTCCCGGTCTACCGTTGATGATGGTGTGAACTGACAAAACCCGGCCTGGGCCTCGTGCCCGCGCCGGGTTTTTTGTTGCTGGAGAGAACGATGCGTTGCCCCTTTTGTGCCCACGGCGAGACCCAGGTGGTCGAGACCCGTGATTCAGACGAAGGCGATTCGATTCGCCGGCGTCGGCGTTGCGGCGCTTGCGACAAGCGCTTCACCACCTACGAGCGGGCTGAAATCGAGTTGCCTGCGATCGTCAAGCGTGATGGACGTCGCACCGACTATGAGCGGGCCAAGCTGAAGGGCTCGATGGCGGTGGCACTGCGCAAGCGCCCCGTGAGTGCCGAGGCACTGGAGACGGCCATCGAGCACATCGAGGCCAAGCTGCGCCAGTCGGGGGAGAAGGAAATCGTCTCGACCCAGCTGGGCGAGCTGGTGATGAAGGAGCTGCGCAAGCTCGACAAGGTGGCTTACGTGCGCTTTGCTTCTGTCTACCGGAGCTTTGATGATGTGAGCGAGTTTGTCGCGGCGATCAAGGAGAGTGGGAAGAGGGGGTGAGCGCTCAGCTCGATGCCCCGCGCTGCCTTACTTCCAGCAATCGGCGACAGGCCCGTCAGAGCCGCGGGCTCCGGCCTGATTCAAGGTGAGCTTGCCGCACTTGGTGTCTTTCGTCATGGCATTCTTGGGGGTGGCCGTCAAGGTGAAGGCCATGCCGTTGTTGGAGAACGCGGGCGTGATCTCGTAATCCATCTTGGCGTCCGTGGTGCCGCTCGGGACGCGTCTGAGGCTGTCCGGCAAATCTTTCCAGGTGCCACCCGCCACTGTGGTGGAGTATGAATTGTTCGCCGCGTAGAAGCGCTGCATGAACTGGGCGGCATCCTGCAAGCCGGCCTGTGCCGCGCCCCGCTTGGAGCGTTGCACATACTCGGTGTAGTTGGGGATCGCGATGGCGGCCAGAATCCCGATGATCACCACCGTGATCATCAGCTCGATCAGCGTGAAGCCGTGCTGCCGGTGCAGGTGCCGCTGTCCATGTGTCGAAGTCGTCATGCTGGCCTCATTCATTTGAGTTGGTCACCGATGCGTGGCGGGTTGGTCAGGATGCGCCAAGTCCGTGAACCCACAAGGTCGCCCCCCTGCACGCACTGCGTTTTGTTGTTGGTGGCGGAGATGATCTGCGCGCCCTCGCATGCGTCGGGGCCATTGCCGCCGGCGCCGCCTGCCCCGGCTGCCCTCTGACGCTCCCTGACCACGATGCGGTCGCGTCCGTCGTTTGCGCCGGAGTAGACGGCGGCGTTGGCCGCGTCCTTGCCGTCGAGCACGCCGTCACCATTGGTGTCGATCAGGACCTTGCTGTTGGCATTGCCGGTCAAGGCATCCAGGTAGAAGTTGAAGGCGCTCGCGCTGCCGCAACTGGTGGACGTGGTGGGGACCACCGACCCGAGGAGCACCCGCCCCTGGTAGGACTGTGCGGAGTAGACCACCCGTTGGCCGGTGGCCAGTGTCATGTTCAGGTACCAGCCGCGCTGCGTGCTCCAGTTGGGCAGGGTGGTGGTGATGGCGTAGTAGGTGCGCCCGTCGGCCGAGGTGGCCACCGGTGTGGTGTTGATCACCTGCTGGACCAGGGCGCCCTTGCCGCTGATGACGTTGGCCGAGGCCTGGTCCGAGGTGGTGGTCACGGAAGCGAACTGCTTGTCCCACAGACCATAGATGGATTGCACCTGCGAGGCCGCGGTGCTCACGCCGGGCCGGTCTGCCTCGTCGATCAGCTTGCCGGAGGCGACCACGATCAGGTTGCCACCGCGGGGGTGGGCCACGATGGCCGGGGCGGCCGTGATGGGCTGCACCGTGTTGTCGGGATCCTTGGCGATGAACAGCGGGTTGCCGCCATAAGCCGGCTGCCAGTTGGTGGCGCTGGCGCTGTTGAGATCGAACCGCCAGACATTGCCCTGGGCATCGCCGGCGTAGGCCGCCACGATCAGGCCGGACGCGTTGCGCACTGCGCGCACGCCACCCAGCCCATTGGGCGCGGCGTCCGAGCCCCGGTTGGTGTCGATGGTCTTGAGGATGCGCCCGTTGCTGATGTCGACGACCAGCAGCTTGGCCTTGTTGGAGTTGCTGTAGTAACCGTTGTTGACCAGCGCGACCCAGACGGTGGTGCCGTTGTAGTTGATGGGACCGGTTTCGACCTCACCATAGATGTAGCCCAGGTCGGTGTTGCCCCCATTGAGTTCCCAAAGGACCTGGCTGGCGGCCGTGGACTTGTCGGCCAGCGCGCTTGGGCTGGTGGCATTGATCGCGAAGACGCCCTTGCCGCCCGAGCCCATGGTGCCCAGCACGACGCTCTTCCAGGTGCCGCCCCAGTAGGCATGGGCCTCGGTGGCGGGGCCGTCGACGAAGAAGCGGTGGCCGTAGTTCTTGTCGGCCAGCTTGTTGAGGTTCGATGTGACGGCGCGGGGGATGTAGGCGAACACCTCGGCCCCGGTGCTGTCGGAAAGCACATGCATCATTCCGTCGTTGGCACCCACGAAGATCCGGGCGTCTCGCTTCGCCATGGTTTTCAGGAAATCGCGGTAGGTGTTGCCGGCGTCGCCACTGAGCACGTTGTATTGGTAGTCGATGCCCGACTTCACGTACAAAGGCGTGGAGTTGACGATGTCACCCAGCAGGCTGCTGCGCTGGCGATAGTTGTTGGTGCTCAAGAAGGTGTCGGTGTTGTTGCCTCGCAGGTACTGGATCAGGTTGTCATTGACGGTCGGGGTGGTGCTCATCTCGGCGATCATGGCCGAGGTCAGGCTGGCGAGGGCGAAGTCCTTCGCTTCAGCGGAGGCCGGGCCATTGACGCCGGATCCCGTGCCAGTGCCGATCAGGATGTTGCGGGCCGTGTAGGCGGGCAGCTTGCTGGCGGCGCTCCAGGTGGCGGTGGTGGCTGCTGTGCCCGTGTCCTGGTTGAGCACGAACTTCTTCAGATCGCCGGTCCAGTCGCGCGAGGTGTACTCGGGCACGTATTTGGCCGCATCGGTGCCCAGGATCGCGCCGGTCAGGCCGACGCCCGCCGTCTTGTTGGATTCGGCCGCGATGTCGGTCAGGATGGCCTGCAGGGCGGTGGCGAACTCTCCGGAGGTGGTCACGTTGATGTTCTGGCCCCGGCTGTTGTAAGCGGCATGCCACAAGTCATCGGCCTTCGCATCGTCGGTGGCGTTGGTGGCCGTGGTGCCCGATGTCTGCCAGGTCTTCTTCTGGGGGATGGCTTCGATGTCAGGCAGGTCGCTGGGGTTCTTCTTCAGGCGTCCGCTCACGCCCAGGCCCACGGTGTAGTTCACCATGTGCTGCCAGAACGCTTCGTTGGCGGCGGTGGGGGTGATCTTGTTGGCGATGCCGGGGGTGATGTCCCGGTTCCAGTAGTACATGGCCACGTCGGCCAGCATGTTGGCCACGCCGTCCTTGTAGCGCGTGTTGGTCGAGGCGCTGGCCTTGTACTGGTAGGTTTGCGCATTGGGGCCGGTGATGGTGGGGCCATCGACGCTTTCGACGTCCGCCTGGGCGCCCGCGGTGGACGCCCCGGATGCGGAATCCGAACTCCAGTAGCCGTCGGTGGTCAGGATGTGGAAGGCGCGACGGCAGGCCGCGTAGGAGCCGGCTGTCTGGGTATTGCTCGTGCCGGGCTCGTCTGCCCAGGGCCCCTTGCTGTCTTCGCGAGAAAAATACTTGCCGACGTCATCGACGGCGCGGCGCAGGGGCGTGCCTGAGTTCGCATCCTTGTTGAACAGCCAGGTGTAGAAGGCATCGCGGTGCGTGGTGGTGTAGTTGCGCACACCCTGGCGCAAGGTCTTGGTGTTGGTGCCATCGAGCGCGATGGTGTCGTTTTCACCCGGGTTGTTCAGCGCGCCCCAGCCAAGTCGGAAGCCGGTGACATCTGGCGATGAAAACGCCTTGGATGCGGAGGCCTTGGCCAGCATCAGGCGGGTGCGGTGATATCGGTACCAGGTGGCGAAGTTCTGAAGCTCCTGGGCCTGGCTGCAACTGCGCATGCCATTGGGCAGGGCGGTGCAATCTGTGCGATTGCTGCCGACGGTGAAGCTGCCGACGCTGGTGCCCGAAGGCGTGGCCGTGGTGTACGTCTTCATGTTCCAGATGGAGACGCGAACAGTGCCGGCGGCCGTGGGCGTGGTGGCGTTGTCGAGGATGTAGTAGACCGTGGGGTCATAGTCCGCGGCGGCATTGAGCTCTGGTGCGTTGCCCGCGTAGGTCGACCGCGAATCGCAGGTGTCGATGGTCAGGCACCACTTGGTGGTGTTTGTCGACGAGTTGGTGGTGCTGCCCAGGGCGCGGGGCGTCAGGTTGGTCAGGGTGGAACTGCCTTCCGTGGGCACCTTGGTCCAGTTGGTGGTATTGGCGGCGGTGGGAAAAGCGCGCAAGGTGCCGTCGCTGTTGGTCCAGGGCTCGTAGCGTTCGTTGGGGTTGTAGTAGATGGTGTTGGACTGGCTGGAACGGCGCCGGGCATCGGCCAGGTACTCCGCGGCCGGCCGGTTGGGCATGCGTGTGGGAATCAGGCCGTAGGCCTTCTCGTTGGTGTTGTAGTCGTATTGCGTGACGACCTCCTCGGCCGCCATGGTCTGCACGTTACAGCAGTTGCCGTCGGCCTTGTCCGACGTGAGGGAGTCGGGCATGAGGGGCGAGAGCATCGATCCGGAGTCGTCCAGCGTGAAGATCACGTTGGGGGCCACGGGGGATACGCCCAGCAGCGGCAACTGGTAAGGCGTGGCGGCTGCGGAGGCCGAGGCCATGGAGCCCCAGGTGAGCGCGAAAGTGATGCTGGCCACGACCAGGCGGTCAAGGCTGAAGTGGTGTCGGATCGAAAGGTTCATGAGCGGCTCCCTGCGGGGGCGTTGTGGCGCTTGACGCGTGCGGGTCAGCGGAGGATCTGGACGCTGCTTTGCAGCCAGACCACTGCGCCGGCAGTCGGCGTTCCGTTGGCGCTTTTATCGAAGTCAGGGCTGAAGCCCCGCGCGGTGATGATGTAGGCCTCCGGGGTGGGGGACGTCGGATCCACGCTGGGCATGGGGGTGAGCGTGATTTCCTGGATCAGGCATTCGGGCGGGTTCCTTGGGGCAGCAGTGCTGCCGTCGAAATTGAATGTCCCCGGTAACTTGTTCACATACTGGTTGCCACCTGCCCATGTCTCCGCCTGGGCCCACAAAGGCGTCTGATCGGCGCCCAGGGCCGGCGCACGCTGGATGGCCAATTGCTCCGGCGTCACGGTGGCGGCCATGACGCTGGCTTCGCAATAGCGCAGGGCAGCTTCTGCGGCTTGCGCGGCGACGCTGCGAGCGCGCTGGTTGGCGCTGACGATGTCCTGGCTCAGGGCCCCCTTGAGCGCGACGGAGGAGCTCAGGGCGATCACCGCCATCATGATCAAGGCCACGACCAGCACGATCCCCCGTTGGCGTTGCGGATGCCTCATCACACGCCTCCCAGACCGATGCCGGTGATTTTGTCGACGGCGGTGGTGCGGTTGCGCAGGTTCATGGTCATGCGCACGGCGCGGCGGGCGCGCTTGTCGGTGATTTCCGTGGCCACACCATCACAGTTGATGAAGGAGGGGTTCTGGCTGTCGGTGATCTTCTCGATCGAGCCGACATCACCGCGTGTTTCCAGACACACACGCACGCTGACCACACGTTGCCATCGCACGTCGGGTGTTTCGTCGATCCATTTGGTGTCGATGGCGCTCGCACTCATGTACGTGGCCACACTGGGATTACCGATGACCAGGACAGCTTCGCTCTTGTCCTTCTCAATTGCGCCGATGGCGACACCGTAGCTGAGCACCATGCGTTCTACGCCACGAACCAGCGCCTGAGGTGATTGCCCAGCGCCGAAGCCAGGAGAGGCGCCGCCATTGCCAAGGCAAAACAAGGTCGGCTCCCCATCCGTGCTGCTGTTGGCAATGTAGTACCGGTTTTCCACTCGCCAATAGGCGGGCGATGTGCTCATGGAATCCTGGCCCGACATGGGCCGCTCGGTGTTGCCCTTCAATCCCGTCAGGGCCACGAGACCCGTGCCTCGGCAGTCGCTGGGCACAAGGGCCCCAGCCGAATTCGTGACCAGGATCGAATTGAACTCATCAGCCTCGTAGGAAATGCTCATCGCGCCGCCGCTGGCCGAAGTGCCGGTCTTGCAGCTCAAGGCATTGAACTGGGCCACGGAGTTGTCGGTGAATCCTGCATCGCACCCGCGAATGCCCGCGGTCGACAACATCTTGGTCTCGTAGCCCGCCACGAAGTAGGTTCTGGGCAGGCTGTAGCCGGCCATGCGCACATCCGCCGACAGCAGTTGCAAGGCTGTCTGGCCTGTGTCGGACAGCCCGCCGAGGGAGTCCGCCCGCCGGCCGACGGTGATGCTGCCGGACGCGATGATCAGCACCCCTGCCAGAACCAGGGATCCGATCAGGATCGCGATCATCATTTCGATCAGGCTGCGCCCGCGGGCGATGTACCCGGGCTGGTGGTGACGTGTCTTCATAAGGTGAACCTGTAGCGTAGGCAGCGGACTTCGGTTGGCACGGCGCCCATGCCGGCTGGGCAGGCGTAACCCGCGTTGATCAGTTGGTTGACGGCGCCATCGTTCGCGTTGTCCAGCGGATCCATCCAGGCGATCCAGACGTCCATGACGGTGGAATTCGCGGCGGCGCCGGTGGGTTTCACCGCGAACAGCCAGACGCCCGGCAGCATGCCGGCGGCGTTGTTGAGCCACTGGGCGATATCGCTCGCGGCCACCTGGGCGGCCAGCACGGAAGGCGTGGCTTTGGCGCACGCGTCGTTGCAGGAAATACCGGGATCCGTAGGTTTGGCGGGGGTGGCGGACCAGGGAAGCGCACGCACGTAGTTGTCGCCACGGACGCCGGAGAGGTTGGCGCGCATGCGGTCCCCGTAATCCTCGGCCAGCTGGGTGGCCACGCTGCGGAACTCGGACATCTTGTGGTAGCGCACCGCGGCCGTGTGCAGGCTGATCATGGCGACCAGGCCCAGCGTCATGACCAGCAGGGCCACGAGGACTTCGAGCAGGCTGGTGCCAAGGGCCTGGCTACGGGTTGAGTGATGTGATTTCATGGTGTGCAGGGACCCTTGCTCAGGCGCGTCGAGCCAGTCATGTTGATGCTGACGCAGCGCGTGGCGCTTGTGTCGCTGGGAGCCCCTTTGTTCTTGAACTCGAAGTTGCCCAAGGCGGAGCCTCCCACCGGGATGCCATTGCTCGCGAAGGTGATGGTGTTGATGCTCTTGGGCATCATCCCGCCGCTGTTGGTGAAGGGGGGCTGCGCACGGATGACCGTGTCGTTGCCGTCGATCGTGCCGCGCACGCCAAGGTCCGTGAACATGAGCCAGCCGATGGCCCACCCGGTGCTCGGGCTGGCGGTGCCGCATGTCGGCGTGCTGCTCTCCGCGTTGCTGCTGGGGCACAGCGTGACGGGCGTGTTGCGTTTCAGGGCTTCGGAACGTGCCAGCCTCATGGCCGAGGCGAAGGCGGAAACCTGGGCGTCGATCGTACGGGAGCCGATGAAGCGGTTGTATTGGGGGATTGCCATTGCTGCGAGAATCGCGGAGATCGAAACGACCACCATCAGTTCGATCAGGGTGACGCCGCGGGCGGCTCGACGAAGACCGACGGCACGGGCATTCGGATGGTGGTTAACATGGCTCATAGGTAAAGTATGGTGAAGCTGTCCTCGCAGGACACAGGTCAGCCGATAGACGGCCGTTGGGAGGCGATGGACGGTGCGTTGGTGCTGGCGGCGCAGGCCATTGGCCGCTCGGACCCCAATCCCCGGGTCGGCTGCGTGCTGACACGCGCCGATGGCGAGGTCATCGGCCAAGGCTCGACCCAGCAGGCTGGCGGGCCGCACGCCGAGGTGATGGCGCTGCGGGATGCCCAGGCACGTGGCGCCTCCGTGGCCGGTGCGACCGCCTATGTCACCCTGGAGCCCTGTGCCCACCATGGCCGCACGCCGCCCTGTGCGGACGCCCTCATCGCGGCCGAGCTGGCCAGGGTGGTCATTGCGCTGGATGATCCCAATCCGCTGGTCGCCGGGCAGGGGGTGGCGCGCATGCGCGCTGCGGGGGTGCAGGTGGACGTCTTGCCTCCCGACCATCCCCATGCCGTGAGATCACGCGAACTCAACATCGGTTTCCTGTCCCGCATGGTGCGCAAGCGCCCCTGGGTGCGGCTGAAGGTGGCGGCCTCGCTGGATGGCCGCACGGCGCTGCCCGATGGCCGCAGCCAATGGATCACCGGCGACGCGGCCCGGGCCGACGGCCACGTCTGGCGCGCCCGGGCCACCGCCGTCCTTACGGGCATCGGCACGGTGCTGGACGACAACCCTCGCCTCGATGTACGCGCCATCCCCGTGGACCGCCAGCCCTGGCGGGTGGTGCTGGATTCGCACTGGCGCACCCCTCCCAGGGCTGCCTTGATGGGCGCTGCGCCCGCCGATGTCACGGTGATCGGCCTGGCTGGTGCCCAAAGTGCCGATGCGCAGGCCGCGGCCCGCTGCGCAGCGCTGATCGCCACGGGGGCCCACGTCATCGATCTGCCCGCTGGCCAGGACGGTGCACGCATCGACCTCGGCGAGGTGCTGTCCTACCTGGCCCGTCGCGGCGTCAACGAACTGCACGTCGAGGCCGGCGCGCGCCTGAATGCAGCCTTCATCCAGGGTGGCTGGGTGGACGAGCTTCTGGTGTATCTTGCCCCCAGCGTGATCGGCCCGGGCCTGCCCTTCGCCGATCTGGCCCTCCTGCCCGAACTGGCGGCGGCGCCCCGTTTCGAATGGCGGGATGTGGCCCAGGTGGGCGACGATCTGCGCCTGATCGCCCGCCGCGCCGGCGCCGATCGTTTCTGATTCCCCTTCAAGAGTAGGTTTGAGACCATGTTCACCGGCATCATCACTGGCGTGGGCCAGATCGTCGACACGCAACCTCTGGGCGCCGATGCCTCCCACGGCCGCCGCCTCACCGTGCAGGCCCCGGCCGGCTACCTGGCCGATGTGGGCCTGGGCGACAGCATCGCCCACAACGGCGCCTGCATGACCGTCACCCACTTCGACGCCGCCACCGGCCGTTACACCATCGACGTGTCAGCCGAGAGCCTGAACCGCACCGCAGGCCTGGACGGCCTGGGCCGTGTCAACCTGGAAAAAGCCCTGCGCGCCAACGCCCGGCTGGACGGTCACCTCGTCAGCGGCCACGTGGACGGGGTGGGGCAGGTCGTGTCCTTCCAGCCCGTGGGCGAATCGTGGGAGCTGCGCATCGCCGCGCCCCAGTCGCTGGCCCGCTTCCTGGCCTACAAGGGCTCCATCACGGTCAATGGCGTCAGTTTGACGGTCAACAGCGTGGCCGATCAGCCGGACGGCCAGGCCATCTTCAGCATCAACCTGATCCCGCACACGGTGGAAAACACCGCCCTGGGCGATCTGGCCTCTGGCGTGCGCGTCAACCTCGAGGTGGACCTGATCGCCCGCTATGTGGAACGCATGCTGAGCGCCGAGGGCAAGCTCCCGGGATGATGCACGGGGCGGGCTAGGTGGTTTCCCCAAAGTGAAGGGCGCCCGCCTACAATGGCGGGATGCCCATTTCTCCCATTCCCGAATTGATCGCCGACCTGGCCGCTGGCCGCATGGTCATCCTCGTCGATGAGGAAGACCGTGAGAACGAAGGCGATCTGGTGCTCGCCGCCGACCATGTCACGCCGGAAGCCATCAATTTCATGGCCAAGTACGGCCGTGGCCTGATCTGCCTGACCCTCACGCGCGAGCGCTGCCAGCAACTGCAGCTGCCGCCCATGGTCAGCCGCAACGGCACCAAGCACGGCACGGCCTTCACGGTGTCCATCGAGGCGCGCGAGGGCGTGACCACCGGCATCTCGGCCGCCGACCGCGCCCGCACCGTGGCTGCCGCCGTGGCGCGCAACGCCAAGCCGGCCGATCTGGTGCAGCCCGGGCACATCTTCCCGCTGCAGGCACAAGACGGTGGTGTGCTGATGCGCGCCGGCCATACCGAAGCCGGCTGCGATCTGTCCGGCATGGCCGGCCTGAGCCGCGCTTCCGTGATCTGCGAGATCATGAACGACGACGGCACCATGGCCCGCCTGCCGGATCTGGAAGTGTTCGCTCGCGAGCACAACCTCAAGATCGGCACCATCGCCGACCTGATCGAATACCGCAGCCGCAACGAATCGATCATCGAAGGCCTGGGCACGCGCACCCTGGTGACGCCCGAAGGCCCTTTCGAGACCCGCGTGTTCCGTGACCGCACGGGCGCCGTGCACCTGGCCCTCACCTTGGGCCTGTCGCAAGGGGTGAACCCGGCTGACGAGGTGCTGGTGCGTGTGCACGAGCCCTTCTCGGTGCTCGACTGGCTCGACGCCGACAGCCGCAGCCACGCCTGGCCTCTGCCCAAGGCCCTGGCCCAGGTGCAGAAGGCGGGCAAGGGCGTGGTGGTGCTGCTCAACGCGGGCGAAGGCAACGAGCGCCTGCTGGAACAATTGCTGCCCGACACGGCTCGAACGGAAGAGTCCGCCAAGGCCGCGACCGACCTTCGCACCTACGGCGTGGGCGCGCAGATCCTGAAGACGCTGGGCGTGAACCGCATGCGCCTGATGGGCAACCAACGCCGCATGCCCAGCATGGTGGGCTTCGGGCTGGAAGTCACCGGATTCCTGACGGCCGATGGCCAGACCCTGCCGCCCGGTCACTGAGGCGGCACCTCTTGTTCTTTATTTGAACGTTCTTTGAACCTTGTTCTTTTGGGATTGAATCAAGATCATGCAAGGCGCTGACAAAGGCCAATCCGCCCGCCTCGATGGGCGTGACCTCCGCATCGGCATCGTCCAGGCGCGGTTCAATGAGGCGCTGACCAGCCGGATGGCGCAGGTCTGCACCGACGAGCTGCTGGCGCTCGGCGTGGCTCGCAAGCACATCCAGCACGTGACCGTGCCCGGCGCCCTGGAAGTGCCCGTGGCCCTGCAGGCCATGGCCGACAGCGAGCGCTTCGACGCCCTGGTGGCGCTGGGCCTCGTCATCCGCGGCGAGACCTACCACTTCGAGCTGGTGTCCAACGAGAGCGGCGCCGGTGTCACCCGCGTCAGCCTGGACCACCACATCCCCGTGGCCAACGCCATCCTGACCGTCGAAAACGAAGCGCAGGCCCTGGCCCGCGTCGAAGAAAAAAGCCGTGATGCCGCCCGTGTGGCGGTGGAAATGGCCAACCTGCTGGACGAACTCCTGTGACCGACCGCCCCGACACCCCCCCCGGCGACAAAGGCGGCCTTCGCAAGCCCGCCCCTCCCCGCGACCGCACCAAATCCGCCCGCCGCCGCGCCCGCGAGTTCGCCCTGCAGGGCCTGTACGAGTGGCAGCTGAACCCTGCGGATGCCGGCGCGGTCGATGCCCACATCCGTGAGCTCGAAGAGTTCAACAAGTCCGACCGGGCGCACTTCGATGCGCTGCTGCACGGCTGCATCGCGCAGCGTGCCGATCTGGACGCCGCCCTGCTGAAGTTCCTGGACCGTCCGGTCGAGGAGTTGTCGCCGGTGGAGCACGGCGTGCTGTGGATCGGCGCCTACGAACTGGTCAATTGCCTGGATGTGCCGTATAAAGTGGCGATCAATGAAGCGGTGGAGCTGGCCAAGAGCTTTGGCGGCACGGACGGCCACAAATACGTCAATGGGGTGCTGGATCACCTCGCCCCGTTGCTCAGACCCGAGGAAGTGAAGGCCCACCGGTCCAGCCGGGGGTAAGTTCAGCACGAACACACGCGTTCCATGCCTGGAGGAGGTAGGTGGTGACGACGACAACAACACCTGAAGACGACGAAGCTTCAGAACCCGTGATCCTGGAGAACGACGACCAGGACACGGTGGCGCAGACGCGGCCGCTGCCCGAGGCAGAGCCCGTCCAGCATGAAGGCGCATCGCCCGACCAGTTGCCCACCATCGGGCATGTGGGGCGCTATGCGCTGAAATACTGCATCGGCGAGGGCGGCCTGGGCACGGTCTACGCCGCGCACGACCCGCTGCTCTCGCGCCTGATCGCCATCAAGACGATGCAGGTCGATCTGCCCGACCAGGACCGCGAGCAGTTCAACGCGATGTTCCTGAACGAGGCACGCGCCGCCGGCAGCCTGAACCATCCGCACATCGTCACCGTGTACGACGCGGGCGCTGGCTCGCAAGGCACCTACATGGCCATGGAACTGCTGCGCGGCAAGGACCTGCGCCAGCTGCTGGCCATGGGTTGGCGCCCGACGCCGCCTCAGGCGGCGCTGATCATTCGCCGCGTGGCCGATGCGTTGTCCTACGCCCACCACAAGGGCGTGATCCACCGCGACATCAAGCCGGCCAACATCTTCATGGTCGGCCGCACCCAGCCGCGCGTGCTGGATTTCGGCATCGCCCGCATCCGCCAGGTCGAGTCGGCCACGCCTTCCGAAGAGGGCATGAGCCGCTTCGGCGAGCTGGTGGGCGGGTCGCCGCACTACATGGCGCCCGAGCAGGTGCGCCGCGAACCGGTGGACCGCCGCGCCGACGTCTATTCCCTGGGCGTGGTGTTCTACGAACTGCTGACGGGCCGCAAGCCCTTCACCGGCCATGACCTGGACGAGATCGCCCAGGCGGTGCTGACGCAGGATGCCACTCCGCCGCACGAGATGAATGCCGAGGTACCGCGTGCCCTGTCGGACATCGCGATGCGCGCGCTGTCTCGCGACCTTGTGCGCCGCACGCGTTCGGCGCGCACGCTCTCGCAGGAGCTGCGCGAATGGCTCGACAGCCAGGGCGACGAGGGGGCAGCCAAAGGCGGCAAGCCAGCCAAGGCGGCTGGCGACAAGTCCTCGTCCAAGGCCTTCGCGGCCAAGGACACGGTGCCCATCGGCCTTGACGCCGCTGCGCCATCGGGCGGCGGTGCCCGCAAGGGCCTGTTGATCGGCGGCGTGCTGGCGCTGCTCGTGCTGGGCGGGGGGCTGGCGTTCTGGGGCCTGGGGTCGCCGGATTCGCCCGCCGCACCTGTGGTGGCCGCGTTGCCCGAGCCTAGCGCGGAGCCCGCCGCGAGCGCGGCCGCCACCCCGGCGCCGCGTGAAGAAGTGATCGAGGAGACCTTGGCGTCGGCGTCGAACCAGGCACCTGCATCTGCACCCACACCGGCCTCCGTGCCGGCTGCGGTCATTGCGCCGGTCCCGCCCGCCGTCTCTCCCACCATGCCCGGTACGGGGGCGCCCGCCGCTGGCGTCGGGACAGACCTTGCCCAAGGCGGCGCGCCGGCGAAGGCGGCACCCGTGCCCACCGGCACGGTCAAGCTGGCCATCACGCCGTGGGGCAATGTCTTCTTGGGCCGCAAGGCCATGGGCGTCACGCCGCCACTGTCGCAGCTGACGTTGCCCCAGGGGCGCCACACCATCGTGATCCGCAACGGGGATCTTCCGCCCTACCAGCAGACCGTCGAGGTCAAGGCTGGCCAGGCCATCACTGTCTCCCATGCCTTCTGACCCATGATGAACTCCGCAGTGACCAAGTTTCGCGCCGTGGTGCATCCGGCTTTCATGGCCGTGACCGTGGCGGTGTCCGCCATGATGACTGGCTGCGCCGTGCCGCCTTCATCGTCGTCTTCCAAGAGCCAGGCCCCGACGCCATCGACCGACAACCGTCCGGCCGAGCGTGTGGCGGCGCCCGGCGAGGCCGCCTTGGCCCAGGGCATCAAGCTCTATCAGGGAGGCCAGTACGCCGAGGCGGAAACGCAGCTGCAGCTCTCCCTGCGGCAGGGGCTGTCCATTGGCCCGGACCGGGCCAACGCGCACAAGTACCTGGCGTTCATCTACTGCACCAGCAAGCGCGAGGCGCTGTGCAATTCGGCCTTCAAGGCCGCCCGTCAGGCGGATCCCTCCTTTGCGTTGAGCAAGGCCGAGGCGGGTCATCCCATGTGGGGGCCGGTCTACCGCAAGGCGCTGCCCAACCCCTGAGCCTTGGCCGGGGCCGGCGCGCCTCAGCCCAGCAACTGGATCACCAGTTCACGATCGCCCTGGCGTGACCAGGTGGCGGCTTCCTGCTCCAGCAGATGCTGTGTGCGGGGGTGCTGCTCGGCCCAGCGGCGTTGCAGCAGCAGGGTGGCCCGGCCGCGGCCGGGCTCCAGGCGCGCCACACGCGCAGGCAGGTCGATGCGGGCATGGTGCAGGATCACCGCCAGGCGCAGGCACAGCACCTGTTGCATCAGGCGGCGGTCCTGGCGCCGGTCGGCCAGCTTGCTCAGTTCGCCCCGTTGGCCCAGCGCCAGGTCGGCCAACCGGCGTTGTTGGGATTGGGAAAAGCCCGCCGCGTCCACATGGCCCAACAGGTAGGCGCTGTGGCGGTGGTGGTCGTGGTGCGAGACCATCATGCCGATTTCGTGCAGGGCGCTGGCCCAGCCCAGTTCCAGGCCAGCCTCGTCGTTGGACTGCCGGCTCCGGTCGATGTGCAGTCCGTCCCACAGCTGCCTGGCTCGCTGGCGCACGCGTTCGGCATGGGCCATGTCCACGTGGAAGCGGCGTTGCAGTTCACGCACGGCGGCTTCCCGGGGATCGGGCTGGCGGTGGTTTCGGGCTGCCACCAGGCGTTCCTCGAGATCGAAGATGACGCCCTGGCGCAAGGCACCCTTGGCTGGCTTCATGATCTCGATGTCGAAGTGCATGGCCAGCGTGTACAGGATGGAAAGGCCGCCGCCCAGCACGGCCTTGCGGTCGGCCTTGAGGCCGGGCAGGCTCAGCAGATCCAGGTGGCCGGCCTTGATGCATTGCTCGATGCACCAGCGCAGGCCGTGTGGCGTGATGCTGCCGTCGGTGATGTTGCTGGCCTGCAGGATGTGCGAGATGGCGCCCACGGTGCCCGATGAGCCCAGGGCCTCGCGCCATTGCGCCGGAGAGAACAGTTGCAGCGCCTCTTCGAACTCGGCACCCGCGGCGATCTGGGCCTCACGGAAGCCCTGGCGCGTGAAGCGCCCGTCCGGGAAGTGCCGCATCGACAGGCTCACGCTGCCGATGCCGAAGGATTCGGCCTGTTGAACGATGCGGCCATGCCCCAGGATCATCTCGGTGGAGCGGCCGCCGATGTCGATCACCAGCCTGGGCAGTTCGCTGGGCTGCAGGCGCGCCACGCCCTGGTAGATCAGGCGGGCTTCCTCACGGCCGGAGATGATCTCGATCGGATGCCCGAGCACCTCGTGCGCCCGCGCCAGGAAGGCGTTGCGGTTGCGAGCTTCGCGCAGCGTCTGCGTCGCCACGGCGCGCACCTGTCGGCCTTCGAAGCCTTGCAGTCGTTGCGCGAAGGTGGCCAGGCAGTCCAGGCCGCGCTGCGCGGCTTCGTCGGTGAGCATGCCCTCCGCGTCCAGGCCAGCGCCCAGGCGCACGGTGCTCTTGAGGTAGTCGATGCGCTTGTAGCGGCCCTTGCTGAGCTCGGCGATCTCCAGCCTGAAGCTGTTGGAGCCGATGTCGATGGAGGCCAGTTGTCGGGGCAGGGCGGGGCGGGGCGAGGTCGGGCCTTGGTTCATGGGTACGGATTGTCCCCGCTTTGACGGCGCTTGCCAGCGGGTGGTTTTTCAGCGAGGCAAAAAGCCGACCATGCCATGCTTGTGCGTCAGGCGCTTGACAGCGTTGCTAAGATCAAGGGATGACCCTGGTATACATCCTGACGGCCACCTTTTTAGGCGGTGTGGTGTCCGTCTTGCTGGCCGCTGCGCTGTCGGCCCCCCTGCTCGGCTTGATCGTTCGCCATCTGGTGAGCCTGTCCACCGGCGTGCTGCTGGGCACGGCGCTGCTGCATGTGCTGCCCGAGGCCTTCGAGAGCAAGGCGCCGCCCGATGCACTGTTCCTGACCCTGCTGGGCGGGCTGATGTTCTTCTTCCTGCTGGAGAAGGCCGAGTTGTACCGCCATGGTCATCACCATGAGCACGACCACCACCACCATCACCACGGATTCGATGCCGAACAGGCGGGGCGTGGCGGCTTCAGCGTGTTGGTAGGCGACAGCATCCACAACTTCTGCGACGGCATCCTGATCGCAGGCGCCTTCCTGGCCAGCCCAGAACTGGGCTTCGTCACGGCCATGGCCATCATCGCGCATGAGATCCCGCAGGAGGTGGGCGACTACATCGTGCTGATCAACGCGGGCTTCACCAAGACGCGCGCGCTGGTCTACAACGCCATCTCTGGCACGGCCGCCATGGTGGGCGGTGTGGTCGGCTATCTGCTGATCGGTCCCTGGCAGGAATACCTGCCCTACATGATGGTGGTGGCCGCCAGCAGCTTCGTCTATGTGGCCGTGGCTGACCTGATTCCCCAACTGCAGCGGCGCCTGAGCTGGCGCGAAACGGCGGCGCAGATCTTCTGGCTGGGCGCGGGGCTGGTGTTCATCGGCGTGATCGCGCATTCGATGCACAGCCATTGAGCACGGAGGACAAGGGCCCCGAGAGGTCTGTTCACGTCCTTTCCATCACTGACGCTTTTCTCCGACATGGTGGTGCATGCCCCGATGCATGCGCGCGCACAGCCGTGCCTAGAATGCCCCGCCCGGAAACGTGCCGCGTTGATCGTGTGCCGGCCTGAGGCGTTCGTGTACATCATCCAGGGAATCGCCATGAGTAAAGTGGATCGGATCCGGCCGTTCAAGACGGCCTGCGGGGTCAGCGTGACCGTGTTGGCCCTCTACGGCATGCCGCTGAGCAGCTGGGCGCAAACGGTCGCCTTGTTGTCCAACGCGTCGTTCACGGGGGGCAACACCAGCACCAACACCTTGCCTTCGGGCTACTGGGACCAACGGCGCGTGGACGGCCCGTGCGCCAGCACCACCTCGTTCCCGGTCACCTATGCCTATGGCACCGATGTCGATGGCGCCAGCTACATGGACATCGACGTCAACAACACCTCGAGCTGCTCGGCGAACTACGTGCTGGCCATGCCGGTGAACAGCGGCGAGTCCAGCCTCGTCATGAGCGCCGACTACAAGTTCACCGCAACGCTGAAGGTGATCTCGCACGACGGCTCGTCGCGCGGATCGCTGGGTTTTCACCTCAATGGATCGGACGGCAACTACGTTGGTGAAGCCCCTGGCTACTACGCCAACGGCACGGCAGCCGACCAGACGCCCACTCTCGACTACACGGGGGGCGACGCCCTGATCAACGGCACCGTGCCGGCGTCGATGCTGCCTCGCCTGGCGGCCTATTCCATCAAGGCCGGCCAGCACCTGAAGCTGCGGCTCAAGAACCTCTCCCTGACGCGCAGCAGTGCGCCCACGGCGGTCACGGTCAATGGCCTGGTCAACCCCGTGTTGATGGTGGCCAGCGACAAGCTGCTCAAACTGTCCGTGCCCATCAAGACCATCGGGTATTCGGGCTCGGCCGTTTCCAGCACCGTGATGTTCATGGACGTCAACAACGTCCTGAAGGCCACCTGGTCGCATCCCGCGACTTTCCTGGGGGCCAGCAAATGGGGTAACACCTACGATACCTACCAGGACTCGCTGCCGTTGCTGCCGCCAGGGCGCTACACCATCCGCTACAGCCTGCCCCTGACCCCCAGCCTGCTGCAAGGCGGCACCGGCGCGACGGAAACGGTCACGTCCTCGGGTGCGAAGCGCTATGACATCGGCACGCTGGTCGTGTCAGACAAGGGTGGCATGTACGTGGGACAGCACTTCCACCGCTATCCCGGCCCGAACTCGGATCCGAGCACCGGCGTGCCATTGCCCTCGGGCTTCGCCTACCGGTTCGCGCGCAGTCTCAACCATGACGGCACGGTCGATCCCAACAACGGCATGACCTTGCTGAAGTGGTGGACGGGCGATGGCGTCTACGACTGGACCCTGTTCGACAAGTGGGCCGAGTTCCATGCCGGCAAGGACGCCACCGCCAAGAAGCGGCTGCTGATCACTTTCATGGGCTCGCCTTCCTGGCTCACGTCCAACAGCAACTACAACAACTACTACGCGGATCCCGGCCTGCTGGCCGCGCCGAAGGACCTCGCCGTCTACAAGCGGATGGTGACGGCCACGGTCAATCGGTACAAGGACCGCACCTTCGCGGTCGAGTGCTGGAACGAGCCCGACGCGGGGTACTTCGGTGGGAACCCCCTGTTGACCGGGACATCCGTCCCGACACAGCTGGCGGATGTCTGCAAGGCCATCCACACGGCCACCAAGGCGGTTGATCCGACCATCGCGACCATCTGCCCGCAGACCGCGATCCCCGAGAACATGCAGGCGTGGCTGAGCGCGCGCACCTCACAGAACGAACCGATCACGGACTATTGCGATGTCGTGGGTGCGCATGCCTATGGCCGGATCGGCACCAGCGCGGCCGGTCAGGATTACTTCAATCGTTCCGAAGGCCTGATCCAGACCGTCAAGACGATGAAGGCGGCTTTGCAGCTGATGGGCGTCAAGAAGCCCCTGGGGATCACGGAAGCCGGCTTCCTGGACAGTGGAGCCCAGAACTGGGCGGGCAGCACGGTGGGTGCGGTGGGCACGGTGTTCTCCCAGAAGACGCCGACCGAGCGGGCGACCATCTCCTACCAGACGCTGGCCACCGCCCGGGAGCTGGGCGTGGTGCTCTATGGCCTGTACTCCTTCGATGGCGGTGGGAACCCCGATGCGCCGCTGGGTTTCGAGGGCAATGCCTTCGGCACCGCCGCGGCGACGGCCAACCAGGTCGTGAACACGCAGAACGCCGCAGCCACCACGGACCTGGGGGCGGGCGCGGCGACGGATGGTGTTCAGCCTTTCGCACTGGATCTGTTCATGGTGCCCTCGGTGACCTCGGTCGCCTGGTCCGGCAGCAACACCACCTTGAACTTCAAGATCTCGGTGGCCAACACCACCTTGCTGGCGGGCAAGTCGCTGGCCGTGTCCATCGTGCCGTCGGCCACCCGCTATGAGCACCCGAACGGCACCACGGGGACGACCACGACCAGCGTCTACACCATCGACAGCCTCACGGGACCTGGCGGCAGTTGCACGGCCTCGCAGCCCACGGTGGGCGGCCAGACCGTCACGCAATGGACCTGCCAGAACATGACCGTGGCGGCCGGAGATGTCGTGAACCTGACGGCATCCGGGCACATGACGCCTGCCGCCGCGCAGGTCGGCTGGATGAACACGGCGAACTACAGCTACTACTTCACGGTCACGTCCACCGCCTCGTGGGCAGACCGGCCGTCGAGCGTGAGCATCCCGACGGTGACCAGCGCGAAACTCGTGCTGTCGAAGTGATGAAGGGGGGCGCGAGCCCCCCGATGCCGCGCCGTCAGTCGCGGATGCCGGCGCTGAGGCGGGATGCCACAACGCCGGCCAGCACGATCAGCACCGTGCCCAAGATGGCCAACAGGTGCACCGGCTCGCCGAAGAGCCACACCCCCAGCACGAAGGCATGCACGATGCCCAGGTACTGCAGACTGGCCATGGCCAGCGGCTGGCCCAGGGCATAGGCGCGCGTCATCGCCAGCTGGGCCAGCGTCGCGAAGACACCGATGCCCAGCAGCCATCCCCACGTTGACAGGGTCGGCGTGATCCAGGGCTGCTCATTGACCAGGTGCACGGCCCCCATCAGCCCCAGGCCCACCAGCGTACCGAAGGCCGAGAAATAGAACACCACGCGGTGCTCCGGCTCGCCGCTGCGGCCCAGCGCGGCCACCTGGAGATAGGCCCAGGCTGACAGCCCTCCCGAGACCAGCCCAACCAGGCCCGCCAGCCACTGGTCGCGCTGGATGGTGGGGCGCAGCACCAGCGCCACGCCGATGAAACCCACCAGCACCGCCGTCATCAGGGCAGGGTGGATGGGGCGGTAGGGCACCTGGCGCCAGCGCCGCCACAACTGCAGGGCGATCAGGAACACGCCCATCCACACGGATGACATGTAGTTGAGCGTCACGGCCGTGGCCAGCGGCAGGTGGCCGATCGTGTAGAACCACAGGCTCAGGGCCGACACGCCCGCCACGCTGCGCCAGAAGTGCTGGCGTGGCACATCGGTGCGCAGGGGCAGCTTGCGGTGCCAGGCCAGCGCGCCGATCATGATCGCGCCCACGAAGCCCCGGAAGAACACGACTTCGGCCGTGGTGACCTCGCTGGAGGCTTGCTTGACGCACACGCCCATGCCCGCGAAGAGCACGGTGGCCAGCACCATCAGCCAGGTGGCGGACAGGCGGCCGGCAACCGTGCCGGGAGGTGTCATCGACGTACTACCTTGTGAGATATCAGCAGAAGGATCAGCCGCGGAAATCCATCGTGCGGCGGTACCACTCGTGGAAATGCTGCATGCCGTCTTCCATCGGGCTCTGGTAGGGGCCGACCTCGTTGTCGCCGCGCTTGAACAGGGCCAGGCGGCCGGCGTCCATGCGCTCGGCGATCTCGTCGTCCTCGATGCAGGTCTCCATGTAGGCGGCCTGCTGGGCTTCGACGAACTCGCGTTCGAAGGCGGCGATCTCCTCGGGGTAGTAGAACTCCACCACGTTGAGCGTTTTTTGCGGGCCCTGCGGGTGCAGGGTCGAGACGACCAGCACGCCCGGATACCACTCCACCATCATCGTGGGGTAGTAGGTCATCCACACCGCGCCTTGCGACGGCGGCTTGCCCTCGCCCTGGCCCAGCACGGCCTCGTGCCACTTTCGGTAGACATCGGAGCCCGGCTTGCCCAGCGCGTTGGCGATGCCCACCGTCTGGATGGAGTACTCCTTCGCCATGTCCCACTGCAAGTCATCGCAGGTGACGAAGTTGCCCAGGCCGGGGTGGAAGGGCCCGACGTGGTAGTCCTCCAGGTAGACCTCGATGAAGGTCTTCCAGTTGTAGTTGCACTCGTGCAGTTCGACCTTGTCGAGCACGTAGCCCGAGAAATCGAGGTCGCCACCGGGCGCGAAGCGGTGATCCAGGCCAGCCAGATCGGCGGCGATGTCGCGGCCGTTGTCCTCGAACAGCAGCCCGTTCCAGTTGCGCAGCTTGTAGTTGCGCAGGTTCAGGCACGGGTCGTGGTCGAAGTGCGGTGCGCCGATCAGCTCGCCATGCAGGTTGTAGGTCCAGCGGTGCAGCGGGCAGACGATGTTGCCCTGGCGGCTGGTGCCCCGCCCCTTGAGCATGACGGCCTGGCGGTGGCGGCACACGTTGGAGATCAGTTCGACCCCGTCGCGCGTACGGACGAGCGCGCGCCCCTCGCCTTCTTGAGGGAGTGCGTAATGATCGCCGACCTCGGGCACCGACACGGCGTGCCCCAGGTAGCGAGGACCGGACTGAAAGATGCGCTCGATCTCCGCCTTGAGCAGTGCCTGGTCGAAGTAGACGGACACCGGCAATTGGGAATGGCTGCGTTGCAGCCCCGTGAGCGCATGACTCAGGTCAGACATGATCCCCAGGATCTCCAAAAACCATGTATCAACCCCCTCCGCAGGGAAAAAAATAGCCCTCTGGCGAAAAACTCGCGGGGCGGCGGAGGCATTCAGGGAACTGGGGATTGTACCCAAGCCTGCGCCCTGGGGGTGGATCCATGTCAATTCCCGCCCAGACCGGGGGGCCGGGATTTGGTTCCTCCCTCCCAATGGGGTGCGATGCAAGCTGCCCCTGGCGCCCAAAGGGGGCGGGTGGAAATTACAATGCGGGTTTGCTCCCCACGTTCCGCATGGCCCGATCCCCATCCAAGAAAACCGACGCCGAGGCCGATGCTCCGGCGTTGCCCCTGCCCGAGCGCTACGAAGACGCCCTGGCTGAACTGGAAGGCTTGGTCGCCCGCATGGAGACCGGTGCCCTGCCGCTGGAGCAATTGCTGGACAGCTACCGCCGTGGCGCCCAGCTGCTGGGCTTTTGCCGCAGCCGCCTGGACGCGATCGAGGCCCAGGTGAAGGTGCTGGAAGACGGCCAGCTCAAACCATGGAACGAGGCATGAAACCCGAGGCCTATCAGGTGTGGTCGGGCGCGGTGCTCAGCCAGGTCGAGCGTGCGCTGGACGCCTGGGTGCCCGCCGATGCGCCGGCCAATCTGGGTGAGGTCATGCGCTATGGCGTGCTCGATGGCGGCAAGCGGCTGCGTGCGCTGCTGGTGATGGCCGCCGCCGAGGCGTCCGGCGCGCTGCACAACGCGCCGGGCCGCGACGCTGCCTTGCGTGCCGCCAGCGCCGTGGAACTGATCCACGCCTATTCGCTGGTGCACGACGACCTGCCCTGCATGGACAACGACGTGCTGCGCCGGGGCAAGCCCACGGTGCACGTGCGCTATGGCGAGGCCCAGGCCATGCTGGCGGGCGATGCGATGCAGGCCCTGGCCTTCGAGGTGCTGACGCCCGAGGACGCAGTGGCCGCTGACACGCAAGTGGCGCCGGCCCTGCAGGCGCGCCTGTGCCGTCTGCTGGCCCATGCGGCCGGGCAGGCGGGCATGGCCGGCGGCCAGGCCATCGACCTGGCCAGCGTGGGCGTGGCGCTCGATGAACAAGCCCTGCGCCAGATGCACCGCCTCAAGACCGGCGCCCTGCTGCGCGCCAGCGTGCAGATGGGCGCAGCCTGCGCCGGCGTGGCCCCGGGCACGCCCGCGTGGCAATCACTCACCGTGTACGCCGAAGCTGTGGGCCTGGCCTTCCAGATCGTCGATGACGTGCTGGACGCCACACAGCCCTCGGACACCCTGGGCAAGACGGCCGGCAAGGATGCGGATGCCAACAAGCCCACCTACGTGAGCCTGCTGGGCCTGGAGGGTGCGCGCGCCGAAGCCAATCGCCTGCTCGATGAGGCCCTGGGTGCGCTGCTTGCCAGTGGGCTCGACCCCGTGGCCTGTGCCCCCCTGCGGGCCCTGGCCGAGCGCATCGTGCACCGCGATCACTGAACACGACAGAACCAGAACATGGGGCCATTCACAAGCCCCTGAGGACCCCCACCATGAGTCATCCCCTGCTGTCCCGGATCGATTCCCCCGCCGACATCAAGCGGCTGTCACGCGCCGAGCTCAAGCAGTTGGCCGTGGAGCTGCGCGACCACCTGCTGCAAAGCGTGGCGCGCACCGGCGGGCATTTGTCGTCCAACCTGGGCACGGTGGAACTGACCATCGCGCTGCACTACGTGTTCGACACGCCGAACGACCGCCTGGTGTGGGACGTGGGCCACCAGACCTACCCGCACAAGATCCTGACGGGCCGCCGCGACCGCATGCCCACGCTGCGCCAGCTGGGCGGCATGAGCGGCTTCCCGCGCCGCGACGAGAGCGAGTACGACACCTTCGGCACGGCGCACTCGTCCACCTCGATCTCCGCGGCGCTGGGCATGGCCATCGGCGCCCAGCTGCGCGGCGAGGCGCGCAAGGCCGTGGCCATCATCGGCGATGGCGCCATGACGGCCGGCATGGCCTTCGAGGCGCTGAACAACGTGGGCATGCCGCACCAGGGGCGCCTGGCCGACGTGCTGGTGGTGCTCAACGACAACGACATGTCGATCTCGCCGCCGGTGGGCGCGCTCAACCGCTACCTGGCGCGCCTGATGTCGGGCCGCTTCTACGCCGCCGCGCGCGAAGGCGCCAAGCAGGTGCTGCGCAATGCGCCGCCGCTGTTCGAACTGGCCAAGAAGCTGGAAGAACATGCCAAGGGCTTGGTCGTGCCGGCCACGATCTTCGAGGAGTTCGGCCTGAACTACGTCGGTCCCATCGACGGGCATGACCTGGATTCGCTGGTCCCCACGCTGGAGAACCTGCGTGACCGCGGCGGTCCGCAGTTCCTGCACGTGGTCACCAAGAAAGGCTACGGCTACAAGCTGGCCGAGGCCGACCCGATCGCGTACCACGGGCCTGGCAAGTTCGACCCGGCCGTGGGCCTGACCAAGGCGGTGCCCGCCGTGCCGGCCAAGCCCAGTTTCACGCAGGTGTTCGGCCAGTGGCTGTGCGACATGGCCGCGCACGACACGCGCCTGGTGGGCATCACGCCCGCGATGCGCGAAGGCTCGGGCATGGTGGAGTTCGAGCAGCGCTACCCGGGCCGCTATTTCGACGTCGGCATCGCCGAGCAGCACGCGGTGACCTTCGC
>DXIO01000080.1 GCA_019112875.1 Candidatus Aquabacterium excrementipullorum
CGGCGAGAAGCGCGGTGATCTGTACTTCACCAAGGACATGCTCCTGGCGGTGGGTGATCGCTACGAGAAGGACATCGCTGCCAACAAGGAGGCGGACGCGAAATACCGCTGATCCGACACCCGATGCAAACAACGACCCTGCTTTTCTACATCTTCTCGCTGGTGCTGGTGTTCGCGGCCTTCCGCGTCATCACCGCCAAGAGCCCCGTCAGCGCGGCCCTGCACCTGGTGCTGGCCTTCTTCAATGCCTCGTGCATCTGGATGCTGCTGCAAGCCGAGTTCCTGGCCATCGCCCTGGTGCTGGTCTACGTGGGCGCGGTGATGGTGCTGTTCCTGTTCGTCGTGATGATGCTCGACATCAACATGGACTCGCTGCGGCGCAACTTCTGGAAGCACTTCCCGGTGGCGGGCATCATCGGCGCGATCATCGCTGTCGAGATGGCCTTCGTGCTGGTGCGCGGCTTCGACGTGAAGCAGGCGGCGGCCTTCGCGCCTGAAGTGGCCAAGGTGGCCAACACCAAGGCCCTGGGCATCGACCTGTACACCAACTACCTGTTCCCGGTGCAGATCGCGGCCGTGATCCTGCTGGTGGCCATCATCGCCGCCATCGCGCTCACGCACCGTGCCCGCAAGGACGCCAAGGGCCAGAACCCGGCCGAGCAGGTCCGCGCCAAGAAGGCTGACCGCCTGCGCATCGTGAAGATGGCGCCGGTGATCGAGCAGCCTTCCGCGCCGCCCGCCGAAGCCGCTCCGGCTGCACCCACCCAAGGAGGCCAGGCATGAGCACCGGCATCACCCTCGGACACTACCTGTCGCTCGGCGCCATCCTGTTCTCGCTGTCGGTGATCGGGATCTTCCTGAACCGCAAGAACCTGATCGTGCTGCTGATGGCCATCGAGCTGATGCTGCTGGCCGTCAACCTGAACTTCGTGGCCTTCTCGCACTACCTGGGCGACATGGCCGGACAGGTCTTCGTTTTCTTCATCCTGACCGTCGCGGCCGCCGAGTCGGCCATCGGTCTGGCCATCCTGGTCGTGCTGTTCCGCAATCGCTCGTCGATCAACGTGGACGAACTCGACACGCTCAAGGGCTGACCGGCCGACGCTAGGAGAGACACAACAATGTCAGAACTTTCTCTCAACTCGCTGCTGGCGGTGCCCCTGGCGCCGCTGGTCGGCTCCATCGCCGCCGGCCTGTTCGGCAAGGTGATCGGCCGCCGCGGTGCCCACGTCATCACCATCCTGGGGGTGCTGGTGTCCTTCATCATCTCGGCGATGGTGCTCAAGGACGTCACCGGCGGCGCGCGCTTCAACGCTACCGTCTACGAATGGATGACGCTGGGCTCGCTGAAGATGGAGGTCGGCTTCCTGATCGACGGCCTGACGGCGATGATGATGTGCGTGGTGACCTTCGTGTCGCTGATGGTGCACATCTACACCATCGGCTACATGGAAGAGGACGACGGCTACCAGCGCTTCTTCAGCTACATCTCGCTGTTCACCTTCTCGATGTTGATGCTCGTGATGAGCAACAACCTGCTGCAGCTGTTCTTCGGCTGGGAAGCGGTGGGCCTGGTGTCCTACCTGCTGATCGGCTTCTGGTTCAAGAAGCCCACGGCCACCTTCGCCAACATGAAGGCCTTCCTGGTCAACCGCGTGGGTGACTTCGGCTTCATCCTGGGCATCGGCCTGCTGCTGGCCTACACCGGCACCCTGAACTACACCGAGCTGTTTGCCAAAGCGGGCACGCTGACCACGCAGACCCTGCCGGCCACCGACTGGGCGCTGATCACCGTGATCTGCGTGTGCCTGTTCATCGGCGCGATGGGCAAGTCGGCGCAGTTCCCGCTGCACGTGTGGCTGCCTGATTCGATGGAAGGCCCGACCCCGATCTCCGCGCTGATCCATGCCGCCACCATGGTGACGGCCGGCATCTTCATGGTCACGCGCATGTCGCCGCTGTTCGAGCTGTCTGACGCCGCGCTGAACTTCATCCTGGTGATCGGCTCGATCACGGCGCTGTTCATGGGCTTCCTGGGCATCATCCAGACCGACATCAAACGCGTGGTGGCGTATTCCACGCTGTCGCAGCTGGGTTACATGACGGTCGCCCTGGGCGTGTCGGCCTACAACGTGGCCGTGTTCCACCTGATGACCCACGCCTTCTTCAAGGCGCTGCTGTTCCTTGGCGCGGGCTCCGTCATCATCGGGATGCACCACGACCAGGACATCCGCAACATGGGCGGCCTGTGGAAGTACATGAAGATCACGTGGATCACGTCGCTGCTGGGCTCGCTGGCCCTGATCGGCACGCCGTTCTTCGCGGGCTTCTACTCCAAGGACTCGATCATCGAGGCCGTGGGCGCCAGCCACCTGCCCGCCGCCGGGTTCGCCCACTTCGCGGTGCTGGCCGGCGTGTTCATCACGGCCTTCTACAGCTTCCGGATGTACTTCCTGGTCTTCCACGGCAAGGAACATTTCCACCACAAGCCCTTCCCGGGCGAGCATGACCACCACGACGATGACCACGGCCACGGTGATCACCACGATCACACGCCGCACGAATCGCCCTGGGTGGTGACCGCGCCGCTGCTGCTGCTGGCGATCCCGTCGGTGGTGATCGGCTTCCTGGCGATCCAGCCCCTGCTGTATGGCGACTTCTTCAAGGACGCCATCTTCGTGAACCACGAGCTGCATCCCGCGATGGAAGAGCTGGCGCACGAGTTCCATGGCGCCACCGCCATGGCCATCCACGGCCTGACGACGCTGCCGTTCTTCCTGGCGCTGGCCGGTGTGGTCACGGCCTTCGTGTTCTACCTGGTGGCCCCGCAGATCCCGGCGTTCTTCGCCCGCGTGCTGCGCCCGCTGATCGTGATCGGCGAGAACAAGTACTTCCTGGACTGGTTCAACGAGAACGTGATCGCCCGTGGCGCGCGCCTGCTGGGCCAAGGCCTGTGGAAGGTCGGCGATCAGGGCCTGATCGACGGCCTGCTGGTCAACGGCTCGGCCAAGCTGGTCGGCCTGACCGCCTCGCTGGTCCGCCTGTTCCAGACGGGTTACCTCTATCACTACGCGCTGGTCATGATCCTGGGGGTGTTCGCCCTCATGACCTGGTTCGTGTTCTGGCAGCACTGAGCACGGGGCCGGCATATGCAAACAATGAACAACATCCTTTCCCTGTCCATCTGGGTACCGGTGGCCTTCGGCCTGCTGCTGCTGGTCGCCGGCCGCCAGGACAACGCCAAGGCCGTGCGCTGGATCGCCCTGATCGGCGCCATCGCAGGCTTCCTGGTCACCATCCCCCTGATGACCAGCTTCGACACGACGACGGCCGCGATGCAGTTCGTCGAGAAGGCGCCCTGGATCGAGCGCTTCAACGTGTTCTATCACCTGGGCGTGGACGGCATCTCCATGTGGTTCGTGCCCCTGACGGCCTTCATCAGCATCATCGTGGTGCTGGCCGGCTGGGAAGTGATCGAAGACCGCCCGCACCAGTACTACGGCGCCTTCCTGATCCTGTCGGGGCTGATGATCGGCGTGTTCTCCGCACTGGACGGCATGCTGTTCTACGTGTTCTTCGAGGCCACGCTGATCCCGATGTACATCATCATCGGCGTGTGGGGCGGCCCCCGTCGCGTGTACGCGGCCTTCAAGTTCTTCCTGTACACGCTGCTGGGCTCGCTGCTGATGCTCGTGGCGCTGATCTTCCTGTACTACAAGTCGGGCGGGTCGTTCCAGATCACCGACTGGCACAAGCTGCCGCTGGCCTCGCTGCCGCAGTCGCTGCTGTTCGGCGCCTTCTTCGCGGCCTTCGCCGTGAAGGTGCCGATGTGGCCGGTGCACACCTGGCTGCCGGACGCTCACGTGGAAGCGCCCACCGGTGGCTCCGTCGTGCTGGCGGCCATCATGCTGAAGCTGGGCTGCTACGGCTTCCTGCGCTTTGTGCTGCCCATCGTGCCGGATGCCGCGCATCAGTACGCGCCGGTGGTGATCACGCTGTCGCTGATCGCGGTGATCTACATCGGCCTGGTGGCCATGGTCCAGCAGGACATGAAGAAGCTGGTGGCGTATTCGTCCATCGCGCACATGGGTTTCGTGACCCTGGGCTTCTTCATCTTCAACGAGTTGGGCATCGCCGGCGGCCTGGTGCAGATGATCGCCCACGGCTTCGTGTCGGGCGCGATGTTCCTGGCCATCGGCGTGCTGTACGACCGCGTGCATTCGCGTGAGATCGCCACCTACGGCGGCGTGGTCAACACCATGCCCAAGTTCGCGGCCTTCGCGCTGTTCTTCGCCATGGCCAACTGCGGCCTGCCGGGTACCGCCGGTTTCGTGGGCGAGTGGATGGTGATCCTGGGGGCCGTGCAGCACAACTTCTTCATCGGCCTGCTGGCGGCCACCGCCCTGATCCTGGGCGCGGCCTACACGCTGTGGATGTACAAGCGCGTGTACTTCGGTGACGTGACCAACGACGAAGTGCGCGGCCTGACCGACATCAACGCGCGCGAGTTCCTGATCATGGCCATCCTGGCCGCTGCCGTGCTGTGGATGGGCATCCAGCCCAAGCCCTTCACCGACGTGATGCACGTCTCGGTGCAGGAGCTGATCAAGCACGTGTCGCAAAGCAAGCTGAATTGACGACGAAGGTTCACACCAAATGAACAACATGAACTGGCTCGCGGTGGCGCCCGAGATCCTCCTGCTGGCGATGGCGTGCGTCATCTCCATGGTCGATCTGTTCGTCACATCCCCCCGCCGCCGTCCGACCTACCTGCTGAGCATGCTGACCCTGGCTTGCGTGGCGGGCCTGCACATCGGGTACCTGGACAACCCCGTGTCCAGCTACGCCATGCAGGGCATGATCGTGACCGATGCCATGGGCCACCTGCTGGCCCTGAGCGCCACCCTGGCCGTGATGGCCAGCCTGGTCTACGCGCAGGTGTATGCCGGCGACCGCGACATCCTCAAGGGCGAGCTCTTCACCCTGAGCCTGTTCGCGCTGCTGGGCATCTCGATCATGATCGCCGGCAACAACTTCCTGGTGATCTACCTGGGTCTGGAGCTGATGTCGCTGTCGCTGTACGCCCTGGTGGCGCTGCGCCGCGACCATGCCGCCTCGACCGAAGCCGCCATGAAGTACTTCGTGCTGGGCGCGCTGGCCTCGGGCTTCCTGCTGTATGGCCTGTCGATGATGTACGGCGCCACTGGTTCGCTGGACATCGGCGAGGTCTACAAGGCCACGCTGACCGGCCAGATCAACAAGCAGGTGCTGACCTTCGGCCTGGTGTTCATCGTGGCCGGCCTGGCGTTCAAGCTGGGTGTGGTGCCTTTCCACATGTGGGTGCCCGACGTGTACCAGGGCGCGCCCACGGCCGTCACGCTGATGGTGGCCGGTGCCCCCAAGCTGGCCGCTTTCGCGATCACCATCCGCCTGCTGGTGGAAGGCCTGATCAACTCGGCGACCGACTGGCAGCAGATGCTGATGGTGCTGTCCGTGGCCTCGATGGTGGTGGGCAACCTGGCCGCCATCGCGCAGACCAACCTCAAGCGCCTGCTGGCCTATTCCGGTATCGCGCAACTGGGCTTCATGCTGCTGGGCTTCGTGCCCAGCGTGGTGGCCGGCAACACGGTGTCTGCGGGTAACGGTTACGGCTCCTCGCTGTTCTACGTGCTGACCTACGTGCTGACCACCCTGGGCACCTTCGGCCTGGTGATGCTGCTGTCGCGCCCCGGGTTCGAGTCGGAGCAGATCTCTGATCTGGCCGGCCTGGCCAAGCGCAGCCCGCTGCTGGCGGCCGTGATGGCGGTGTTCATGTTCTCGCTGGCCGGCATCCCGCCGACAGTGGGCTTCTACGCCAAGCTGGCCGTGCTGCAATCGCTGATCACGACCAACTCGCCGTGGTTGATCCAGCTGTCCATCGTGGCCGTGCTGCTGTCACTGATCGGTGCCTACTACTACCTGCGTGTCGTCAAGGTCATGTACTTCGACGAGCCGACCGATGCCACGCCGGTGGTGCAGGGCGGCGAGGCACGCGCGCTGCTGTCGGCCAACGCCGCGGCCGTGCTGCTGCTGGGCATCCTGCCCGGCGGTCTGATGGCCCTGTGCGCCCGCGTGATCACGCAGTCGCTGGCCAACTGATCCAAGTGGCTTTGAGCTAACGCCCGCATGAATGGCCTGGTGCCCGTGTGGGCGGTACTCAGCGTTTTGTTGGCGGCCCTGGTGGCCGCCAATTTGCCGTTCGTGAACCAGCGCATCTTCCTGGTGGGGCCGGCGCGCCAGCCCAAGCCCACGGCCTGGCATGTGCTGGAACTGGTGGTCTACGCCGTGCTGGTGGCCCTGCTGGGCCGCGCGCTGGAAGCCCATCTGGGCCAGGCCGCGCCGCAGCGCTGGGAGTTCTACGCCGTGTGGGGCTGCGTCTTCCTTACGCTGTCATTTCCGGGTTTCGTGTGGCGCTACCTGCGCCGGGGCGGTCGTTGATGAGTGAGTCCATCCATAACCCGGCCAATGAATCCAACGACGACGACAAGCACCTTCGCGAGACGTTGGTGCAGACCGAGCTGATCGAGCAAGGCAAGTTCCTGCAATGGCGCCGCGACCGCGTGCAACTGCCCGATGGCCGCGAGGCCACGCGTGAGTACGTGGTGCATCCGGGCGCCGTGATGGTCGTGCCCATCCTGCCCGATGGCCGACTGGTGATGGAGCGCCAGTTCCGCTACCCGGTGGGCATGACGATGATCGAGTTCCCGGCCGGCAAGCTCGACGAGGGCGAGACGGTGCTGGCGTGCGCGCAGCGCGAACTGCTCGAAGAGACGGGCTACGTGGGCCGCCGCTGGGCCCGCGCCGGCGTGATGCACCCCGTGATTGGCTACGCCACCGAGTTCATCGAGATCTGGTTCGCGCAGGACTTGACCCTGACCGAACGCCATCTGGACGATGGCGAGTTCCTGGACGTCTTCGCGGCCACGCAGGACGAGTTGGAAGCCTGGATGCAGCAAGGCCAACTGACCGATGCCAAGACCATCGTCGGCATGATGTGGCTGCGCCAGTGGCGCGCCGGAGCCTGGCCGCTGGACTGGCAGGACACCGCCCTCGCGACCTGACGACAGCCCGCCACGAACCAAGCGGCAATCTCCCGATCCATGTTCCCCGATGTGCGGGATGCGCAGTGGGTGACATGTGCTTTGTGTCATTCATTTTGGATTCATGTGATCCGCATGGCTCACGATCAAGGATTTCGGCGTCTTCGGTTATTCACCTTGTGTTCATAAGCTTCTGGGCGGTTTTCACCTCTGGCCGGCCACGGCCGGTCCCCAACCGCTGTACCAGGAGTCTTCATGCCCACGTCCCCTTTCCACCCCAGCCGCCGAAGCCTGCTCAAGAGCGCCGGTGCCGCCGCCGCGCTGCCCTTCATCGGCGCACTGACCGCCCTGCATGCCCGCGAGGCCCTGGCCGCGACCACGTCGCGCATCGCCAGCCCTTACGGCCCGATCGCCCCGGTCAATGACCTGACCACCGGCCTGCCGCTGCTGCAACTGCCGGCTGGCTTCACCTACAAGAGCTTCGGCTGGACGGGGGATCTGATGGCCAACGGTCTGGCCACGCCCAGCTCGCACGACGGCATGGCCGTGATCCGCAGCCGCAAGGTCGGTCGCAGCACCGAGCTGACACTGGTGCGCAACCACGAGCGTGGCACCGGCAGCGACACCGCCTTCTTCGGTGCGACCGCCGTGTACGACAACAGCCGTGGCACGGCCTCGTCCGCATCGTCCTACTCGGCCGGTGGCACGACCAACCTGACCTTCGTCGATGGCAACTGGACCAAGGCCGAGCCCAGCCTGGCTGGCACACGCACCAACTGCGCTGGCGGCCCCACGCCCTGGGGCACGTGGCTGAGCTGCGAGGAAGTCGGCAGCGACGACGTCAGCACCGGCGGCAAGAAGCACGGCTACGTGTTCGAAGTGACAGCCGATCCGAGCCAGACCACCGGTCTGCCGATCGTGGGCATGGGCCGCTTCGCGCACGAAGCCGCGGGTGTCGATCCGGCCACCGGCATCGTCTATCTGACGGAGGATTCGTCGGGCAAGTCGGGCCTGTACCGCTACATCCCCACCAACAAGTCGGGTGTGGCGGGCTCGCTGGCCCAGGGCGGCCTGCTGCAGATGGCCAAGGTCAAGGGCCAGAACAACGTGAGCATCATCGCCGCGCAGCTGGACCTCACCGTCGAGCTGGAGTGGGTGGACGTGCCCAACCCCGATCAGAACCGCGGCAACGCCACGGGCCTGAGCGGTCAGGTCATCAGCAACGCCTCGGGCCCCTTCGTGCAGGGCTGGCAGCAAGGCGCGCTGCGCATGAACCGTGGCGAAGGCGTGTGGTACTTCGACGGCAAGATGTACTTCATGGACACCTCGGGCGGCCCCGTCAGCCAGGGCACGATCTGGGAACTGGACCTGGCCTCGCAGGTGATGGTGTGCATCTACTCGTCGCCCAGCACCAGCGTGGGCACGATGGGCGACAACATCACGGTCAGCCCGCGTGGCGGCCTGCTGATCTGCGAAGACGGCGCCAACGTGACCGACGAGTTCGGCACCGGTCTGCGCCTGATCTCGCTGCACGACGACGGCCAAGTCTCGATCTTCGCCAAGAACAACGTCAACGTCACGGCGGCCCAGCTGAGCGCGGCTGGCAAGCTGACCTCGCTGGCCGATGACCACCGTTCCAACGAGTTCGCCGGTGGCTGCTTCGACCCGACGGGCCGCTATCTGTTCGTCAACATCCAGACCCCTGGCATTACCTTCGCCATCACGGGTCCCTGGGCCAATGGCTCGCTGTGATCAACGTCATTCGCCATATTCAATAGGACTGACATCATGATGAAGTTTCGCCACATCGCCGCCGCCCTGATGGGCGCCCTGGCCATCGCAGGCCAGGCCTCGGCCGCCACCTTCAACGGCGCCACGGGCGCCAGCGTCACCGACTACTCGTCGGGTAGCGCGCTGTCCTTCGACATCGACCTGAGCCAGCTGTCCACCGTGACGCTGAACTTCACGCTGGACGCGGCCGACCTGGCCGCCGGTCAGCTGAGCTTCAGCAGCCTGGTGCGCAATATCTCGGGCTTTGGCATCGACAACGTGCAGGTGTCGCTCAACGGCCTGGCCTTTGCCTCGGCCGGCACCATCACCACGGACGGCTTCGTCAACGTGGTGTCGTCGGGCTCGAACGCCGGCAGCGCCTGGGCCAGCTTCTCGCCGTCGCTGACGAGCGAGTTCTACATCGGCAACCCGCTGGCCGTGGCCGGTGCCACCGACTGGACGCTGAGCCTGGCCGGTCGCCAGGCAGGCGACACCTTCTCGGTGACCGTGGCCGTGCCCGAAGCTGAGACCTATGCGATGGCCGTGGCCGGTCTGGCCGTGCTGGGCCTGGCCCTGCGCCGCCGTCGCGTGGCTTGACAAGGCATCGGGTCGACAAGAAGAAAGTGACAGCACCGGCGCGGGGGCATGTGCCGGTGTTGCGTGTCTTGGGAGATTGAGGGCGCCTTCGGGCGCCCTTTTTTATGGGGCGTTGCTGCTCACAGCACGCGGCCGGGGTTGAACAGCCCCTGCGGATCCAGTGCCTGCTTGATCGCGCGCATCATGGTCAGCGCCTCGGGCGGCTTGCGCCGAGCCAGTTCGTCGCGGCGCAGTTGGCCGATGCCGTGTTCGGCCGACAGCGTGCCGCCGAAGCGGTCCACCAGATCGAACACCACCTGATTGGCTTGGTGTTCGAAGGACTGCAGGGCTTCGGCGCTGGCTTGACCGGCGGGCGGCTGCACGTTGTAGTGCAGGTTGCCATCACCCAGGTGGCCGAAGCAGACGACACGACTGTCGGGCCAGCGTGCCTGCAGTTGCTGGCCGGCTTGCGCGACGAAAGCCGGGATGGCCGAGGTGGGCACGGCGATGTCGTGCTTGACCATCAGGCCCTCGGTGCGCTCGGCCAGCGGGATGGTCTCGCGCAGATGCCACAGGGCCTGGCGTTGCGATTCGTTGGTGGCCAGGCTGGCGTTGGTGATCTCGCCGGCGTCGAGCGCGTCGCCCAGCAGGGCTTGCAGGCGCGCTTCGGCGTGGTCTTGCGATTCGGTGCTGGCGTGTTCGATCAGCACGGCCCATGGCGGAAGCTGATCGCCTCTGCGCAGGCTGTCGGCGCAACGGGCGATGTCGGGGTGGTGCCTGGCGACCAGGTCCAACGGCAAGCGGCCCATGGCCTCGAAGGCGGTAAGGCCGGCGTCCAGATGAGCGCGTGCGCGGCTGAGCAGGGCGACGGCGCCGTGCAAGCTGTCGCAGGCGGCCAGTGCCGTGGCCTGGCCGCGCGGGCGCGGGTACAGGCGCAGCGTGGCGGCCGTGATCACGCCCAGCGTGCCCTCGCTGCCGATGAAGAGATCGCGCAGGTCGTACCCGGTGTTGTCCTTGCGCAGGCCGGACAGGCTGGACCACAGCGCGCCGCTGGCGGTGACGACCTCCAGCCCGAGGCACAGTTCGCGCGCGGTACCGTAGCGCAGCACCTGCGTGCCGCCCGCGTTGGTGGCCAGATTGCCGCCGATGGTGCACGAGCCTTCCGAGGCCAGGCTGAGCGGGAAGAGCAGGCCGTGGTCTTGCGCGGCCTGCTGCACCTGGGCCAGCGTGCAACCGGCATCCACGGTCAATGTCAGGTTGGCCGGATCCACGCCGCGCACCTGGTGCAGCCGGGTCAGATTGAGCAGCAACTGGCGCCCGCTGCCATCGGGGATCGAGCCGCCGACCAGGCCGGTGTTGCCGCCCTGGGGAATCAGCGCGATGCCTTCGGCGGCGCAGGCGCGCACCACGGTCCGCACCTGCTCGACGGTGGCTGGCCGGGCGATGGCCAGGGCCTGCCCGCGGTAGCGGCGACGCCAGTCCAGCTCGAAGGGTTCACAGACGGCTGGGGACAGGCCTTGATCGGGGCGCAACAGGCCGGCGGGGTCGAGCAGGGCGCCCAGGTCATCGAGCCAGGAGGTGATGTCCATCGTGTGCTCAGGCATCGGCACGACGGCCGGTATCTTTGGGCTTGGGTGGCAGCACCTTCAGGCGCAGGCGAACGTAGACGGCACACGCTGTGAACAGCAGCACGCTCAACGCGGTCTCCACCCAGCCCAGCACCTGAGAGAGGGCAGCATCGCCCGTGCCGCGCACCACGCCTTCGGTGAAGTACAGCCACACCAGCAGCGACAGCCAGCGGTAGGTGTACAGGCGGTGCTTGAGCAGGCCGGCCACGGCCAGCGTGAGCGGCAGCACCTTGAGCGCCAGCGCGCCGGTGCCGCCGGGCAGGGGGGCGAGCCACAGCTCCCAGGCCACGCCGAGCGCGATCAGCCCCACCGTCACGCCGACGGCCAAGGCGCGGATCTGGTCGATCCGGCGCAGGCGTTCGGGCGTGTGAGTGCCGACCACGGGCTCATCTGTCAAAGGTGTTGACGACGTTGAGGCAGCGGTGTGGTCGGTCATGAAGGGGTGGCCTGCAAGCAATGCGGCGGGTGGGCCAGGCAGGGCGGCATCCCTCCAAGTGGGGAGCCGATGGGGTGGCATGATAGCCCCCCATGATCTGGTACCGGCGTTTTCTCGTTCTGCTGCAGCACTGGCCCTGGATGGCCACCCTCCACACCCTGCGGCTGCGTTTCCGTGAAGACCGCCTGGGCGTGACCGCCGGCAGCCTGACCTTCACCACCACCATCGCGCTGGTGCCGCTGTTCACGGTGATGCTGGCCCTGTTCAGCGCCTTCCCGGTGTTCGCGCGCTTTCGCAAGGCATTGGAGACGCAGTTCCTCAGCGGCCTGGTGCCCGACGTGATCGCCAAGCAGGTGCTGCTGTTCCTGACGCGGTTTTCAGGCAAGGCCAGCCAGCTGGGCGGCGTGGGCCTGATCGCGCTGGGCCTGACGGCCATGTTCCTGATGCTGACCATCGACCACACGCTCAACGCGATTTGGCGGGTGCGCTCGCGCCGGCCGATCGCGCAGCGCGTGCTGGTGTACTGGGCTGCGCTGACGCTGGGGCCCTTGCTGGTGGGGGCGAGCCTGTCGCTCACCTCCTACGTGCTGTCGGCCTCGCGTGGCTGGGTGGGCGAGTTGCCCGGGGGCATCAGCGTGCTGCTGGGGCTGATCGTGTTCGTGCTGCAGACGGCGGCTTTCGCGGCGCTGTTCCGCTACGTGCCCAACACGCATGTGCGCTGGGAGCATGCGGCCTCGGGCGCGCTGTTCGTGTCCATCGGGCTGGAGCTGGCGCAGAAGGTGCTGGCCCTGTACCTGTCGAACGTGCCGGTGTATGCCACGGTGTACGGCGCCTTCGCGGCGCTGCCCATCTTCCTGATCTGGATCTACCTGAGCTGGCTGATCGTGCTGCAGGGCGCGGTGGTGGCGGCTTACGCGCCCAGCCTGGTCTCGCGCGTGAAGCGCTGGCCGGACGCGCCGGGGCATCGATTCCAGATGGCGCTGGCCTTGCTCAAGACGCTGGCCGATGCGCAGCACAACACCACGGCCGGCTACTCGGGCCTGCGCCTGGCGCAGATGCTGCGCACCGACCCGCTGCAGCTCGAGCCCGTGCTGGAGACATTGGTGGGCCTGGACTGGGTGGCCCGCCTGGACGAACCCGAATCGGACGATGGCGGCCGCTTCGTGCTGCTGTGCAACCCGGGGCGCACCTCGGTGGCGCCGCTGGTGCGCCAGTTGTTGCTGGGCACGGACAGCTGGAGCCAGGATTTCTGGCTGCGCGCCCGCTTCGATGACATCAGCCTGGCCGAGGCGCTGGGTGCCCCCATGACGCTCGCGCCGGCGCCCATCTTGGGGCAAACACCAAGCAAAGACGAGCCCTGAACGCGGTTTTAACAGTGGCGCTCCTGTCGGATCGGGGCTATATTGATCCGACGCGAAACCGGATTCCAGCGGGCGGCGACCAGCCGTTTGCGGCACACTGTTGTCCCCCACTTGTGGCACTTGCACTGCGTGACCCGCGGCGACGCCACCGATCCGACCAAAAGGAGACTTCCCCCATGAAAGTCAGCGACATCCTCCGCGTCAAAGGCAACACGCTGTTCACCGTCCGCCCCGAGGACCCGCTGGCCGAAGCCGCCACCACGATGGCCAACCACGACATCGGCTCGCTGGTGGTGATGGAGCACGGCGAACTGGTGGGCATGCTCACCTTCCGGGAAGTGATCCAGGCCGTGGTGCGCAACGATGGCGCCTTCGGCGCTCAAGCCGTGCGCTCGGTGATGGACGATCACCCGCTCACCTGCACCCCCGAGACCGAGATCGACGAAGTGCGCCGCATGATGCTCAACCGCCATGCGCGCTACATGCCCGTGCTGACCAACAGGACGCTGGCCGGCGTGATCTCCTTTTACGACGTGGCCAAGGCCGTGGTCGACGGGCAGGATTTCGAAAACCGCATGCTCAAGGCCTACATCCGCGACTGGCCGGTGGAAGAGAATGCCGGCGAGCGCCAGGCGCTGCTCTGATCCTTTTCTGACGCGCCGAGGGCCTGTGAGGCCCCCGTCGCGCGCCTGCGTGGCCCAGCGAGGGTGTGTCGCCCCCCACGGACCCGGCCTTGGCGCCGGGTTTTGTCTTGGGGGACAATAACGGTTTTCCCCACGCATTCCAGACCCTCCATGGCCGGCAGCACCTTCGGACACATGTTCACCGTCTCCAACTTCGGCGAATCGCACGGCCCGGCCATCGGCTGCGTGATCGACGGCTGCCCGCCCGGCCTGGCCCTGACCGAGGCCGACATCCAGCACGACCTGGACCGCCGCCGCCCTGGCACCTCGCGCCATGTCACCCAGCGAAACGAGCCCGATGCCGTCGAGATCCTCTCCGGCGTCTACGAGGGCAAGACCACCGGCGCGCCCATCGCCCTGCTGATCCGCAACACCGACCAGCGCAGCAAGGACTACGGCAACATCCTGCAGACCTTCCGCCCTGGCCATGCCGACTACACCTACTGGCACAAGTACGGCATCCGCGACCCGCGCGGTGGCGGGCGCTCGTCGGCCCGTCTGACGGCGCCGATGGTGGCGGCCGGCGCGGTGGCCAAGAAGTGGCTCAAGGAGCACTTCAACGTGTCCATCCGTGCCTGCATGACGCAACTGGGCCATGTGCCCATCGCCTTCGAGGGCTGGGAACACGTCAGCCAGAACCCCTTTTTCGCGCCCAATGCCAGCCAGATCGAGGCACTTGAGGCCTACATGGACGATCTTCGCAAAGAGGGGGATTCGTGTGGCGCGCGCCTGTACGTCGAGGCCAGCGGCATGCCGGTGGGCCTGGGCGAGCCGCTGTTCGACAAGCTGGACGCCGACATCGCCTACGCGATGATGGGCATCAACGCCGTCAAGGGTGTGGAGATCGGCGCTGGCTTTGGCTGCGTCGAGCAAAAGGGTAGCGAGCACGGCGATGGTTTGACGCCCGAAGGCTTCATGTCCAACCACGCTGGTGGCGTGCTGGGCGGTATCTCGACGGGGCAGGATCTGCGCGTGTCGATCGCGATCAAGCCGACCAGCTCGATCCGCACGCCGCGCCCCTCGATCGACCTGGAGGGCAACCCCGCCACGGTGGAAACCTTCGGCCGCCACGACCCCTGCGTGGGCATCCGCGCCACGCCGATCGCCGAGGCCATGTTGGCGCTGGTGGTGATCGACCATGCGCTGCGCCATCGCGCGCAGTGCGGTGATGTGTCGGTGAGCACGCCGAAGATCGCGGCGCAGCGGCCGGAGTGATCTATGGTGCGGCCCATGTCGGGCCTGCACGAAAAAAGCCGCCCTTGGTGAGGCGGCTTTTTTGTGGGCGCTGAAGCGTTCCCGGTGAAGCGTCAGATCGGTGAGCCGTGTTGAATGAGCTCGACCTTGTACCCATCAGGATCCGTGACGAAGGCGATGATGGTGTTGCCGCCCTTGACCGGCCCCGGTTCGCGCGAGACGCTGCCGCCCAGTGTGGCACCGAGGCCGCGCACCTTGTCGCAGACCACGTTGATGTCGTCCACGCCCAGGGCGATGTGGCCGTAGGCGTTGCCCAGTTCATACTTCTCGGTGCCGTAGTTGTAGGTGAACTCCAGTTCGGCGTGCTCGGGGTTGGGGCCGTAGCCCAGGTAGGCCAGCGTGTACTGCTGCTCGGGGCGGTCGACGGTGCGCAGCAGGGTCATGCCCAGGGCCTGGGTGTAGAAATCGATGGAGCGCTGGAGCTGGCCAACGCGCAGCATGGTGTGCAGCAGGCGCATGGGGATCTTTCGGGGATGAAAACGGATGGAACGGGCGACAGTCTGCCAAAGATCAGAGCTCTGTGTGTGCTGAGGTGAGGAAGCCGAGCCGGGTGGTCTGCCATGGTGACGACCAGCATCACAATCTGGGACTCATCCTTGTGCCAGCACCACGTCTACCCAGCCTCGCACGCTGTTGACCAGGGCCAGGCCCTCGGCGCGCCGCACGTCGGCCAGCATCAGCACGCGCTCGTGCAGTTGCCCCTCAGCGAGCAGCGAGTCGCGCATCACGCCGGGCAGCAGGCCGCTGCTCAGGGGGGGCGTGAACCATTGGCCGTCGAGCTTCAGCGCCACGTTGCCGATGGTGAATTCGGTCAGCTCGCCGCGCTCGTTGTGCAGCAAGGTGTCGAAGATGCCGGGCGGTGGCGCGAAGGGCGCGTAAGCGGATCGTTGCGTGGTCTTGTGGCGGATGAACTCGTCGCGGTCGGCCCGGGGGATGGGCTGGTGGGCCAGCGTGACCGGGCGGGGGCCGGCGGACGGCAAGGGCAAGGGCGCGGCTTCGGCTTGCGGCGATCCGCCAGCGTCGAGCAGCAGGCGCAGCTTGAAGGCACCGTGTGGATGACGCTGCGCCAGTCGGTGCAGGCTCTGTCGGCAAGCGGTGTCGATGCTGTCGTCCCAACGGTAGGCGAAATGCCGGGCGCTGCGGGCCAGTCGCGCCAGGTGGGCATCGAGCCTGAGGATCTGGCCATCGTCCAGCCGCAGGGATTCGAGCAACTGGAAGGGCTGATCCGCGCGGCGCAGGAAGGCCTGCTTGGCCTGCCACTCGCCGGCTTCGCCTTCGGGCGTGGCGTCCAGCGTGATGCCGCTGCCGATGCCGCAGCGCAGTGTCCAGGGGGCCGGCGGTGGCGGCGTGTGCACGGCCACGGTGCGGATGGGCACGTTGAGGGTGACGCGCCCGCCGGGCGCCATCACGCCGGATGCACCGCAGTAGACGCCGCGCGGGCCGCCTTCCATGCGGGCGATGTGGTGCATGGCCTGGCGCTTGGGAGCGCCCGAGACCGAGCCGCAGGGGAACAGCGCCGCGAACACCTCGCTCAGGCGCAGGCCGGGGCGCGTGCGCGCGGTGACGGTGGACGTCATCTGCCAGACGGTGGGCAGGGCCTGCACATCGAACAACGCGGGCACGGCCACGCTGCCCACCTGGGCCACACGCGACAGGTCGTTGCGCAGCAGGTCCACGATCATCAGGTTCTCGGCGCGCTCCTTGGGGCTGGTGCGCAGATGCTCGGCGGCGCGTGCGTCTTCGGCCGTGTCGGCGGCGCGGGTCGCCGTGCCCTTCATCGGACGGGTGGTGAGCTGATCGCCATCCCAGTCGAAGAAGAGTTCGGGCGAGACGCTGAGCACGGCGCCGGGCTGCCGGGCAGCAGCGCGGCCATCGAGCATCAGGCCATAGCCCTGGGGCTGGCTGCGCAGCAAGGCGCGGAAGTAGGCATGCAGGGCGCCGGTCAGTTGCGAGGCACTGTTGGTGCCAAGCTGGATTGAATCGGCGCTTGGCGATGCGGCGTCAGGGCCGGCCTCGAAGGTGGCCTTGAGCGTGGCCGTGAGGTTGATCTGGTAGACCTCGCCCGCGCGGATCAGCTCGCGGATCTGTTCCACCTTTTGGTGCAGCCGGACATCGTCCAGGCCGGAATGCCAAGGGCCCACCCGCCAGGGGTGCTGAGCCGAGCCATCAAGCGCGGCCGGGGCGGCAGGCGCGTCTTCTGGCCAGGTGTGTGCCTCATCGAACACGGCCCACACGGCATAGGGCGTGTCGGGCGGCAGGGCCTTGACGGGCAGGTGCGCGTCCAGCCCTGGGGCGGCCTCATAGGCCACCCAGCCCACGCACCAGGCACCGTCACGCGCGGCCTGGTGAGCGGCATCCAGCAGCGCAGGCACTTGCGATGGATCGTGCGCCACCAGCCACTGCCTGGCCTGGTGAAAGGCCAGGCGCCGGCGTAGACCCGCCTGGTCGGGGAAATCGACCAGCGCGGTGGGGAGGGTGGGATCGACGTCCAGCATGGCGGAATGAAGGGCGGGCACGCGGCGCATCAACGGCCGATGACCGCAGGATGGTGCCAGATGACACCGGCGCCTGTGCGGAAAAATGCGCGGCGCGAAGCCGCGGCAGGCCCCGTTAGAAGCGACGGCGGCGCGACAGCGCGCAGACCAGCGCGACCACGCCCGCCACCGCGAACAGCGCCAGGCTCCAGAACTCGAAGGGCACGCCCAGCAGCTTGGTGGCGGCATCGGCGCAGGAGGCACGCACCTCGAACACCTCGGGCCAGCGCGTGTCGAACCCCAGCCCGCCGACGATGCGGTCGGCCAGCGTGAGCGCGCACGAGGCGGTCTTGGCCGCGACGAAGTGCTGCCACAGCGCGGCGGCCACGCCACCCGCAGCCACGGGCACCACCAGCAGCGCCAGACCCCGGCGCGCCACGGGCCAGGGCAGGGCGGCGGCCACCAGCGACAGCACCGCGATGGTGAGGAACAGCAGGCGCTGCAGGATGCACCAGGGGCACGGCTCCATGCCGAAACGATGCTGAGC